>JANPCU010000244.1:0-26844 GCA_031431195.1 Planctomycetota bacterium | reverse complement strand
GACCGCTGCCTCCATTTGAGTTGCAGACATCTTCGAAGCGCCTGACCGATCCTCTCAATACCCGCGGGGCCTCACGCGCCCCTGGACCCGTAGTGGCAGCCCCATGATCCGCAAGAAGCCTTCGGCGTCGGTTTGGTTGTAGCTGCCGCCGGCTTCCATCGAGGCGATGGCGTCGTCATACAGGCTGTACGGCGAGGTGCGGCTGGAGACGCGGAAGTTGCCTTTGTACAGGGTCAGCGTGATCTCGCCAGTGACGGGCTTTTGGCACTCCTTGATGAAAGCCATCAGCGCGTCCATCTTGGCACAGTACCAGAACCCGTAGTACACCATCTCGGCGATTTCCGGGGCCATCCGGTCTCGCAGGTGGGTCAGGTCGCGGTCGAGCGTCAGCTGCTCCAGACCCTGGTGGGCGGCGTAGAGCATCGTCATGCCGGGGGCCTCGTAGACGCCGCGACTCTTCATGCCGACGAACCGGTTCTCGACGATGTCGATGCGTCCCACCCCGTTGCGACCGCCGATCACATTCAGCTCGGTCACGAGGTCTATGGCCGAGAGTTTCTTCCCGTTGACGCTGACCGGGACGCCCGACTCGAAGCCGATGCGGACGGTTTCTTCTTTGTCCGGAGCTTCTTTGGGCGAGACCGTCATGCCGAAGTCCACGACTGCGATGCCGTCGACCTTCGGGTCTTCGAGCAGCCCCGCTTCGTAGCTGATGTGCAGGCAGTTCTCATCGCTGGAGTACGGCTTCTTGGCAGTCGCCTTAACCGGAATCCCTTTGGCCTCGCAGTAGGCAATCATCTCCGTGCGGCCCGGGAACTTCTCGCGGAATTTTTCCATTCGCCACGGGGCGATGATCTTCACACCGGGGTCGAGGGCCTCAGCCGCCAGTTGGAATCGGCACTGGTCGTTGCCCTTGCCGGTCGCTCCGTGGACGAAGGCGACCGCCCCGACTTCACGAGCGCGTTGCAGGCACGCCTTGGCGATCAGCGGCCGCGCGATCGAGGTGCCCATCAGGTAGATGTTCTCATACTTCGCCTGCCACTGCAAAACCGGGAACGCAAAGTCCCGGCACAGCTCCTCACGGACATCGACCAGTTGCGACGAGGCGGCCCCGGTGTCGAGAGCCTTTTGCAGGATGGCCTGGCGGTCTTCACACGGCTGGCCGAGATCGACATAGAGACAGTGAACCTCGTACCCCTCGTCAATCAGCCAGCCGACCAACACCGAGGTATCGAGCCCACCGCTGTACGCCAGAACCACACTCTTCTTCACGATTCAATTCCTTCGCTGGCCCGGTGCTGGGATGACCCGCACTCAGGCCGCAGACTCCACGACACGCGCTGGCCGCTCAGCCAGCATCGCGACGATAACTCAGATCGGAAGGAGCGGCAATCGAGTCGTCAGGAACAGTGCCCCCAGTTGTCGGACTCACGTCGAAAATGTAGCCACACTGCTTACATTACGGAAGTGGCCTCGAACATCATCAGACCCCTCCGGGATGGAAGAGGACTGATGGCTCCCCTGATTAGTTGCGGCTACCCCCGCTTCAAGAGGAACGGGGTTGCTTGTCGAGGTCAGGCACCAGTACATTTACGAATAAGCAATCATGGATGCTTGTGTCGGCTCTCGCTCCGGCAGGACACATTTCACCGCACCCGAGGTCACTCATGACCGAACACTCTCAACCGCCGATGACTGCTGCCGCGTCGCGACGACAGCTTCTCGGTGCCCTCGCGTGTGGGGTGGGCGGCTCTCTCGGCGGAAGCGCCTTGGGCCAGAACCGAATTGTCGCCCAGACGGTCCACTCGCCCCGCCCGAATGCCCAGGCGAAGTCAGTCATCATCATCTTTAACGGCGGTGCTCCCAGTCATCTCGACCTCTGGGATCCTAAGCCGCACGCCCCAGACAATGTACGAGGCAGCTTCAAGCCGATCGACACGAACGTCCCTGGACTCCAGGTCACCGAACTCCTCCCCCGCTTGGCCCAGCTGGCCGACAAACTGGCTGTGGTGCGGACCTTGCACCACACGCACAGCTCTCATAACGCGGGGATGTATTGGTCGACAGTCGGTCGTCCTTACCCCATCGACAGCACGCTGATTCATCCAAGCCCGACCGATTTTCCCGGCATCGGCACACTGCTCGGCTGGTTGGCGCAGCGAGACGGGTATTCACTGCCGCTTCCACCGTATGTGATTACTCCGTCGCCCCATTGCGACAGCTCCCTCTATTTGACGCCGGGGCAGTACGGCGGCTGCCTGGGATCACGATTCGACCCCTTCGTGCTAAACGCCGACCCGAATCATCCCGACTTCCGCATTCGTGATCTGGGGCTGGTCGAGGGAGTCTCCGCCGAGCGCGTGACCGAGCGGCAGTCGCTCCGGTCCCAATTGGAGGGGCATAACCGCCCCCTCTCCACGGACGCGATCCGCGATCTGGCGATCAATCAGGACAAGGCGCTCTCGCTGATGACTTCGACCAGCGGGAGCCAGGCGTTTGACCTCTCGAAAGAGTCGGCCTCCGTCCGCGAAAAATACGGTCGTCACAGCTGGGGGCAGTCGCATCTACTGGCGCGGCGACTGGTCGAGGCCGGTGTGAAAGTCGTCACGACGGTCAACGGACCGAGCATCACGTGGGACACGCACAAGGCCAACGAGAGCCGCCTGAAGCACGATCTGGTCCCCCCGATGGAGCGGGCCTACGCTGCGCTGCTCGAGGATTTGTCCGAGCGTGGGCTGCTTGATTCGACACTGGTGATCTGGATGGGCGATTTCGGTCGCACGCCGATAATCAATGCCGACGCGGGCCGCGACCACTGGCCGCATTGCTATACGATGGTCCTCGCGGGCGGCGGCATTCGCGGCGGTCAAGTCGTCGGCGAGTCGGACAAACTCGGCAGCCACCCCCTCGCCCGAGCGGTGACTCCCGCCGATATTCACGCCACCGTCTTCGCCGCACTGGGCTACGATGCAAATGCCATTCACTACTCGACCGTCGACGGACGGCCCGTGCCGCTGAGCGAGGGGCAGGTAGTGAGGGAGTTGCTATAGCACTCTGGCAACTCCGATGCGTCCTGCTGGACGCACTATCAGTGTATCCACTTTTTCGGATACCCCTCCAGGGGTGACGCCTCGTCCGGCTTCCAAGTGACTTGCTCCTCGATCCGCCGGGCCAGGGCAAAGTCCATCGCGGTCAGGCCACGCACGCTATGTGTTTGCAACTTGACTACCACGCGAGCGTACCCCAGTTCCAGATCCGGATGATGCCAGGCGGCCTCCGCCAGGAAGGCGATCTGATTCGTCAGCAACATCGTATGCGACCACCCCGGCGTCCCGTAAGCACGACGCAACCAGCCCTCGCGTATTTCCCAACCGGGAAGCCCGCGCAGCTCGGACTCAATCTCATCAGTTGAGAGAACAGGTAGAGACACTGGGATCACTCCAAACAGTCGCGAGGATTTGTGAAGTGTGATCGTATGTTCAAGTCGCCAGAAATACACGCATGGCGACAGAGTCAACGTGACTGGACTCACTGGTTACAAGCGAACGAGTTACTGAACGATGCTCTGGAATTCACTTGCGAGTGACCGACGAGAGCGCACAGTTCATGGACGAATGGACCGCTGAGTGAGATTCAGTACGGTGCCGTAGAAACAGGGTGAATTGCGTGATTCACCTCAGATTCACGGAAAGGAGATGCGGGTCGAACACGTACACAATGGGAAGGGGCTCACTCCATCTCTTCTCGTCCCTGACTCGGGCAGTGGGAGAGTGAGACCCGTTCACACGCATTCCACGTGTTCCTGTTCCCTGCGAGGCTGTCTCCGATTCCGTGGACGGCCTGAGCGGTCTTACCCTCTGTGATCTCGGATTCCTCTACATGCCTCTGACACGCCCCTCTTTATTCCTTCGCCTGCACTCGCCGAACAACACCGCCAGCTGGCAAGAATTCGCAGCGACCTACTCGGATGTCGTCAACGATTATGCCCGTGTCTACGGACAGTGTGAACACGACCGGAAGGACATCGTGCAGAACGTGTGGCTGGTGCTGTGCCGCATTATGCCCAAGTTCCAGTACCAGCCTCAGCGAGGAGGCTTCCGTCACTTACTGCGTCGGATCGTCAAGACCACCGCCGTGGATTGGTTCCGTCGCCGAGGAGTGGTGCGCAGTGCGGGTGTGGAGGTGCTGCAACTGGCCTCCCCTCCGGAGGAGAAGTTGGTTCTCGCCGAACAGCGCAGCGTCCTCCATCGCTCACTGAAGCTGGCCCGGCAGAAGAGTTCCCCCTTGGCCTGGACCTGCTTCGAACGACATGTCATCGAGCGGCAGGCGGCCAAGCAGGTCGGACTGGAACTGGGCCTCTCCGCGAACGCTGTCTACGTGAATGCGAGTCGAGTACTCGATCGTGTTCGCACGCTATGCACCGAGGCGGAACAGGCGGTCCCCCATGAGTGAACCGCTCTGTCCGGAGTTCCCCTGCTCTGAGTCTCTGGGCCTCGATTTTCTGTGTCCCGAGGAATCCGCTCTCTGGCCAGCGGTCATGGCGGACTCGCGCGTGCTGGCCACGAGTCGGCATGTCGAGAGCTGTGCGACTTGTCAGCAGCGTGTGGCAGCGATCCGCCAGGAGGTCGGGGCGATTCAAGAAGCGACCGATGGCGATCCTCCATGGCCTACCTTGCCGCCCCCCCTGGAGTCGCTCCCCGAGACGATTGGCGGGTATACCATCCTCGCTCGACTCGGAGCGGGAGGCCAAGCCGATGTCTACCGTGCGTGGCACCCCCGATTGAAGACCGATGTTGTCATCAAATGGTTTCGCCAGGACGCCTTTCCGGAGGCCAGATCCCACGAGATCGCCATCGCGGCTCAGACCCTGAGCACGATTCGCCATCCCTATCTGGCTCAGGTGTTCGATGTCGGACAAGAGCAAAGCCGATACTTCATCATCATGGAGTACGTCTGCGGCCAGACGTTCTCGGCGTGGATTCGCCGCTTCCAACCGACCGTCCTACGCATCGCAGCTGTCCTGGCCAAGGCCGCCCGGGCCGTGGATGCAGTCCACAAACAGGGAGCCTTGCATCTCGATCTGAAGCCGGGCAACATCCTCGTCGATGAGGAAGGCAATCCGCGCGTGATCGATTTCGGGATGGCCCGTATCTCGGGGAGCAGTGCGCAAAGTTCGCTGTTGCTCTCGCCAGGAACACCGGAGTTCATGTCTCCCGAGCAGTGTGTCGGAGACGCCAATCGGATCTCCGTAGAGTCGGATGTCTATGGGTTGGGAGCGGTGCTGTTCTCGGCCCTGTGCCAACATCCGATCCGATCCAACGAGCAGATGGCGCTGGAACCCGACTGGCGACTGATTGGGCAGGCTCCATGGGGCCTGCGTCGCATCTGCCGCCGGGCACTGGCGACCAGTCCCCAAGATCGTTACGAGTCGGCGGGGAGCCTGGCCAAGGAACTGGAGCGGTTCGCTGAGCAGCGGTCAATCCTCCGTCGTTGCGGCTCGGTGGCCGTCGTACTGGTGGGGATCGCCAGCTGCTATTGGGCCACCACGAGCCCCTCCGAGGAATCACCGCTGGCGACCTTGGAGATCCTCTCTCACTCTCAATATGAACTCGAAGAGAACACTGTCTTCGAGACGCAGTGCTCTGCCGTCCTTGCTCAACAGCGCACGCCCTGCCTGGTGATCGCCACGGCGACGACGGCACCTGTCATGGCTTCAGTGCTGGTTCAATACTCCGATGGAGAGTGGCGAGTCGCTGAATTCGCGAATCAGGAATCCTCGATTCAAGTGGACGACACTGCTGGCCCGCATTTGATTATGACGTGCGCCGAGCGAGAGTGGGGGCATGCTCCGACCAGTCTTCTGGACGGCTGGATGTCTCAATTGCAAGCGCTGTCCGTGAGGTACACCATCGAGATCATGATTGACCAGCGACAGGTCACTCTCTTGCCAGTCGAGTCACGAGAGCTGTCTCTCGCAGAAACAGCTGACCGCGAGATTGCTCTGACCATCGTCGAAGCGATGCAGTCGGCCATCGATCAATCCCTGCCAAGTTATAGTGGGATCGTGGTGATCCCGCCTCGAAGCCAGTGGCTCGCCGCGATCCCGTGAGGTGAGTCGCAGTGCCACGTCATTGCCTAGGTCACTTGATGAAACAGCGATTTGCGACCTGTCGGAGGGGTGAATCCGCGGGGATCTCCGCCACAATTCACCAGAGTATTTCCGTGTCTCTTCCCATCGGACCGCACACCGCGACGCCCCCTCCTCCCGAGTCGCGACCGCAGTCGCCAAGCCTCTGGAATCTGTGCCGATCTGTGCAATCCGTGTACAAGTCTCCGCTCTGGAGAAGCTCGCTCCAGAGTGGATTGGTACACAGATTTCGCAGATTTGCACAGCTTGAATCCTCTCCGGACAATCGCCCGAGTGCGAGACGCACTTTGAGCGGCCAGGGAGTGGTCCCCAGACACAGCCCCCATCACCCACTTCCAGTGTGATATTTTTCGCGGGGAGAAATGAGGTAATTTGTCGGACGGACATCCTTGTCCGTCCGTCTTGTCCGTCCGTGTGGAAAACCCCGGCGAGCGACGGACGAGGATGTCCGTCGTATGTCTCAATCTGTCCCGCGCGAAGTATCGGTTTTTCCCCGTCGATGCCGGGCGATCGATGAGGAGGTGCGGTCCACAGATTCCGCAGATGATCACAAATCCGGAGAGAGTTTACGGCTAGGCAGCGGGTTTCAGAGGGCTGGGCTGCCCTCTGAAATCTGTGAAAATTTGTGTACGAATCTACCGTGCCTCGTAAGCCGTCCAATGCCTCGCGTCCCCATTGCAATTACAAAGTGCGTCTCGCACTCCAATCGTTGGATTTGTGGTCGTCGGACGAGGGCAGTTGCCTGACAATACCGCATTCATCGAAAGGCCCGAGGCGGCCCAGTATTCGCTCGTCACATCGGGCCAGGGTTGAGGTTGAGGGGACCACGAGTGCTGACAATCGATCGAGACGATGAAGTCCGTACAATCGGCAGAGTTTTACTGACTGGTTCGACCGGACTGTGTCGGGGGTCAGACTCGCCCCCCGGACTGGTTTTCCCGTTCTAGTCGCTACGTCCCGACCGATATCAGGGGTGGAGATGTGAGGGTGGTTTCGTTTGTTCTTGTTTGCCGAGGCATGCCTCTGAGCAACGCGAACGGCGAAAACTGCCGGTGCATCCAACTCGCCCCCTCGTTGATTGGCCGGGAAGTCAGCATGACACCATTCTCATTCACTCGCGGTTGCCTCGGGTTGCTTCTCGTAGGAACTGCGTGTGGGCTGACCCCGTCGGTCCAAGCCCAGGTCGTGCCCGGCACCGGCAACCTGTTGAACTACGACGACCTGGAAGACGTGAAGTGGGGTTACTCTCACAACTTCCCGAAGAGCAGTAAGGAAGAGGATGAGAACATTCGCTTTCCGCTGGGGGCGTCCTACAACCGCATGTGGTCAGAGAGCCCCAAGCGGGGGGCTCCCGATGTGGTCAAGCGAGTCGAGACGCCGGTCGGTGGGCTCGCGGGGAGCACGGGTTCGCTCTATCTGAGAACTCGCGATTGCGGCATCCCCGGCCATCCCGGAAATAAGCAGGCTCAGGACGACTTTATCCTGTCGGCTCGACCCGTGGCCGTGGGTTACTCGCCGAACTTTGTCGTCCGCGTCTTCGTCCCCGAGTTCAAGGATTGGGAACAACGCCAGGGAGTCAGCTTCGGCATCCGGGCGGGTCTGCAAGGGATGATGACCTCGCAGAAGCCTGCCAGCATGGGGCGGCGGCTCTTCGGTGGCTCGAGGATGCAGACCGTCACCGAGATGGAGCCCTACTACCCGGGCTTCTTCATCGCCTTTAACCCGGTGGCTGCCAATCCCGCTTACAAGGAAGACCACGCTCAGATCCTGTTACGATCCGATGGCAATGGCCACGAGGTCGCCGGTCCGAAGATCACACAAACCGGGTGGTGGACCTTTGGGATGTCGGTCACGTCCGATTCCCGCTGCCACTATTATGCCCATGCGGGAATCAGCGATCTGACAGCGGGTGACCATATCTACTCGTCCTTGCCCTATGGCATCCGCGGTGAACACTTCAACACGATCTTCTTCAACGTCTGCTCGGCGGATAATGCCAGTTCGTGGTCGACCCCGTGGATCATTGATGATCCGAAGGTCTTCTATTCCGGACAACCCGTGATGAAGCCAGCACCGCAGCAGGCTCAGCAGCCACAACCGGTCAAGACTGCTCAAGCCCCGGCGACCATTCCGAATGCACAGAATGCCTCGCAGACGACGGTGATTCCCATTGCTCCGGGAGCGGCAGTTCCAGTCACTCCGGGCGTCCCGATGACACCAGCCGCAGCTCCGTCAGCGACTGTCCCGGCACCCATGGCCCCGGCCACAGTGACGCCAGCCCCGGTTGTCCCGGTTCTGGCACCACCGGCGGCGATACCCGCTGCACCGGTTCCGATGCTGGCTCCTCCATCTGCTCCGATGCCAGCTGTGAATGTGCCTGCTCCGGCAGTCGTTGCACCGGCCCTGCTCTCTACCGAACCCGCTGTCGGACTGAAGCCAGTGCCTCCGTTGACCATTCCGACCTCGGCACCCGTGGAGTCGGTTCAGACTCCTGTGGCTCCGGGACCACTGCTCCTGCTCCCACCGGCACCACCGCTGAAGTCAGCTGAGTCGAGTGTGCCCACGCCCGCAGCGACCGCGACGCCGCCGACAGTGCCAGCTGTTCTAGAGTCGAATCCGTTCGACAATGCCCAAACCATCAATTCCCAAACGCCCGCCGCAGTCGCTGCGGAAGTCGCCCCGGTCGCCCCGGTGAGCAGTCCCGCTGAATCCGCCCAGCCCTCCTCGGAGGAGCCACCGCTGGTGGTCACCGAAGTGGGCGATGCCTCGACCGAGGTGGACTCGACTCCGGTCCCGCCTCCCCCCGCCGAATAATCTGCTTCCCGGCAGGTTGCGAAGAGCCGAGGCTGAATACTTCAGCCTCGGTTTTATTTTTCCCGGCGACCGACCGTCTCCAAGATCGCAATCACCGCCAGCACACACAGCACCATCGCCAGGATGAGCATCGCTCCGGTCCAATCGTGGACCCGATACAACAGTAATGCTCCCAGACCCGTCGTAATCGTACACAGATGCACGGTCAGCACCGCGTACTTGCGGCTCAGCCCCAACTCCACCAGCCGGTGGGAGAAGTGCGATTTGTCTGGCTGAAACGGGCTGCGGCCCTGCGACAAACGGATTAGCATCACCGACGTGAAGTCATACAGCGGCACCGCCAGCACACACAGCGGGGCCAGGATCACGGATCGCGTCGACTGACCGGCGTCGTAGAACGTCCCGTGCAGAGTCAGCGAGGCCAGCATGAGGCCAATGAACATACTGCCCGCATCTCCCATAAATATCCGGGCAGGCGGCCAGTTGTGACACAGAAAGCCCGCGATCGAGCCGACCAGCACCAGCAGCACCCCACCGACAAACCACTTCGGCTCTGCGGTCGAGGTCAGCATCACCACCGTAAACATGGTCGACGCAATCAACCCGATCCCCGAGGACAACGCGTCCATGTTGTCTAGGAAGTTGAAGGCGTTAATCAGCACACAGATCCACAGCACCGTCAACACAAAGCCAATCCACGGCTGGGAGGCAAAGACCGTCGCTCGAAATCCGCCACTGGCCAGTCCGACAGCCAGGGCCAACTGCATGCAGAGGCGCGGCTGCCACGGGAGCGGTCGGTAGTCATCCCAAAACCCCATCGTGGCCACGACCAAGCCCGCACCCGCCAATATCCAGAACTGGCCACTGCGTGCCATCACTCCCGCGAGATGCGGTCGCAACTCGATCGGGAACCACTCGGGAAGTTGCGGCTGACGCAGCAGCCACCAGACAGCCACCTGGGCAGCGACCGTGGTGATGAGAAACCCCGCCACGATCCCGATGCCACCGCCCAGTGGAGTCGGTGTCGTATGGACCTTGCGCGCAGCCGGTTGGTCAATCAATCCAATGCGTGGAGAGAACCACCGCATGAACGCCGTTACGCCGCATGACACGACAAACGACGGAATCAAACACGCTGCCAGAAGCCAGACCACAACCGGTTACTCCGACGCGGGATGACGCAGGATATGAAACGCCCGCCAAGAATACTCGACTCCGCTGTAGACCGTGATCGCCACCGTAGCCCAGATCGCGATGTCTCTGAGCCAAACCAGTTGACTCTCGGAGATGAGAGCCTGCCAGTTCGAGAGGAACTCGGGACTTAGGGAGAGTAAGGCGAGCAGCACGGCCAGACACTGGAATCCCATCTTGATCTTCCCCGACCACTTCGCCGAGAAATCGGTCCCCCGCTGCTCCATGAACGCTCGCAGCTGAGTGATGAACATTTCGCGAGCAATGATGGCGAATGTGACCCAGGCAGTGACGCCACTCTTCGGCCAAGCCATTAGGAAGATGAACGAGCCGCAGATGATAATCTTGTCCACGAACGGATCGAGGATGCGGCCCAGAACCGTCACTTGCCCATACTTGCGGGCCAGATACCCATCCAGAAAGTCGGTCATCGCCGCGATCACAAACACGATCGCAGATGTCTGCCAGTAGCCATCAAATGAGATCAGAGCGAACAGGATCAAGGCCAGCACGAAACGGGACAGTGTAATCGCGTTCGGAAGATTCAACGAACGCGCATCGATCGCCGGAGCGAGTCGCGAACTCTCGTGATGGAAGGGCATGGACAAAGGGGTGGTATCCATTCATCGGCCTCTGCTGACGCCCGCGATGGCCGAATCCGATTCGCACCCGCACCTCGCTCCGTCTCCCAGCATGGTAGCGAGTCGATCGCAGGCAAGCGACATGAACGGCGGGTCTTCTGACGCGAGTACGCCGTTGTGAGAGGTTGGCTGCTCGCTCTCACCAACTTCCGCCTTCTGGTATTCCGGTCCGCGTCCCTTGGCTGCTCTCGATGTGACCTTTACGATCTATTCGGCTCGCGGGCCAATCTGAGGCCGTAGGACGGACGTCCTCGTCTGTCCGTCCATCAAATGTTCTCCACGGACGGACGAGGACGTCCGTCCTACAAAAGTGGTCACAGCTCACCTCGCGGAGTATATCACCTCACACCGACCGACTCGGAGCCCCGCATGAAAATCGCTGGCGTGCAGATGGACATTACGATCACCGACAACGGGGGCAACGTGGGGCGGATGATTGACCAGTTGCGGATCGCCGCTGCTGAGGGGGCCAGGCTCACGATATTTCCCGAGTGTGCTGTCCCCGGTTACTGTTTCGGGTCGCTGGCCGAGGCCCGCCCGTATGCCGAGCCGATCGCTGGTCCATCGGTCCAGGCGATGACTGCGGCCTGTCGTGAGCTGAACTGCTACGCGGTTTTCGGCATGCTGGAGCGTGACGGCGAGCGGGTCTTCAATGTCGCCGTGCTGACCGGACCGCAGGGGCTCGTCGGCGTCTATCGCAAGGTCCACTTGCCGTACCTCGGCATCGACATGTTCACGACACCCGGCGACAAGCCCTTCGCGATTCACCAGGTCGAGGGGGTCAAGATCGGCATGCTGATCTGCTACGACGCCGCCTTTCCCGAGGCCGCCCGCGCGCTGGCCCTGCAAGGAGCCGACCTCATCGTCCTCCCCACCAACTGGCCCCCCGGAGCCGAAACGATGGCCAGCTGCTCCATCCCCTGCCGCGCGATGGAGAACCAGGTCTACTTCGCAGCTGTGAACCGCGTCGGCCAGGAGCGGGGTTTCCAGTTCATCGGGGAGAGTAGCCTCTGTGCCCCGAATGGTCAGGTGCTGGCCCGCGCCGCTGGCACCGATCCGGCGATCCTCTACACCGAGGTCGACCCGCTCCGCTCGCGCCAGAAACGGATCGTCCGCGTCCCCGACAAACACATCATCGACCGCATGGCCGACCGCAGGCCCGCGTTTTACGGTCTGCTCACCGAACTGCATTCGCTCAACACCCCGAGGCAAGATCACGGGTGAGCATCATCGACAGACTCAACTGCCTATCGATCTCGAATTTCCACTCCGCCACTCCGCCAGACCGCAGTAAGATGAGGATGTCCACTCAGACAAGTCGATGATTTAACATTCTGAGCAATGTCACGCGCAGAATGTCACTCCCGTCGTCAAAATCAAATCGCCTGATTGGATAGCATCCCCGAGGGAATAATCATGACCACACTGACAGAGATCGAATCTGCCGTCGAGAAACTCTCTCCCGAGCAAAAGCGGAGGCTGTATCGATTGATTGAGGGGCAGTTGCAAAACGCCGCAGATGCAGTTCCTCACGGTCGCAGCGTACTCGACATTTCCCCCATACAACTCGGCCCGATTTTGCGGCCCTTCCCCAGCGCTGACGACCTGCTCGATGAGATGATGGAGACGCGGGAATGATTCATGGACTCGATACGGGATTTCTCGTCGCAGTCGAGGTCTCCGAGCACCCCGCTCATGTCGCCGCGCGGACGAAGCTGGCCGAGTTGATGGCCAATGAGGGGACTACTTCCACTCCTGAAACAACTTCAGTCCGACATGCAGTTTTCACCGCGAGAATGATTCATGGAGAAGTGGCTCAAGACAGCCAAGAAAATCGACACGATCGAGGTCGAAATCTGTTTCCTCCTTCGAAATGCTTTTGAAGAGGAGAAGGTCGAGCCGTTGCCTTCGCTGGCGACTCCACGGGATGTCCTGTCGATGGTTCGGACCTCCGAGATCGAATCGAACGTGGATGAACTGGCGCGATACTATGCAAACGTCGTCTACTGGGCGCGGCATCACAATCTCCCATTTAACCGGATTCGTAGCTATTTCTGGATGCGTTTGTGGCTGTGGAACTCGGAGGAAGAAGTGAGTGTCGGTTTTCCGTGGTACGACACGCTGTGTGAAATGGAGCGTTTCTTCGATGCTCTCGAAACACAGGAGGACGGAGAGGTCTACAACGATATCGACCAGGGCTGGGAGTTCGTCGCATACAAAGCAAAAGACGATTTGGTTCTGCTGGAACGGGACAGTGAAAATCCTGACGACTCAGAGTCGCAAGTCTTGATTCGAGTCTCACATGAGATGTTGCTACAGAAAGTCCGTCCATTGCGGGAACGGGCGAAACGGATCATCGAGCAACTGACCCACGCTGTCGGGCATGACTGTTGGACTCGATACACCGAATGGCCTGAACTGCAATCCGATACTCTTCCTCCATTCAATGTCCCATTCACTGCAAAGAAGCGGTCATGGTGGCAAAAGCTGTGGTGGCCGCGCTGAAGGCCAGCGCTCGGTACTGGACAATGACCTCCATTCGATAGACGCTCTTGGCTTCGAAAATCGCCTGACTGGATCCCCCCCATGAAAGCTCCTCGCAGTGGCGGTGGCTGGAAAGCCATCGCTTCTACCCTTCGGATGGCCAATCGCTTCGGCTAGTGGAAGCTGTGGACTGCGATGCGGTCGAAGAATGCTTGCAAGACCTGTGCGCTCGGCATGGGCGGGCAGATGGGCGGCATGGTCAACGAAGGCGGCGACTTCCCCGAAGTAAGCAAGAATTCGTTCCAAGGGATGGTCTCCGACATGCAGTCGGGAATCACCGAGGAGTTCTTCTAGCACGAGGGTTCGTGGAGTGGAAAGCTATGTCACCGAGCAGATGGAGATGAGTGGACGGCAGAAGCCGTAACAACCCCCGCTACTCCAGGATGATATCCCGCACGGTGCCGCCGTTGGGGATCATCGGCAGGACGTGTTCTTGGTACGGGCAAATCACGTCGAGCAGGAACGGCCCATCGTGGGCCAGCATCTCGGCGATCGCCGCCGGGAGATCCTTCTTCAGCCGCACCTGCTTGGCCATCACGCCGAACCCGGCTGCGATCTGCACGAAGTTCGGGTAGGTGTTGCAACATCACCAATCCATCACCTGCGGTTGCCCTACGAACACAGGGAGTATCACCGAAGCCATTCACATCATCGCGAGGAGTTTCATCCGCTGTCGAAGAACTTCAACAGAGGCTTGATCGCTTTTGATTGCAAACAGGCTGGTTATCATCAACGCAGGCCAATAGGGCACAGAATTGCACAGGAAGAACCAGTACATAAACCAAACTGGGAACTATGAGGCGAGCATGATTTATACGATCTCCACACGATGGTCTATGTAATCGATCGTGATTTTACGCCCCACCAGCAATGACGTTCCGAGAAGAGGAAACTCACCATCGTTGGCCACGACTTGTGTTCGATAGACAGCATCGAACCAGTGCAGATAGCAGGTAAATGTTTCCAGGTCGGCCACTCGCCCATCCGCCAGGATGGCCTGAGTGGTGGAGGCTTGTTGGAGTCCCAAGGTCTCGATCAGCGGTCGTGGGATCACCAAGCTGCCGTTGAAAGCGGTGTCAACCCAAGCCCTCAACGGGACGGGCGGAGTTTCTTGATCTGCGGTGACAAGCACGTCCACCAATGCTCTGAGTGACTCATCAACAAATCCGTTCACTGAATCAGAACTCCCAAATGCAGTGCCGTTTGGTGGCCAATCCGCATGGTGTAGGTCAATTGATCCGGGAAGGCATCTAAAGCAGAATTCACGGCAGCATCAAATGTCTCGGCGAGGAAGTATCGTTCCGAAACCGGCTCAATGCAAACAAACCGGTTCGGGAAATCCCGCTCCAACTGCAGCCGGAGTTGGGCTTCGTAGAGAGTCCGTGCCCGTTCAGCGGTTGACCTCGATGCCTCGGAGATCATGGCATGCTCCAATACCTGTCGGCTTGAGGACGGTGAAAGTCTGACGACCCCCGCTACTCCAGGATGATATCCCGCACGGTGCCGCCGCTGGGGATCATGGGCAGAACGTGTTCTTGGTACGGGCAAATCACGTCGAGCAGGAATGGGCCGTCGTGGGCCAGCATCTCGGCGATCGCCGCCGGGAGATCCTTCTTCAGCCGCACCTGCTTGGCCATCACGCCGAACCCGGCTGCGATCTGCACGAAGTTCGGGTAGGTGTCCTCGTAATGTGCCCCAGCTCCTTCGCCGAGCCACTCGGGATGGTCGATCGGGCCGAGGTACGTATGGGCTCGCTTACCGCCCATGAAGCGGTCTTCCCACTGCACCACCATGCCCAGGTGCTGGTTGTTCAGGATCACAACTTTGACCGGCAGCTTCTCGCACGCCAGCGTCGCCAGTTCCTGGATGTTCATCAGCATGCAGCCATCGCCGTCGATGTCGATGCAGATGCGGCCCGGATGAGCCGCCTGCATCCCCATCGCAGCGGGCAGGCCGAAGCCCATCGTCCCCAGACCGGAGCTGGAGAGCCAGCGTTTCGGCTTGCGAAAGCGGAAGTGCTGAGCCGACCACATCTGGTGCTGACCCACACCGACCGCCAGCAGAGGATCGTGGTCAATCGTCTGCTTCCAAAGTTCCGTGATCGCAGCTTGTGGCAGGATGTAGGTCGGATCATCCTTGAAGCTCAACGGGTGCTTGTCGCGCCACTCGTTGATCTGCTTCCACCACTCGTCGATCACTGGCTTGTCCGCCGCAGTGAAGGTGGCGTTCAGCTGTTGCAGGAACTGCAGCACATCGCCGATGACCGGGATGTGAGCTTCCTTATTCTTGTGCATCTCGGACGGGTCGATGTCGACGTGAACAATCTTCCCATGCTTGGCGAACTCTTCGAGTTTGCCGGTCACGCGGTCATCGAATCGGACGCCCAGAGCGAGTAGCAGGTCAGCCTCGTTGACCGCGAAATTCGAGTAGGCCGTGCCGTGCATGCCGAGCATGTGCAGCGACTGCGGGTCATCGCCGGGGAAAGCTCCGATCCCCATGACCGTCGTGGCCACCGGGATACCAGTCGCACGGGCGAACTTGGTCAGCTCTTCCGCTGCGTTCGCCGTGATCACTCCGCCGCCGACGTAGAAGATCGGCTTCTTGGACCGCTTAATCGCCGCGATGACGCGGTTGATCGTCTCTTGAGGAATCGGCTGTGGCTCGGGGTGATAGCCGGGGAGATACATCTCCGGGTTCCAGTCGATCTCGCCTTCGATCTTGGCCAGCTGGATGTTCTTGGGGATGTCGATCAGCACCGGGCCGGGTCGACCGGTGCTGGCGACGTGAAAGGCTTCCTTCACGATGCGAGGAATCGAGTGCAGACACTTCTGAATCGAATCGTGACAGCGCCAGTCCTCGGCCCCGAGCAGGTAGTGGTGCTTGGTGATTGGACGGCAGATCTCGACGATCGGCGTTTCTTGGAACGCATCGGTTCCGATGACGGCCTGCGGCACCTGGCCGGTGATGCAGATCAGTGGGATGCTGTCCATCTTGGCGTCGGCGATCGCGGTCACGAGGTTGGTCGCCCCCGGTCCGCTGGTCGCCATGCAGACGCCGACCTCGTTGGTCGTGCGGGAGACGCCTTGAGCCGCGAAGCCTCCGCCCTGCTCATGACGAGGCAGGATCGTGCGGATCTCGTCGCTGAATTTCCGCAGCGCCTGGTGCAGCGGCATGCTGCATCCGCCCGGATAGGCGAAGATCGTCTTCGTGCCCATGCGCACGAGGCACTGGATCACGATGTCGGCCCCGTTCAGGGCGGTCTTGGTCTCGGTGGTCGATGTGGCTGCCACGGACGCGGCCTCTTTGGAATCGGTGAATTGGCGGGAAGTTCTGAACAGTTCATGACTTCCGCAGTGCGGACTCTAAGGGACAGACCCTCAGATCGCTCGTCGGGTTCGCGAGAACCCGGATGCCTAGAAGTGTACCCCGGAGAGGCTCCTAAAACGAGTCTCCAAACGTAAAACCACCGCTTCCTGGTGAGAAAGCGGTGCAAATCTCCCGATTGAACGGAAGTCGACACGTCATCGAGTCCGGGACGCCTCTCTCAACGTTACGGAGTCCCCGTGGCTGACGAGGGAGCTGGAGTGACTGCCGGAACTGGGACTGGCGTCTCCACTGCCGGAGAAGCGGACTCTTCTCCTCCCGGGCGACGAGGGCGACTGGCTGCAGTTGCGCCAGGACCATCCGGCATGCCTCCGCTTCCCATTCCCATTCCTCCCGTGCCAGAGGGGCTGGCTGGAGATGCTCCACCACCTGTGTAAGGTGTCACCATTGGCTCGGGTTCGGGTTCAGGATTCGGAGTCGTGAACGCCAGCAGGACCGGCTCCTTGTCACGACTACACACCAAAGTGATCTTGTACTGGCCGGATTTGCACAGGCTGAACCACGAACAATCGATGTTGTTATAAGGTCCCGAGGGAACAGGATCGCTCACCGTCGGCGACATGGTCAATACCTGCATGGCCTCTTGGAGAGTCGTCTCGTGTTCCTCATTCGCTGTGGACGCATTCAACGCCTCCAGCGTCTGGGCATATCCGCGCTGGGCACGGAACTCCAACATCACGACGACCAGCAGCAGACCAATACCACCCCAGACGAAAATCCGTTCCACGGGATTGCGAGGCGGCTTAGACGAGGCAGGCACAGCAGGTGGTGAATTCGAATCCACAGGCACATTCATGTTAAGCCAATCCAACAAACGGGAGGAGATGGGAACCCGAAGGCAGCATGCCCTGTCGCGGTAGGGGATGCAAGCTCACCGTTCTGATCAGGCCCAAAAGCCGCCACGCGAGTGATCGAAAACTGCCTCGCTCCCGCGGTGTCCAGCATCCACACGGCCCTCCCGAAATACCGTCCGCCCCATGACCCAGGTCCGCACGGGCCACCCGGTGAGTTCCACTCCATCCCACGGACTCCAGCTGCTCTTGGTGAGTTGATCGGCGTTGCGGATCGTCTGCTTCCGTTGCAGATCAACCAGCACGAGGTCGGCGTCATACCCCTCGGCGATCCGCCCCTTGCCCACGATGTCCCACACGCGCGCTGGGGCGTCGCACATCCACGAAACAACTTGCTCCAAAGTGCAGCGTCCCTGGTGAACGCTATCGAGCATCAGCGCCAGCGAGTTCTCCACGGCGGGCAGTCCCGACGGCGACAGCGGGTACGGCTGGGCCTTCTCGGCGAGAGTATGCGGCGCGTGGTCGGTGGCGATCACCTGAATGAGGCCATCGCGCAGGGCCTGCCACAGACCCGCGTTATCCTCAGCGTTCTTGATACTCGGGTTCATCTGGATCAGAGTACCCAGACGGTCGTAGTCGCCGACATGAAACAGCAGGTGATGCGGGCAAGCCTCAGCTGTGATTAACCCCCGATGATCGCGCAGCAGTTCGACCTCATGGGCTGTGGAGACATGGAGGACGTGGAACCGGTGGTGGTGTCGATGGGCGAGGTCGATGGCCCGCTTGGTCGACACGTAGGCCGCTTGATGATCGCGAAGTTGGGAGTGTTGACGCACATCGTGGAGTGTCCCCAGGCGGGCCTTGTTGGCAGCAATTGTCGCCTCGTCCTCGCAATGGGCGCAGATCGGGAGAGTTGTCTCGGCGAAGATCCGTTCGAGGGCCTCTTGACGGTCAACCAGCAGATCGCCGGTACTCGACCCGATGAAGATCTTGATTCCCGGAGTGCGGTGGGAATCGGCGAGTTCCGCGACGTTGTGCTCGGTCGCCCCGATATAGAATCCGTAGTTCACGACCGACTTCGTGGCCGCCAGTGCCAGCTTCTCGTGCAAGGCTGCCACACTCGTGGTGGTCGGCTTCGTGTTCGGCATCTCCAGAAACGTCGTCACGCCTCCCTTGGCACACGCCAGACTTCCCGTGTGCAGATCCTCTTTATGCGTCAGCCCCGGATCGCGAAAGTGAACCTGGTCATCAATCACCCCCGGCAACAGATGCAGCCCAGTCGCATCCACGATCTCATCTGCCGCGACTGTCTGGGGCGGAGCAATGGCGACGATCTTCCCATTCTCGATCAGGAGATCCCCCCGGACGATGCCAGTGGGAAGGACGAGGTCAGCGTGTTGAATCAGAGTGCGCATGGAGGGGGCTTCAGTGTGAGAATGTCGGGAGAGGTATCAGTCCCCACAGCGTCATACACGTGCCGCTGTCACGGGTTGAACGACCTGCAACTCCAACAGATTCTGTTCGATCGTCTCGCAAATCTTCTCCAGCGGCAAGTCGTTGGTGTCTTCGCCGAAGGGGTCTTCGATCTCGACGCCGATCTCTTCGATGCCAAACAGGATGTAGGCCACGACCAGTGTGACGGGAATTGTCACCAGACCGAAGCGGTTGACGAGTGCGAAGGGGAGTGTGAAGCAGTAAACCATCAGCGCCCGTCGCAGATGGACCGCATACGCAAACGGCAGCGGGGTCGACCGAATCCGCTCACATGCTCCACAGTAACCGGTCAACGACTGGACGTTTTGGTCCAGGCACTGCAGTTGGTGACTGTCGATCAGATCTCGCTCTCGGGCCACGCGGATGAGGTCCGTGATGCGGCAGAGGACCGCGAGTGGAACGTGGTCCGTACTCAGAGTTGCGGTCACTTCGGCAGCGGGGAGCTGGGTTTGCATCGGCCCCAAAACTTGGGAGCCACCCCGCAGCCGAGACATCGTCCCGTAGGCATACGCGATCGTCCAGTGGATCGTCTGATTGGCCAGGTCACGATCTTTCGCTAACCAGGACGTCGCCTGCCGGGCGAGGTTGCGGGTCTCGTTGACGATCCCTCCCCACAGCTTGCGCCCCTCCCAGAACCGGTCATACGACGCATTGGTCCGGAAGACGAGCAGCAGCCCCAGCGAGGTTCCGATCAGGGAGTGAGCGGTCTCGGGGATGGCCAGATTATCGAGCCAGTGGTCTCCGTAGAGATAGAGTAGCGTGATGACCGTCGCCCAAATGAAGCTGGCGGTGACGCGACCCAGAATTTCCTTGACCAGCGATCCCTCGATGTCAAAGAGATGGCTAGTCCAATCGTGCGGATCGTAATTCGACATCTGCGGACCGTTCGAAATTCAGGTGCGGGGAGTCAGCTGACGACAGGGGATCCGTCTGTTCGGTCTCGTCGCAGCAATACTTCACGCGGGCCAGATGGAGACGTACGACGGACGTCCTCGTCCGTCGCTCCCCGAGGTGTTCCACACGGACGGACAAGGATGTCCGTCCTACGAAATGTCTCATGTCTCTCCGGGCGGAGTATAAGCGGTTTGGGTGATGCGCGGCGACCGGACACGGAGCCAGACCGCTCGCCTCATGGAATTCCCACCGGTTGCAGCGGGCACTTGGCCACGATGAACGTCTCCACCCGCCCGTCTTCATCAAAAGCCACCGTCACGGTCCGGCGGGCAGCGATATGTCCGATAGTCAGCACTTGCCCCAGGCCGTAGCGGGGATGGCGAACGTGCATGCCGGGCTGGAAGCCGATGGGGATGTTGACCGTGTCGGTCGTGCCCGCGAGGAGACTCGCTGCGGTGGTGAGCGTCGGCAGAGTGGGGAGCGGCTTCTTCCTGGCAGAACGTGGTGGGGGAGAGGGCGGATGGCTGATGGCAGATGGCGGATGGCCAGCAGGCTCGTCATCGAGCGATTCGGTCACGGACGACAGCCCCTTGGCGAGCACGCCCTTCATACGCTGCGGCACCGCGATCACGCCTGCCCCCTCTGGCTCTCCTCTCTCCTCTCTCGTCTCTAGTCCCTCTTGCGACACATCGATCGTGTCATCATCCGGATCCCACGTGGGCATTTTGAACGTGCTGCCGACGCCGTAGATCGACTCCTGGAGTTCCTGCTGATGCGGGAACTCAGACAGGAACAGACTCGGCACCGAGGTCATCAGCCGCCCGCGCAGCGCCCGCACAGCTGTGTGCGTCAGGAACAGCTCCCGCTTGGCCCGCGTCATGCCGACGAACATCAAGCGGCGTTCCTCCTCGATCGCGGAGCGGTTCTCGTCCTTAACAGCCCGCTCGTGCGGCAGCAGCCCTTCTTCCACGCCCAGGACAAACACGACGGGGAACTCCAAGCCCTTGGCTGCGTGTAGCGTCATCAGCGTGACCTGCCCCGCCGATTGGTCGAGCGAGTCGGTCTCACTGACCAGCGACACCTGCTCCAGGAACCCCGCCAGCGTCCGCTCCTCCCCAGCGGCGTCATCGTACTGCCGAGCCGCCGAGACGAGTTCATCAAGGTTCTGCAGCCGTTCGTGGTCATCGGGGTCGGGGCTGGCCGCCAGCGAGATGCGGTAGCGACTCTTCTCTAACACCGCTTCCAACAGATCGCCGACCGACCCCGCATCCGCCAGCGACAGACTGTTGATGAGCTCGGCAAACATCTTGAACCCGTAGACCGCTCGGGGATTCAGCTTGCCGACCTCCTTGGCGCGCGGGCACGCTTCCAGCGGCGACAGGCCCTCACGATCGGCCCACGCCAGCAGTCGGTTCCGCGAAGTCTCGCCCAGTCCCCGCAGCGGTTTGTTGACCACTCGCACAAACGCCGCGCGGTCGCTCGGGTTGGAGATCAGTCGCAGGTAGGCGATGGCGACTTTGATCTCGGCTCGCTCATAGAACGCCACTCCGGCGGCGATCTGATACGGCACTCTCATCCGTTGCAGAGCGAGTTCGACCTGCCGCGAGAGGGCGTTGGTGCGGTAGAAGATCGCCACGTCGGAGGGCTTCCAGCGACCGGCCTCGACGGCTTGCTGCACGCGGCGGGCAATCCCCTCGGCCTCGTCATTACCGTTCTCGAACAGCAGCCCCTTCACCGGCGGACCCGACGGTTGGGTCGCGATCAAGCTCTTGTCTTTGCGCTGCGTGTTGTTCGTGATCAGGCTATCCGCAGCGGAGAGGATCTCCGGCGAACTGCGAAAGTTCTCCTCCAACCGGATCAGCTTGGCTGTCGGATAGTCCTTCTCGAACCGCAGGATATTGGCGATCCGCGCGCCGCGCCAGCCGTAGATCGACTGGTCGGGATCGCCCGTCACGCACAGGTTAGGGAACTGCTGCGAGAGGGCCAGCACGATCTGGTACTGGGCTGCGTTCGTGTCCTGGTACTCGTCGACCATGATGTACCGGAACCGCCCGTCGAGCGACTGCCGCAGCTCAGCGTTCTCGGTCAGCATCTTCGCGGTGTGCATGAGCAAATCGTCGAAGTCGACGCTGTTCGCCTCCAACAGCTTCTTCTGATACGCCGGGTAGAGCTTGGCCGTCATACTCTCCCACAAGTCCCCCGGCGAGTTCTGCATCTGCTCGGAATAGACTTCATGCGTGATGAGGTCGTTCTTGAGTTGGGAGATCCGCCAGGCGATCTTGTCGGGGCCGAAGTGCGAGGTGTCGATGTCGGCGTCATTCATGGCGTCGCGCAGCAAGACCCGCTGATCGCCGGTGTCGAGGATCGAATAGTTGGGCTGGAGGCCGACGACCTCGGAGTATTGCCGCAGCAGGCTCGCACAGAAGCGGTGAAACGTGGAGACCCGTACGCGGCTGCCGGGGAGCAGATGCTGCACGCGCTCGGCCATCTCTTGCGAGGCTTTGTTCGTAAAGGTGATCGCCAGAATCTGCCACGGCGGCACCCCGCGTTCCACGAGATGCGCCACCCGCCGCGTCACGACGCGCGTCTTCCCAGAGCCGGGTCCGGCAATGACCAGCAGCGGTCC
The DNA here is from genome assembly GCA_031431195.1 of Planctomycetota bacterium. Taxonomy (GTDB): domain Bacteria; phylum Planctomycetota; class Planctomycetia; order Planctomycetales; family Planctomycetaceae; genus TH-plancto1. The sequence continues at coordinate 4,317 of JANPCU010000244.1, read as the reverse complement.
ATCGATATGCTCAACAGCCATTTGTTGGCTGAGCGTTAGACCATCCATCAACGACACGCGCGGGGACTCCTTCGGGGGCGATACAATCCCGAGCAGTATACGGCAATCATTGAGAGTCGTCAGTCGAGGCGGGAAAGTTGACGGCAGAAGTCTCACGACTTCTGCTACGGCAGTGGCACCTGCACGGGGTGCATGAGATAGCCCACGAGGTCGCGGACCTTCTCGGGAGTCAGCGTTTGCAACTGGCCGTCCGGCATCAATGAGACGGTCGATGGCTTCACCTCTTCGATGTCGCTGAGTTCAATCGTCATACGTTCCTTCGCGGTTTGCAGCGTCAGCGTCTTGTCATTCCGAGTGGCGACGATGCCGTTCAGCACGCGACCGTCCTTGAGCACCACGACCGACAGGCGGTACTCAGCCCCGACGGTGGCGCTGGGGTCGACCATGTTCAGTAGCAGATAATCGAGACTCGTTCGACCGGCTCCGGTCAAGTCGGGGCCGATCGACTTGCCGTGGCCGTAGAGCCGGTGGCAGTTCGAGCATATCTTTTGAAACAGTACCCGGCCTTGGCTCTTGTCGGCCTTCGCCAACACCTCGGGCATCAGTTGTTGTTTGAGCGACTGGATCATCTTGAGCTTATCGTCGGGCGAGTCGCGCAGCTCGCCCCATACCTCGGTGAGTTGCTGCGTTAGGTCGGCGTTCTCGAAGCTGCGGATTTGGCGGGCGTGGACCGGGGTGAGATCGGTACGGAGGATCTTGCCGTCTTTCATCTCCTTGAGCAGTGCCGCAGCGAAGCTCGGGCGCGAGGCGAGGGCGTCGATCAGGGCCGGGCGTTCGGAGGGGTAGAAGCTGCGATAGCTCTTGGCGAGTCGCTGGGCGAGGGCCGGGTCGTCGATGCCGGTGAGTCCGCCGACGGCGATGGTGTTGAGCGACCGCACGGTGAGGACTTCTTCGCAGATCGTTCGCAGGTCATCGGGTTTGAGGGCGATCAGCGTTGTGAGGGCGGTCTTACGACTGGCCATGCTCGCCTTACCGTCCCGAACGATGCGTTTGACTTCGTCGAGGGCGCGGCCATCGCCGAACAGCAGATTGAGATGACTCACTCGCTCAGTGATCGCCGGGTTTGAGGAGAGAGCGGCGATGGACTCGATCGCCTTCCAGTTGGCCGGAGCGGTGAGCTTGTGCCGCCCGACGAAGGCTTCGTTCATCCCTTGCAGTGCGTCAGCCAACATCTTCTCGCGCGCGGGCGGCGACTCGATTTGAGATAGCTCCACCAGCAGCCCATCAATGGCCCCCGGCTTCTGGTCGATCATCTCCGCCAGCCGCCGCGCAATCAGCCGACGAGTCGTCGGCAATTGGCACACCACTGCGAGCTTGGCCAGCCCAGCTGGGTCGGACTCAGCCACCGGCATCAGACCGTACCAGACCATCAGCGGGAGGTTGTGGTCGTCCGCATCGGCTGGGTTCAGCACGAGCCATAGGGCGAGTTCAAGACGGCGATTCACGGGGAGACGCTGGAGTGCAGAAGCGAGTGCCAGCCGCACGGGGCCTTTGGGTTTACTTTTCGCCATATCGATCAGTCGACGAAGTATCTGTTCACTGGGGGCCACCGCGAGTGGGTGCGGCCTCCCCAAAATCGTGTCGATGGGCAAGCGATCAACGAACTCATGAACGAACAGTGCATGGAACGGGTTGGAGTATCTTAAATCGGGGATCACTCTTTCGGCGGGGTCCAAACTCGCCTGATTGGGGTCAATCCCCATTAGTATGTCGATATCCTGTGGCTCTAGGAATCCGAGACCACGAAGGGTTTGAAAACCTTCTGTAGGCGATTGGTTGCAGACCACGGTTTCCAAGAGCCGCCACTTGACTAGCTCCATCTCTTTGGGGTCTTTCCGAATCGCCTCTTCGCGGGAGAGCAGTTCTTGTCGGGCCTGTCTGGCAAACCAACTCTTTATCACACCATTGCTATTATGGCTGTGCAACTCGATGAGTTCGAGGTTCGAGAGGCTGTGGACATCCTCAAGAGGCAGCCGCTTGGGGGTGCCGTACGACACCTTGTAAATCCGCCCCGACGAGCGGTGGACTCCCGTAGTATCGTGGCACTCCCCGGTATCACTCCAGTCGAGAATGAACACGCTGCCATCGGGACCAGAGGACAGGTCAATCCCTCGGAACCAGGGGTCGGCGGACTTGAGGATATCAGGATCGTGTCCAGCCACGTATCCAGTCCCTTCCTCTTCGAGCCAGTCGACATTAACTCGGCGGCCATGCAGGTTCAGCGTCAGCAACATGCCGTCATATTTTCTGGGCCAATTGCCTCCTTGATAAATCAGGCACCCACTGTGAGCATGCCCTCCACCCAGTTCGTCATGCTTACCAACCGGATTGCGCGAGTCGGTCCAGTCCTTGCCGGTGTCCCAGTGGTAGTGGTCGGCGTGGGTGTCGATCATCTCGTAGACGTACGGATTCGGGTCTTCGCTGTGCGGTCGTTTGTAGTGGGCGCCGGGGATGATTTGCCACAGGTGCCCGTTGACCGTGTTGACGAAGAACCCGTCGCCGTTGGCGTTCCAATCGTGCCCCCACGGGTTGGTGGTCCCGTGGCAGAGGACCTCAAACGTCTTGTGCGTCGGGTGGAACCGCCAGATGCCGCCATTGAGCGGCACTCGCTCCGCATCCGGTGTCCCCGGCACGCCGATCCGCCCCGGACTGCTCGCCCCGCAGCGGCCATACAGCCACCCATCCGGTCCCCATTTGATCCCGTTCGCAAACGTGTGGTAGTTGTCGCGCGATGGCGTGAACCCATCCAGCATCACCACCGGCTCGCTGTCGGGGTGGTCGTCGCGGTCCTTGTCAGGGATGAAGATCAGCTGCGGCGGCGTCATGAGCCACACTCCGCCGCGTCCGACCTCGACGCTGGTCAGGAGTTGCACATCGTCGGTGAATACCTTGCGTTCATCGAACTTCCCGTCGTTGTCCCTGTCCTCAAAGATCAGCACGCGATCGCGCAGGCTGAAGTCGTACACCTTCGAGCGATCCGCATACGTATAATTCTCCGCCACCCACAGCCGCCCCCGACCATCCCACGCCATCGCAATCGGGTTCCGGACATCCGGCTCAGCTGCGAAGACGGAGACGTGGAAGCCGGGCGGGACTTGGAAGCCTTTGGCGGCTTCTTCGGGAGAAAGCGGCAGGCCGGATGACGCCGGTTCGGTGTCGTGCGGAGTAGGAAAGGCCGGGGACGGTGCTAGCTCTTGGCCGAAGCCCAGCGAGACCATGCCAGCCAGTCCCATCACGATTCCTGCCCTAAGATGTTTCACAGTGGTCGCTCTACTCACTTGATGAACCGGATGGTCGATGCGAACAACTTACCAGACGAGTGGGTGAGATCGCACGTCTGACGCCAGATCGCCTCAACCGAGGTGTGTGTATCAGAATAAAAGCCAGCCGTGAAACTCGGCCCCCTCTCCTCCGCGAGCGACGTTTCTTCCACCTGGTGGGTGTTGCGGGGGAGACAGAATGGAAGGACCAGCGATCACTGGGGGCGTGGGTGAGAGTGGGAGAACGGGTGTTCTCTTTCTCCAGTGCCAACAACAGTGAGGCTGGTCCGATGTCGAGCGTACGGTTTATTGGTTTGGATGTCCACAAGGATTCCGTGGTGGCGGCGGTGGCCGAGGCGGGTTCGGCACCGGCGGAGGCGCTGGGGTCTTGGCCGTGGGATGAGTCGCGGGTCCTCAAGGAGCTGGGAAAGTTGGGGCCGCTCTCGTCGCTCAAGGTGTGTTACGAGGCGGGTCCGACGGGTTATGGACTCGCTCGGACGCTGATCGCGGCGGGGGTCGATTGCGTGGTGGTGGCTCCGGGGTTGGTGCCGCAGGTGGCGGGGTCGCGGATCAAGACGGATCGTCGCGATGCGAAGAAGTTGGCGCACTTCTTGAGGTCGGGGGACTTGACGGTGGTGTGGATTCCGGATGAGCAGACCGAGGCCTTGCGCGATCTCGAACGAGCGCGTGACGATGCCCGCCTGGCCGAACGGCGGATCAAGCAACAGCTGTTGAAGTTCTTGTTGCGGCATGGTCGGCGGTACGATGAGGGCAAGGAGACTTGGACGAAGACGCACTGGACCTGGATCCGTCAGCAGAAGTTCGCGCACGAGGCGCAGCAGCGCGTGCTGGCCGATGCGATCAGCCATCAGCCATCAGCCAGAAATCACTTCTCATCGAGGCGACCTCTGCACCCGAACGGGGTCGATACATCACAGCCCTGGGTGGCTACCGCTGGGAGCGCACCCTGGGTCTACAATCCTCGCGAGTACGAACC
>JANPCU010000243.1:0-3802 GCA_031431195.1 Planctomycetota bacterium | reverse complement strand
AATCTCATCCCACATCCGCACCGGATGCTCAAGGCCGATGACCTCATCCAGCCGCTAGGAAAATAACACCATCTGCCCCCGCTCCTGCGGCGGCTTCGCCCCATAGTCCATCGCTCACCTCCCCCTCCGCCGCCACAAACCCCCCCTGCGATGCGAAGAAGTACAAAAGCCACCGAGAAAATCAACCGGCCGGTCAGTCCCCCGTGCCGGGTAACGCGGTGTCTCTTTCTGACCGCAGTGCAGTCGAGTTACGTCACCCGAACACGGGGGGCTGACGCCGCCCCGCTCGCTGAGCCATCCCCACTCACCTTGCGAACCCTTCCGCCACCTCGATCGCTCGCAGCATCCCTTTGGCTTTGCTTAGCGTCTCCTGATACTCACTCGCCGGCACGCTGTCGGCGACGATCCCGGCACCGGCTTGGACGAAGGCTTTCTGGCCCTGCATGACCAGGGTTCGCAAGGCGATGCACGTATCCATGTTGCCGGTGAAGTCGATGTACCCCACCGCTCCCCCATACGGCCCGCGTCGATGTTTCTCGACCTCGTCGATGACCTGCATCGCCCGGACCTTCGGAGCCCCCGATACGGTGCCCGCGGGCAGCCCCGCCTTCAAGGCATCAATCGCCTTCAGCCCCGCGCGGAGTTGACCTTTCACGTTCGAGGTGATGTGCATGACGTGGCTATAGCGTTCGACGACCATGACATCGCTGAGGGTGACGGAGCCATATTCCGCGACTCGTCCGACATCATTGCGAGCCAAGTCAATCAGCATGACATGCTCGGCCCGCTCCTTGGGATCGGCGAGCAGTTCGGCAGCCAGTTCGCGATCCTCGTCTTCGTTCGCCCCGCGTCTGCGAGTTCCGGCCAGCGGGCGGATCGTCGTCTCGCCGTTCTCAACGCGGACCATGATCTCGGGGGAACTACCGACTAGAGTCACCTCGGGGGAGGACAGCAAGAACATGAACGGGCTGGGGTTCACCACGCGCAGTGCCCGATAGATATCAAGCGGGGAAGCCTTCGTCTCCAACTCCAATCGTTGACTAATGACGACTTGGAAGATATCCCCTGCGAGGATGTACTCCTGGCACTTTCGGACAGCGGCCTCGAACTCGGGCTGGGTGAAGTCCGAAGTCCAAGACAAGGTCGGATCGCCCCCCGACGGGATGTCACGCATCCGCAGCCCGTCCTCGCCCGACTCCAGCTTCTCGCACAACTCATCTACTGATGCACAGGCCCGTGCGTACTCGGCATCGAGGTCCGGAGCATCGGTCCACACATGCCCGACCACGATGATCGTCTTGCGAATCTGATCAAACACGATCATCTGGTCATAGAAGCCGAACATCATGTCCGGCAGCTGGCGGTCATCCTTTGGCGGGTTCGGGAGCCGCTCGGTATATCGCACCGTGTCGTACCCGAAGTAGCCGACCGCACCGCCGAGGAAGCGCGGCAGGCCGGGGATTTCGACGGCTTTGTATTCGTCGATCATCTCTTGCAACACCAGCAGCGGGTCATCGACCGTCTTCAGTTCAGTCTGGCCGTTCCGCTCGATGGTGAGTTGGTTCCCTCGGGCGGAGAGTCGCAGAAACGGGTTGCCACCGAGGAAGCTGTAGCGTCCGACCTTTTCGCCGCCGATGACGCTCTCAAACAGAAACGTCTCGCGGTCCCAACCGCAGCGGCACAGCGCCGAGACCGGCGTGAGCGTGTCGCTGAGCAACTGGCGGTAAACGGGGATGAGTCGGCCTTGGCCCGCCAGTGTACGGACAGTGGCCAAGGATGGGGAGTGCGGCATGAGCAGGGGAACTCGAACAAGGAACGGAACGGCGGGTGGACACCGCTCCCAAGTGTCGGGTTCGAAGTATAGCGAGCCGCCTTGCGGAAGGCTGGCGTGCCGGGCAGTCGATTCCAGTTGGTCGGACTTCTGCAACGCGTGAAATTGTGTACGATTCCGAGACAGGAGAAATCTGCGTATTCAATCGAGACAGAGATTGGTGGGATCGAACTGAGGAAGGATCTGCCATTCAGATTGGGGCCATGTGCAACTGCGGGAGCAAGGAGAATTACATTGGAAATCGATATACATGAGCGGAGACTCTACGCTGATATTCCGGTTATTCGCTGGTCGCAAGACGACGTACTTCGCTTGCGAGAAGCGGACGTTCATGGGCTGTACGACAACCTCAAAAGCGTAATGCAGGATCTGGGCGACCAGGATGGACAGTGGAAAGCAGTTCTCGGAAAGGATTTGATCCTCCGGGAACAGGACAGTTCCATGAAGTCACGGATTTGGGGTAGTCTTTGCGTCCTTGCCAGAGAGAATCGTTTGGTCGACTTTTCCGAACTTGCTGAAATCACTTGGGCATTCGTCGATTCTTACCAAGAGCTTGCTCCCGGCAATGTGGAATTGTCATCCGTTCTGGATTTCTTGGGCGACGTTCGTGTCTTTGCCTTCAGCAGAGATGCCTACAATCGAATCGCGGATAAGACAATTCTGGAAACACGCTTGAGGTCACAATGTCGATTCGATGTGTTTACATGCCTGAGATGCATCAGCCAGTACGGTAGCATCTCAACGGCAGGAACGTTAGCACTAGAATTGTCAGGATCTTCTGATTTCGTCTTTCGAGAGTCCGCATTCTATGCCATTGGCGATATCTATACGCGCCAGGATTGTGATTCGGAATCGCAAGGCGATCTCATAGATAGATTTGAGCGTGTGCTGGAGGGGTGCCGCTCGGACCCGCACTGGTATGTCAGGAAGGCAGTCGAGTCTTCTCTCTTCTTCCATAACCTGCACCGAACAGAATCGGAGCAAGCGGGGTGAAATCGGGATCATTCAGCGGGTGGCCCCACTCGCAGACTCGCGAACCTTCCGATAGACTGCCCGTGTCTGGTTTGCCAGACAGCGGCCGCTTGGTGGAATTGGCAGACACGCCAGACTTAGGATCTGGTGCCGAAAGGTGTCGGGGTTCGAGTCCCCGAGCGGCCATTTACTCTGAAAACCTTGTGTTTCAATTGACTTACGCCAAACGCCTGACAATGTTCGTCAGGCGTTTTTTTGTTGCCAAAATGTGGTTGCACGGGTGTTCTGTGCAACCACGGTGCAATTCTGGTGCAACCACGGTGCAACCAAAACGCCTTGAACGATGGTCGCTCCCTCTTTGGGAGAGATGACGATGAGCGTGTGGAAAAAGAAGACGGTTCGATACTTCGTTGGTGACAAGCGATCTTCGAAAGGAGTCAAAGGGGCTGTTCCTCACACTGAAGAATCGAAGCGTTGGTACGGAACACTGAAGACCTACGATCAGAAAAAGAGACAAGTTCCCCTCACTGAAGACAAGGACACATCCGAGAAGCTGTTGAGGACTCTGCAACGAACTGAGGACGAACGAAGGGTGAATGGCTATACCAAAGTTCAAGAACAAGGTGAGAAGCCCATTGCAGAGCATCTGAGAGCGTTCCAGACACACATGGAATCCAAGAACAATGTTCCTCAACACATCAAGACAACGATTTCGTCGATTCAGAAGCTGATCGATACAACTGGGGTCGAGACAATCGCTGATCTGGATGGGGGAAAAATCCTCAACACTCTGGCTTCTTGGCGGAAACGAAAAACCAAGTCGATGAGTGTTGTGACCTCGAATCACTACCTGACAGCTGGACTTCCCCACGCTTCGTGGGCGCGGGAAAGGGGTTACAGGGCTTCGGCGAATTGAGCGGGTGAGACGTAGCCCAGGGCGGAGTGGCTGCGGATTCGGTTGTAGAACACTTCGATGTATTTGAAGAGGCTCTGCCGGGC
>JANPCU010000242.1:0-9256 GCA_031431195.1 Planctomycetota bacterium | reverse complement strand
GCCCAGGGTCGCGACGCAGGAGCGCACCCTGGGAAATGCGGCACCGGGCCCACCAACCCTGAAGGGGTTGTCCACCCGCTCGCGACGTGTGGAACCCCTTCAGGGTTCGTTCTCGGTGGGCGGCTTGCCCCAGGGTGCGCTCCCGGTGGTCGCGACCCTGGGCTGTGATGTGTCACCCCTTCGGGGTGCAGAGGTCGTCTCGACGATGAGTGGTTTCTGGCTGACGGCTGACTGCTTCCCCTTCGATTGCGGCTGTACCGGGCTGCGCCCTCTGCGTTTCGAATTTCACATTCCTCCTGTGAGGAACTCGCCAAGCTCCCGAAGACTTCCGAAGTCTCTGGGGACGCGAGGTCGGACTGATCGCCGAACAGCCCCCCAACATGGGCCAGCCAGTTCGACGCATCGCGTCAGAATCGCCCAGACGCTATGCTGCCTGTTCAAGATCCACCCAGGCGAGTGATGCAAACTCTCGACCTGATCGCTCCTCCTCCCGTCTGGCAAACGGCTCATGATTCTTAGCGGCAGCGAGATTCGGTCCCGGCTCGGTTCGGATATCCTGATCGATCCCTTTGACGAGTCCCGGCTCAATCCCAACAGCTACAATTTGCGACTGCACCACGAACTGTTGGTGTACGAGGAAATTGTTCTCGACATGCGCAAGAAAAATCGTTTCCGGCGCATGGAGATTCCGCCCGAAGGTCTCGAACTCGATTCCAATAAGCTCTATCTGGGCCGAACCATCGAGCGGACAGAGACGCACAATCTCGTTCCCATGCTGGAGGGCCGCTCTTCGGTCGGGCGGCTGGGTTTGTTCGTGCATGTGACCGCCGGCTTTGGCGATGTCGGGTTCTGCGGATTCTGGACCTTGGAAATGCACGCCATCCAGCCCGTGCGGATCTATGCGGGCGTGGAAATCTGCCAGATCTTTTATCACACTCTGGAGGGGCAGGTCAAAGAGTACAAGAGCGGCAAATACCAAAACAACACCGACATCCAGCCCAGCCTGCTCTACCGAGAGTTCCAGCAGGCGGAGGACCGTCAGCAGACGTTGTGGGAAGAGGACGAGACCAAGATGCGATGACTGATCGCGCTGCCAGAGTGACTCGACTTCAATTGAATGGTGGCGCAGAGCCGCTGTGACTTGTCGATCACTTATGGGTTGTGTCCCGTTAGGTCAGGCAGGCGAAGCCCCTCCGCTCGTAGCTCACGCCGCTCCGCGACTGAGATTCTTGCACCCGGACAACTTTCGGATTCCAAGGAGTAGTCGACGAGAATACTCCCCAACTGCGGAATGCGAGTCGGGGAGCGACATCGCCTACGATTCATCGCTCGGGCGTTGCCCTCTCGGCAGCTACTCATTCATTGAGCGGAGAGATGCCAAGTCCTGAGCGGCTGAGAGTCGTCGTTGAACTTGGCCACTCACGATGAGGCACACGGCCACCGAAATGAGCATCTCACCTCCCCAGAGTACCAGCGGGCGAATCCTTCTCAGCGCGGGTGAGTTCATCCGTCGTCGTTGATAGTCGGTAAACGTCGGGACCATCGCGCGGGCCAGTTCTCGCTGCAGCTGGATCGACTGGGCCATCTGCTCCGGGGAATCGATCGAAGGCAGCGGGATCAGCGGCGTCCGCTGGGCGGTCTCCGCTTTCAGATCCGCATAACCCCAGTGCGAGAGCATCAGCAGAGAGGGGACACAGACGATGACGCTCACCCCGACGACGAGTGACCGAGAGCGAACTCCGATCGAGTGCGCTAGCCAACTGCAAGCGACGCTGAGGCAGGCCGCCAACCCCCAGGAGTGAATTCCGAGGAACTTCATGCGGGGGGGCATCGAGTGAAAGACCGGGGTAATCAGTAGCCCAGCCAGCACACAAACCGCCAGCCAGAATAGGATTCCAGTCCCACCGGCAGATGGGGTGACGGATGGAGTCGAAGCCTCCAATTCAGACGGCATGAGTGCATGTCTCTCGAAGTGTGACCAATCGGACTGGACTCTCGATGATGTCCTCCCCGCGCACAAGACAATCTGGTCGGTCGGCGTTCTTTGATTATCACTCGCTGGATGCTGTCCGCACAACGGAAGAAGTTGTTTCACACTTCAGCACGCTCAGCACATGCTCGGTGATCTCTCGATGAATCCGGGGATCCCACTCAGCAGCGATATGGGCTTGTGTATCCAGGACGGCGTCATACTTCGGACCATCATCGACGAGGAATCCGTGTTTGGCATCTCCCAGGTCGACATTCACCACGCGCGCTTCGTTCGGCAGTTCTCGCCACCCAAAGACGTTGCGAGTGTAGTAATTTCGAGCCGACCGAATACACAGCGGCAGCTGCTTCGGGCGAGCGGTTTGGAGTCTCCCCAGCGAAGAGGGGTCCAAGAACACCGTCACCGCGATCGGAATCTCCGGTTCCGAAAGCGCCTCGCACACTTCCCAGGCCGTATGCCCGCCCCAGCTGTTGGCGATGATTGCCAGTTGTTCCGTCGGTTGCTTCGCATGGCGTTCCTGGACGAACTGGACGATGCCCGCCGCGAGCGGGGGCTTCTCGCGAATCTTCCCGGCACGTGAGCCGTTCCAGTTGAAATATTCGGTATTGAGGCCGTGATTCGCGAGATCGCCCGCCAGTTGGAACATTCCGCTCTGCCCCTGACCACGCAGAGCGGTCCCCTGGATCTGCTGGGGAGTGGGGTCGGAATCGATGCCGCCGATCAGGACCACGCACACGGGCGGGGCGGGAGTGGTGGAGTTGGGTTCGTCGGCTCGGACGTCCCAGACAGGCAGGGCCACCAAAACAAACACCGCGAGACGACGAGAGGCCATCACTGACTCCCACTCCAAGGAATTCCCACAGGCTCGTCAATCGGGGAGACGAGCGGATGGGATTGAAACCGGGATAAGCGGTTGAGGCAAGACCGGTTCCGGATGTCCTCCGGCAGTCGAGTCCGAGACGCACTTTTCTGGGGGACGACCGTGTTACAAAACGTCTTCGGATGACATGCCCAACCGAGGGGAATATCAACGGGCACTGACGAGGGGTGATTCGTCCACCAATTCCACCAATTTGTCCGGATAACTCTGAAGGGAGCGACGGACGAGGACATCCGCCGTAAGTCTCAATCTGGCCCGCGCGAAGTCGAACTACGATTCTGGGGGACACGGGGCCTCGCCCACGTCGTCACGTCCATACGCGGACCACTGCCAACGCCCCCGATTTGATATACTCGGAATTGGCCCAGTGCTGGCGGGGTCACGGAAGCGGTCCCACTTGTTCGGAATTTCGCATGATCGCACTGTCTCATCTTCGTGGAGATGCGGAGGCCCTCACCCTCGAATGGGCCGATGGGGCCGTACACCGCGTCACGTGGCGCGTGCTGCGTGATCGCTGCCCGTGTGCGACCTGTGCTCAAGCTCCCCCGCCCCCGAAGGCCAGCACACCCGGCAGCTGGGATCTGCTCCCCGTTCTTACGCTGGCGGAGACGCAGCCGCTGCGAGCCTCGGGGATGCGACCACTGGGGAACTATGCTTACACAATCGGATTCAGCGACGGGCATAACACGGGAATTTACTCGCTCGACTTCCTGCGGTCTCTCGGCATGGAGATCGCGTCGCGGCCATGAGTTTCGATCGTACACAGCCTTCGAGCCCGTCTGGAGTCTCTCACTGGATGGAGATCGTGTCCGGTCGTCGTCAGGGGTTGGTGGCCTCCGGGTGCCGTGCGGGTCTCTCACTGCTGGAGCCGTTTTATTCCGGGGTAATGACACTCCGCAATCAGTTGTTTGATCGCGGTTGGCGCGTGCAATCGCGGATCCCGGTTCCGGTGATCAGCGTGGGAAACCTGACCGCCGGAGGAACTGGCAAGACCCCCACCGTGGCCTGGGTGGTCCGCACGCTGCAATCCTTCGGAGCCACCCCCGCCATGATCAGTCGAGGTTACGGCGGCCAGGGCGGAACCAACGATGAGAAGCGGGTTCTCGACCAACTCCTGCCCGGCGTCCCGCACCAGCTCAACCCTGATCGAGTGGCCGCAGCTCGCGAACTCACCAGCACCAACGCCCCCTCCCGACCGAGTGTCCTGGTCCTCGACGACGCCTTCCAGCACCGACGCATCGCCCGCGACTTCGATCTGGTACTCGTCGACTGCCTCAACCCGTGGGGCTTCGGGCACCTGTTCCCACGCGGTTTACTCCGCGAGCCGCCCCGCTCTCTCCAGCGAGCCAGCTGTGTGTTGCTGACTCGTTCTGATCAAGTCGATGAAGAGTGCCAACAGGGGATTCTGGAGGCGATTCGCCGCTGGACCTCGGCTCCCGTCGTGAGGAGTACCTTCCAACCGACGCGACTGATCAACGCCCTGGGTGAGGTTCGCACGCTGGAGCAGTTACGTTTGCAACGAGCCGCCGCCTTCTGCGGAATCGGGAACCCGCTGGGATTCCGCCGCACGCTGACCGGGTGCGGAGTGGCCGTCCCCGATGACCGGTTTCGCATCTTCCCGGATCATCACGCCTATCAACCGACCGACTGCGAGACGATTGGCCAATGGGCAATGTCACTCAAGTCCGAGTGCCTGCTCACCACTCACAAGGATCTTGTCAAGATTCCCAGTTCCAGCCTGGGGGGGATTCCACTGTGGGCACTCCAAATCGAACTGCAATTCGAGGACCGCTCCTCCGAGCTTCAGTTGGCGGAACAGCTGCGATGTGTGATTCAGAGAGGGCCATGATGCGGGTATGATTGAGATGTTTGATGCGACTTGTTCTCATCCGCGAAATGACATCCGACTCCCGGAAGGGCGAAGCCAGTGCTGTGAACATGTTCGAGGTGTGATCGTTCGGCGTGGGGTACGTTTCCTACGTGCCCGTGGCCAGCGCGGCGTCTCTGACCGTAGCTCGTGTCACTCCGCGACTGAGATTTCGTCCGCCAGATAACCCCTGTGGACCTCGATGGAGATGTGTCTCGGCAGGCGAAATGCGAGTCGCGGAGCGACATCGCCTACGATCAAGTCATGTACTCAGCGCTGGGGGAGGCTCCTGCCGAGTCGTGCATACCGGATCGCGTCGCCCCAAATTCGCCGCTCAGCACTGGCTTCGCCTTCCCGAATTAGTCACCCGCAATCTCCAGTCTTCGTATAGATGAGACAGTCGGAGTCGAAGTTCGGTCAGCAGAGATTGACCCACTCTCCTGAGCGGCATAGAGTGATTGTGAAGGGATTGGGTTCCGGAGAGTCCCTGCCCGCTGCCGCTGATGTTGCACCTGGAGTTTGCATGGCCAGTCCTGAGAAGCCGACCCCGAACGAACCCAAGCGCACTCCGGAGCGGCACTCCAGCTTGGGGTTCTGGTACGTGATTACGGCGGGAGTGCTGATCTCCTTTTGCTGGTACTGGTTAGCGACGCAGCGACTAGGCGAGGTAATCAGCTTTGGTGAGTTCCGGACGGGTGTTGAATCGGGGAGGTACACCTCGAAGAACGTCTTCGAGCTGCAGTTCGGACGATCATTCATTACGTTTCAAGACCGCCCCGAGCCGGTGCGGCCGAGACTGAGACCGTGGCCGCTGCGCACGACATCATCCTCTGCGGATGCCCCGGAGGATACGATCACCCGGTCGCACGTGAGCATCGGGGCACTCCCCGAGCAGTCACTCGACAAGCTCAACGACTCGTTGCACAAAGCGGGGATCACTGTCCACGGTCAGGAACCCGTCACCGAGTGGTCCTCGGTAATGACCCTCTTGATGATGGCGATGACGCTGGGCGCATTGATCTTCTTCTTCCGCCGCATGACGGGACCGGGGACCGCGATGTCCTTTGGCCGTAGTCGAGGAAAGCTGTTCGAGGGCGAGGAAACGCGGATCACTTTTGATCAGGTGGCCGGGATTGACGAAGCGGTCGAGGAGCTGCGCGAGGTGGTGGAGTTCTTGCGGACACCGGCGAAGTACCAGGCCCTCGGCGGACGGATTCCGCGCGGGGTACTACTGGTTGGGCCGCCGGGAACGGGCAAGACACTGCTGGCCAAGGCCGTCGCTGGGGAGGCGGGGGTGCCGTTCTTCAGCCTGTCGGGATCGGACTTCGTCGAGATGTTCGTCGGGGTCGGTGCGGCGCGTGTCCGCGATATGTTTGCCCAGGCGATCGAGAAGGCACCGAGCATCATTTTCATCGACGAACTCGACGCCATCGGCAAGGTGCGTGGCAGTGGGATGCCGGGTGGGCACGATGAGCGCGACCAGACGCTCAACGCGATGCTGGTCGAGATGGACGGGTTTGCTTCCGACCAAAGCGTCATCGTGATGGGAGCCACCAACCGCCCCGAGACCCTGGACCCAGCCCTCATGCGGCCGGGCCGATTCGACCGCCATGTGCTGGTCGACCGCCCCGATTACAAGGGCCGCGAAGCCATACTCAAGGTCCACTCGACACGGGTCAAGATGGCCGATGATGTCAAACTGACCAACCTGGCCAAGATCACGCCCGGCTTCGTCGGAGCCGATCTGGAGAACCTCGTCAACGAGGCGGCTCTACTGGCGGCTCGCAAGAATAAATCCGCTGTCACGATGGTCGAACTCGAAGAGGCCGTCGAGCGCGTCAGCATCGGACTCGAAAAGACGAGCCGCATCATTAAGGATGACGAGAAGCTGCGGCTGGCCTGTCACGAATCGGGTCACGCCTTGGTGGCCAGCAGCCTGCCGAACACCGACCCGGTGCATAAGATCTCGATCATCCCGCGCGGATTCGGGGCACTCGGCTACATGCTCCAGCGCCCAGAAGATGACAAGCACATGATCACACAGTCCGAACTGGTGAGCCAGATCTGCGTGATGCTCGGCGGCATCGCAGCTGAGGAATCGGTCTTTCAGGAGGTCGGGACCGGAGCCCGCAACGACCTCGAACGAGCCACCGACACAGCTCGCCGCATGGTCACCGAGTACGGCATGAGCCCCAAGATGGGCCGGGTGAATTACAGCGACTCGCGGCGCTCACCGTTTCAGTACGGATCAACGCAAGCCGTCGAAAGCACCCACTCCCAGCAGACCATGCGCGAGATCGATGTCGAAATCAAACGCATCGTCGACGAGTGCATGGAAACCACCCGCGAGATCATGCGCAGCCGCCGCGCGGTCCTCGATCAGATCACCAAGGAACTGATTGAAGTCGAGGTGATGGACTCCGAACGACTTCAGAAGATCCTCGACGCTCACCGCACAGGGCCTCAACTGAAACCGGGAACGTTTGTCGACAAACCCGTGCGCGAAGAGACGTTGATGGAACGGATTGATTCATTGCCAACGGCGGAAGGGTCGGCATAGAGCGGGGCCGCCCTCGCTGATGCATCGGGTGACTGATCGGGGCACTCATCCGTTACAATTCTGCGGGCTCACTTCCATTGGCGGGACGGCATCGGCATGCGACTGGGAATCTACGGCGGGACGTTCGACCCGATTCATTATGGGCACTTGCTGCTAGCGGATCGCTGCCGCGAGGAGCTGCAACTTGATGAGGTGTGGTTCATCCCGGCAGGTACGCCGCCGCATAAGCTGGGGCGGGTGACCACTCCCGCGCGGGCACGGGCTGACATGATTGAGTTCGCCATCTCCGGGTTCCCCGAGTTCAAGGTCTCGCGCATCGAGATGGAGCGCGGTGGTCCAAGCTACACCGTGCAGACCTTGGAGCAGCTGCGGACTGCTGATCCCTCTCGCGAGCTGTTTCTGCTGATGGGGGCCGACTCGATCGCCGAGCTGGCGACATGGAAAGACCCCGCGCGGATTCTGGAACTCTCGCAGGTGGTGGCCGTGAACCGTGCGGGAGAGTCGCCCGACCTGTCGAGTCTGCATTCGCTGTTGCAGCAAACCGGTCGCACCGTCCGGACTGTGGAAATGCCCGCGATGGGGGTGTCAGCCAGCGAGATCCGCTCGCGAGTTGCCCAGGAGAAGAGCATCCGGTTCCTCACACCGCGCCCGGTCGAGATGTATATTCGGCAGCACAAGCTGTATGCGGAGTAAGCGGTCAGCATTCCGGCGAGCGTCCGGCGTGAGCCGGATGGTGCTTCGGGGGGTCGCGCAGAACCAGAGGGCCGACGCCCAATACCATCAAATTATGTGGAAGTTGCAGCCCCCGGCGATGTGATGTGGAGTTTGCGAACAGCACATTTCACAACAATGGAGGCTGCAACCATGGATGGGTGGAGCGATTTACAGGCGGTGGGGCCAAGCCGTTGTTGTGGCTCTTTCGAAAGGTCGTGACGCTTGTGTGTCGTCCGGAAGTCGCCGGTGGATTTTATGCGAACTGGCGGCTGATGGGGGGCGATGGGGTGAGCTTCACAGCCCCTGCCACGCCGGGCAACACTCGGGCCTTTGGTCTGCTGAAAGGCGGCGACACCGCACAGAGCACGGGAGGCTTTCCGCTGTTCAGTAAGGTCAGCAAGGTCAGCTTGGTGGAGTTGGGTTCGCATGTCGAATATGCCTTTGCGTGGCGTGCTCAGGCCCAAGGAGAAGCGATGATCGCCCGGCGTTTGATGAAGCATCTGACGCCCGAGATGCTGGTCCGCGTGTGCCTCTGAAAAGTCGGCAGAAAGTCATCGCGAAGGCTCGGAGATGAACCGCGTTCGGAGACGCTCGGCCAGCTGCGGACGAAGAGGTGGAGACAGGATCAATAGGATTCACAGGATGGATTTCCAACAGTCCACATGGGGTAAGAACTGATCCTATTCAACCCGTTAATACTTTTAATTAATTACTCTTGCACTTCTCCGTGCCTCCGTGGTGAATATCTGCCTCTTCCGACTTTTCGGAGGCACATCCTATTGGTCCTCATCGATGCGGGATTCTTTGGGTATTGCCTGCTGAAACTGATCCTGGGAGCGGGTGCCCAGTTCCTGGTGAATATCTCCAAAACGCCGTTGCTCCAGCCGTTTCAGACCCTCGCCGATGGCAGCTGCTAAGAATCTGATCCGAAATAACTCTCCGAAAGTCCTGATAAGGAATCACCGCAGGGGACCGAGTAATCTCTGGGAATTTCCTCTGCACTGCAAACCAGCCAAGTTTGCGTTCGGTGAGAGAATTTACACGACGAGTTCGTTTAATCTATTGGTATTGGTATTGCGGATGGCGAGCAGGCCGGTGAGGGGTTGCAGGCCGCGGTCTCGACGCCCGCGAGTGATTCCAAGTAGCGGTTGTTGGCGGCTTGCGAAGCGGTGGCCCGCGCGGGGAGTTCGACCACGCCCTTCCGCATCTTGCGGAGTGACTGGGGGCCTTGGGGATCATCTTCAC
>JANPCU010000241.1:0-7843 GCA_031431195.1 Planctomycetota bacterium | reverse complement strand
GAAGTCTCCGGAGACTTCGGAAGTCGATTGGCACCCGGTTCGTCTCGCCCTGAAATTCCGCTCGCGATAGACTTCCTGTGGACGGAAGCTGCGACTAGAGAAACGGAGCGAATACACATGACGAAATCAGGAACTCTCTTGCTAGGCGTAATGGCCGTCTGCCTGACCTGTATGCAGGCCGCTTCGCACATGGCGGTCGCTGATCCCGTGGCTGCGAAGCCCTCGGTACACAAGCACACGAACCGCCTCGCCCAGGAGAGCAGCCCCTACCTGCTACTGCATGCCCACAACCCGGTCGAATGGTATCCGTGGGGGCCGGAGGCTCTGGAGCGAGCCAAAGCCGAGAAGAAGCCGATCTTTTTGTCGATCGGCTACACCAGTTGTTACTGGTGCCATGTGATGGAGCGAGAGGTGTTCGAGAATGAGGCGATCGCCGCCTACATGAACGAGCACTTCATCAACATCAAGGTCGACCGCGAGGAGCGTCCCGACATTGATGAACTGTATATGCTCTGTTTGCAGGTTTACCTGCAACTCGCTGGATCGAACCAGGGGGGCGGCTGGCCGCTGTCGATGTTTCTCACCCCGGAAGGAAAGCCGATCGCGGGCGGGACGTACTTCCCGCCGACGGACATGCCGGGCCGACCGGGCTTCATGACGATCCTCAAAAATGTCGAGACCGCCTGGACCGATCGGCAGGCCGCTGTCAGGGCGACCTCGGAGCTGATCGCGAAAGAGGTCAAACGGCTGAGCGGACCTCAGCTGGTCCTGGAACCGATTCCCTTATCGACGGAGTTGGTCGCGAAATCGGTCGATGCGGTCAGTGGGGGATTCGACCCCGAGCACGGTGGCTTCGATTTCTCGGAGGACTCACCCGACTCGCCGAAGTTCCCGATCCCGGCGCGGCTGGAACTGTTGCAGACGATTGGTCCGTTTGCGGTCACTGCTCCAGAGATTATGAAGAAGCTCGACTTCACACTCACTCGCATGGAACAGGGCGGCATCCGCGATCACCTCGGCGGGGGCTTCCACCGCTACAGCACCGACCGCCTGTGGCTGGTGCCGCACTTCGAGAAGATGCTGTACGACAACGCCCAACTCGCCAGCGTCTACACGAGAGCCTATGCCCGCACGAGTCTCAAAAGCTACCGGCAGGTGGCCGAGGGAACGCTCGACTATCTACTCCGCGACATGCACGGGGTCGAGGGGGCATTCCACTCCGCATTGGATGCGGAGAGCGACGGCGTCGAAGGGAAGTATTATGTCTGGTCGCCCGTTGAAATCTCGCAGTTGTTGACTCCGAAAGAGCGACCCATTGCTCAGGCGGTGTATGGGCTGAATGAGAAATCGCCGTTTGAAGTCGGCTCGGTCTTACACCTTCCCCAATCGATACCGGATGCCGCCGAGGCGCTCCATCTGCCCGTCGGTGAACTGGAAGTGCAACTGGGTGAGATCAACCAGAAGCTGCTGGCCTCGCGGTCAAAGCGGCCCGCATTGCTGAAGGACGACAAGGTTCTGGTCAGTTGGAACGGGATGACGATTCAAGCCTTGGCCGAGGCGGGACAAACTTTTCAGCGGCGAGACTACACCGATGCAGCTGAGCGGGCAGCGGGATTTCTGCTGCAACGAGTGCGGTCGGAGGATGGGCTGCTGCTACATGTGTATCGTGGCGGAGAATCCAAAGTTCCCGCCTTTCTGGAGGACTATGCGGGGCTGGTGGCCGGGCTGTTGGCCCTGCATCAAGCAACCGAGGATGAGCGCTGGCTCAACGAGGCGCGTCGGCTGACGGACGAGATGCTGGAGCAATGCAGCGACCCGCGCGGGGGGTTCTTCTTGACCTCGAAGCGGCATGAAGTGCTACTCGCTCGGCCAAAGAACGCGTACGACTCCGTGGTGCCGTCGGGCAACAGCCAAGCGGTCCGAAACCTCGTTCGACTGGCCAAAGTTACCGGGGATCACCGCTACCGCGATGCCGCTCGGAAGACACTGGAAGTCTTCGCCGCTCAGATCAATAGCAGCCCAGCGGGACATGCGTATCTGGCGATTGGTCTGGCCGAATACCTAACGGCCTTTGGTGCTCCAGAGGCCACTCCCGCAGCGGTCGCGGGAACACCGATGCCTCCCGTCTCGAACACTCCCGCCCCCCTGAAGCCGACCGAACCAGTCCAACTGACCGTCTTCGCTCGCCCGACGGCGGAAGAGTCTAAGAACCACCCGCTGGTGCAGGCCGAAGCCGCTGTTGCTCAAGACGCCTTTCAGCCGGGTGCCAAGTGCCCGATCGTGGTCACGCTGCGCATCAAAGACGGCTGGCACATCAATGCCAATCCCGCTCGACCGAAGAACATGAAAGCGACTGTCCTGAAGGCCGAGTTCACCGGCGGGTCGACTCTCGGCCCGATCGTCTATCCTGCCGGAGCGGACCTCAAATTTGAAGGACTCGATGATCTCTTGTCGGTCTACGAAGGCACTGTTCAACTCCAGACGACAATTGACATCCCCGAGAGTTTCACGGGGGACACCGAGTCCGTCACACTGACGATTCGCTATCAGCCGTGCAACGATCATGAGTGTCAGGCTCCCACGACACTCGTGCTCAAGGGCCAGATTTCCAACTAGTCGGGTGGGCTCGCGGACATTCGCGAGGTGTCAGAGACGAGCAGTCCTTTAGGCGTCCCGTTTAACAATCAGCCCGGCGAAACCGCCATCCACGGGGTGTCCGGGGACGTGCTGCCGCTGCTCGCGGAGTTCACAGTTGGGGTAGTGTGCCAGAACCTCGCGGATCACGTTCTCGTTCTCGCGCGGGTCGCTACTACATGTTGAGTAAACAACCCGACCGCCGGGTCGGACGCGGTCGAGAGCCAACCGCAAGAGTCGCATTTGAATCGGGATCAACTCTCGGAGTTCCCCCGGCACAAAACGCCAGCGGACTTCGGGGCGCTTGCCCAGCACCCCCGTGTTCGAACAGGGCACATCGGCCAGCACCGCGTCGAAGGGACCGTCTGGTAGGTCGGTGCCGTCCATGTTCACTTCGCAGGTCTGTACGATCTCGATCCGCAGGCGTTCGCAGTTCTGCTCAATCAGCGGCAACCGTTCCGCCGTTGCATCGCAAGCGACGATCAGACCTTGGTTCCGCATCTGCTCCGCCATGTGAGCCGTTTTACCACCGGGGGCCGCACACAGGTCCAGCACTCGCCAACCCGGCTGAGGGGCAAGCAGAGCCGCAGCTGCCATGGCGGACTCGTCTTGGATGCTGACTAGTCCCTCCCAGAATCCGGGCAGGTTGTCGACCGGGACAGGATTCGCGAGGAGGATCGCTTCGGGCAAGAGTCCCGGGGTGGCTGCGATGCCAGACTGTTCCAGTTCGGTCAGTACCGCCTCGCGCGTTGTCTTCGACAGGTTCACCCGCAGACACATTCGCCCTGTCGAGTTAAACCAGCTCGCCCGGTCGAGAGCCCCGACCTCGCCGAATTGCTGGCACCAGTCGTCGATCATCCACTCGGGGTAACTGAACGCGGCCGCCCAGTGCGCGGCCCGAAACCGGTACGGGTCGGGGAAGACGGGTTGGCGGAGTTGGAGGCCGTCGAGGAGGAGGGGCTGAGGGCTATTGGCGGATGGCTGATGGCCAGAGGTGGGCACTTGGCCAGCCAACACCCCCTCTGGCTCCCGACTCCCGACTCTCCTCCGGCTCGGGATCAGAGGGAGTTTCACGAATCGGCAACCAACACGGGTCCGGGTTCTCGACCAGTTCTTCGATCGTCCGTTGACTCGACCAGCCCGCCTGATCGAGCGGAAGAACGTCTCGCTGCAACCGCCGGAGTACAGCGTTCAGAAACCCGGCCCAGCCCGACTGTCCCAGTCGATGGGCCAGCTCCACCGTCTCATGGATCGCCGCATGCGCCGGGATCGATTGCAGCCACGCGAGTTGATAGGTTCCGATTCGCATGAGCCGCCAGAGTCCCTCCTGGACCGATTCGCGCGGGCGGTCACACACCGTGAGCAGGATGGCGTCGATGGTCGCCAGTCGCCGGGCGATCCCATACGACATCTCGGTCGCCAGTCCCTTGTCCTGACCGGTGACGCCGCGCTCATAGAAGAGCTGATCGAGGGCATCGGAGACGAAGGCCCGACGATTCTCGAAAGTGCCGAGAGCCTCGAACGTCACGGCGCGGGCATCGGCGAAGCGGTCGGGGGTCGAAGGGCCTGATTGAGGGCGAAACGGCGGACGACCACCGCCGCCGCCGCCGCGTGGGCCACCGCTGTGGGAGGGACGACCGGGACGACGGCCTTGTGAATCGAAGCGGTTCATCGGGCAGCCTGGCACAGAGTTTCGAGATCGGTGAAGTATTCGGGATAGGTCTTCGCGGTACACCCCGGATCGGCGATGACGATCCCCGGCTGCCGCAGCCCGAGCAGTGAAAAGCTCATCGCCATGCGGTGATCGTCATAGGTCGCCACTGTCCCACCGGAGAGCGGGCCGGGGTGAACCGTCATCCCGTCGTCATGTTCGTCGACAGTGAGGCCAAGCTTTCGCAACTCGGTGACAACCGCCGAGACACGGTCGGTTTCCTTGAGCCGCATATGGGCCACATTGCGGATGCGGGTCGGCCCCTGCGCAAACGGAGCGACACAGGCCAGCGTCTGAGCCGTGTCGCTGATGGCGTTCATGTCGATGTCGATGCCGTGCAGCGGGCCGCCGATCACGCGGATCGAAGAGGGGCTGTAGATCACCTGGCACCCCATGCGGAACAGGGCGTCGACGAACCCCACATCCCCCTGCAACGCCTCGCGCGTCAGCCCCTGCACCGTCACGTCCCCGCCAGTCACAGCGGCGAGGGCG
This sequence comes from Planctomycetota bacterium, assembly GCA_031431195.1. Classification (GTDB taxonomy): domain Bacteria; phylum Planctomycetota; class Planctomycetia; order Planctomycetales; family Planctomycetaceae; genus TH-plancto1. The sequence goes on along the minus strand of JANPCU010000241.1, from coordinate 3,006 downwards.
AAGAAATAACTGGCAGCCGAGGCGTCGGGCTCGATGTCGTAGTGGCAACCTTGATAGGGGCGGGCCTGGATCTGAAAGACATTCGGGCGCGGCTCGGCAACCTCGGCCCCGAACTGCTGCATATTAGCGATGGTCATGTCGACATAGGGGCGCGAGACCAGCTCCCCGCGCACACTGAGTGTGACATCGGACTTCGCACATGGTGCGGTCATTAAGAGGGCACTGAGGTACTGGCTCGACAGATTCCCATCCACGGTCCATGTCCCGCCGGGCAATCCCTTGGCCTCGATCACGACCGGAGGGCAATCGGTGTCGAATTCGCAGGCGATCGAAACACCGGCCTCGCGCAATGCCGTGACCAGCGGAGCAATCGGTCGCTCCCGCATCCGAGCGTTGCCATCGAGTCGAAACTGCCCGTGACCGATGCAGCACATGGCTGTCAGGAACCGAATGCTCGTGCCGCTGTTCTCTAAGAACAGCTCGGTCCCACCGGTTGCCACCGGTGGGCATTCGCGAGGTGGAGAAGTGATTCGCCCTCCGCAGCCGAACAGCGAGATCGTCTTGGCGGTGAGATCCTGCTCAATGGACAGTCCTAGCCGTCTCAGACTTTCTATCATCACCTGCGTGTCGACACTGTCGAGCACTCCGGTCAGCGTCGTCGGCCCCTGTGCCAGCGCAGCCAGAACCAGCGCCCGATTGGTCAGGCTCTTCGACCCCGGCGGGCGGATGGAGCCGACCACCGGTCGATGAACGGGCAAAATGGGCAGAGATTCAAACATCGGGCAGGGTCCAAGTGGAAATCGACCCTGATCATAACGGATGCCGCCGACAGAGGCAGCAGTCAGCCATTGGTCGCAGAAGACTGTATGATTCAGAGCGGCCCCGTGGAATCGCATCCGCTACGCCCCTCGCAAGTCTCGCGAGGCGGTTTACGCGGGGGACTCGCCCGGCTCCAGATATCCAGTGAGAGAACCATCTCGGTCGCGTCGGAATCGATCCCATCAGCACCGTACTCGCATCAAACAAAGAGGCCAGCCGGTTCCCTCGGCCCCCATTCTCCGACTCGCGACGCGACTGCTGGAGATCCCGCGTCTCGGGAGAGGAGCAACAGGATTGGTTCATGTTGCGTTTAGCGCGTACTCCCATCAACCGTTCCGTTTGCCCCGTTCCTCTTGGCCAACCGTCTCCCATCAAGCTAGACTTGCGCGTGAGATAGTCAACACGGGAGCGAGCGATGCAGCTGGGATTGAATGGGACGACCACCCGGCGGGGGTGCTTGGTGGCCGGAGCGCTGGGAGCGGCGGGGTTATCGTTGCCGCGCTGGCTGGCCGCTCGCGATGCAGCACCCGGAGGTCTCGCTCCCAAGGCGGACGCCTGCATTCTGCTCTTCCTGGATGGTGGGCCGAGTCACCTCGACATGTGGGATATGAAGCCCGAGGCGGCGGTCGAAGTTCGCGGTGAATTCCAATCGATCGAGACCTCGCTCCCCGGCTACCGCATGTGCGAACTACTGCCCAAGCTGGCCCAGCAGGCCCACCGCTCGACGATCATTCGCTCGATGCACCATAGCGTCAACAACGCCCACGCCGCTGCGGTCTACTGTGCTCTGACGGGGCATGATCGGGGAGAGCAGGGCGGCGGGACGAAGCCCTCGGACAACCCCTCGCCGGGAAGCGTCTTCGGCAAGCTGAGGCCGCCGACGAAGCCCGTGATCCCGTATGTCCATCTGCCATACATCACCAAAGAGGGAGCCGGTGGGCCGCCCCAGCCGGGGTTCTTCGGTGGCTACCTGGGCCGAGCGACCGACCCGCTCTTTGTGACGCGCGACCCGAACGCAGCCGACTTCACGATCCCGGAGTTGTCGCTGGGCGATATCACGAACTCCAGACTCGCGGGGCGCGAGCAGTTGTTCGCTTCGCTGGAGCGACCTCCGCTGGCCGAATCGATCTCGCCGCCCGCGCAGATGAGCCGGTTTCAGGAGCGGGCGCTGGACCTGTTGACCTCGGTCGATACGCAGCGGGCCTTTCGCTTGCAGGATGAGGCCGACGCCGTGCGCGATCGTTACGGCCGCAACATCTACGGACAGAGTACGCTGCTCGCCCGGCGGCTGATCGAGGCCGGGACGCGGCTGGTCACGGTCTCGTGGGCTCCCGATGCGAACGCCACTTGGGATACCCACGGAGGGAACTTTACGAAGCTGCGCGGGGAGTTGTTGCCGCAACTCGACATGGCCGCCGGGAGCCTGATTGAAGACTTGGCAGAGCGGGGAATGCTGGAGCGAACGGTGGTGGCGATCCTGGGAGACTTTGGTCGCTCGCCGAAGATCAACGGAGCCGCCGGACGGGACCACTGGAACTGGTGTTACTCACTGCAACTGATTGGCGGCGGATTTCAGCAGGGACTGATCTACGGAGCCAGTGACAAGATCGGAGCTTACCCCGCAGCGAGCCCGCTGATCCCCGGCGACGTGATTGCGACGCTCTACACGGCTCTGGGCATTGCGCCGGAAACGGAACTTCGCGATAATCAAAATCGTCCGCACCGACTGGTGCCGATTGGAGATGTCGTGCCCGAGTTGCTGGGGTAGCGGGGCAGTGAGTGCAGTCCAGACAGGGGGCGAGAATGACATCCCCGCCACCCCGCTTGCCGGGGTGATTCCAGAGCTTGTGCGCTACCGTACTGCCCGACGGAGCCAGCACCGGGGCTTCTTTAACGGCCCAGTATCTCCCACGATTGATCGCGGAGTACAACACCCAACGCGGGTGGAGCGCCGAGGGGTGGTTGCCTGAAGAACGGATCGCCAAATTGCGAACGTAGGGTGGGACCAGCCGCTCTGGTGTGTGCGTTTCAAACGTCGGTAAGTCGTCAATCCCGACCCCAACGGGGTCTCGTCACGTAGCCCAGGGTCGGCCGCGCAGCGGAAGACCCTGGGTCTATAACATCGAAAACTCCATCAACCCCAACGGGGTTGCGTCCGATGCCTGACGCAACCCCGTTGGGGTTGAT
>JANPCU010000240.1:0-25013 GCA_031431195.1 Planctomycetota bacterium | reverse complement strand
GGGGCCATCCGCAAAGCCTCCTGACCCCGCCACCCGAGTCCCCCCCCATCGGCCCAGCCACCTCGCCGTCACAACCCCGAGCGCTCTCCCGGCTCGCCGCACTGGATTTGAGCTTGTTGCAGGGCTTGGGCCATTTGATTCAGGGCGGGAAGGGCGACGTTAATGCGCTCGAAGATCGGGCGGATGTGGTCGTCCTCGAAACGTTGGGCCATCCCGTCGGTCCAATGATCGCGCACGCCGCTCCAGGCGATCTGGAGTTGCTCCATCGCTTCCTGCATCCGGCCCGCAGCGGCAATGATGTTTCCAGGGTGCATGGATGATTCCGGGACGAGAGTTCTTGCTCTCGCACTCATCTTAGAAGAGAGTGAAGACTGCAAAGCCCATCATTAAGACACCCAGGAGTCCGTAGAAAATCCTTGCGCCGTTGCGACCAAAGATCGCAACAAAGAATGCCGCCTTGGTGCTGTTGAAGAACCAATCCGGATCGAGTACTGAGAAAATCGTGGAGAAGGCCCCTCCGACCATGAGTATCGCAAACAGCACCCAGGAGTTTTCCTGGGCTTGAGCGAGCATCAGCAAATGAATCATGTCGTCAACTCCCGTGTTCAAAGGCAACTCGAAATCGTCTCCAACGACGTATAAATGTACGAGAACATTTGTCGCGATTCAAGTCCGGGCGACGCTGACTTGAGGTCAGCATCTCCCGCAATCGCACGATACATATTCGCGGAGAATTACGCCTTCTTCGTCATCTCATCGCGCACCGTCTCCAGCAGCTTCTTGGTCGCGCGGATGCCCGCGTACTCGTCGATCTTGCTGCCTTCGTACTCGACACCGACGTACCCACGGTAGCCTGCGTCGAGGACGATCTTCAGCATCTTGCGGTAGTCGGTGTGGGTCTCGTTCCCCATCTCGTCGAAGTCGTGCGACTTGGCGCTGACCCCGTGGGCGAACGGCATCAACTCTTCGACCCCCTTGTAGCGGTCGTACTCTTCCTTGTCGCTCACGCGGAAGTTCCCGAAGTCCGGCAGCGTGCCGCAGTGCGGGTGATTGACCTTCTTCATCACGCTCGACAGCCACTGTCCATTCGACGACAGCCACCGTGGTTCTCGACGATCACGCTCAGCTGGGCCTTCTCGGCGTACTCGGTCAGCTTGCCCAAGCCGTCGGCAGCGCGTTCGATCTGCTCGTCGTAAGTGCCTCCGCTAGAAGCATTCACTCGAATACAGTGGCAACCCAGGAAGGCGGCTGCGTCGACCCACTTCTTGTGGTTGTCGACCGCTTGAGTCCGCTTGGCCTCGTCGGCATCGCCCAGAGCCCCTTCGCCATCGCACATGATGAGCAGGCTCTTCACGCCCAGGTCAGCGGCTCGCTTCTTCAGATCGCCGAGGTACGCTTCATCCTGGGCCTTGTCCTTGAAGAACTGGTTGACGTATTCGATCGCCTCGATACCGAATTCTTCCTTGGCGATCTTGGCGAAGTCGAGAGCGTCAATCTTCTTCTCAAAGAACGCCTTGTGCAGCGACCACTGGGCCAGGGAGATCTTGAACAGCGGGGCATCGGTCGACGCCGCAAAGGCTGCACCCGGCAACACCACCACTGAGGCCGCCACAGCGGACCACTTCAAGAAATCGCGACGAGATGATCCACTCATGATGTACTCCCAGAGCCATGTCATTTCAGCTGTGAGCGACCACTTCGCCCGTCACTGTATCTATGCAGAGTTTAGCGTCCCATGAAGTGGCTCGCGTGTCAAATGAGGGGGGACTCCTGGCGTGGCCTGATGAAACGGCGTTTTCATGGCTGTCGAGTTGGTGAACGCCAGGGCTCCGTCTGGCGTGGTGATCTGGCCTCCGACTCAAACGCCGGCGAGCCGGGCGGCGTCAGCCCCGGGACTGGATCGGCGAGCGGCAAGGTCCGGCGGGTGGCGGGGTCAGGAGGCTTTGCGGATGGCCCCGGCCAAGGTGGACGTGGAGCATCGAAGCTCGGGGGGGCAACCCCATAGGTCTGCAGAAGCGGCTGACGGGCCACGGTTTCCCACGCCGGGGCCATCCGCAAAGCCTCCTGACCCCGTCACCCACGTCCACCAGGCCAGGGCACCGCGATAGGTCCCGCTGAGTCATCACGGTCCGATGTGCCGACCATGATGTTGATTGCGGGGCTGCCACGCTGGGGAGATCCGTGTTCCTCTGCGGCTCCCCCTGGAATCATGTCGCACTGCGGGGGAATATCAGCCGACATTTCTGACGCATGCACATTTCGCAACTCTCTCCGGGGGAGTGCGCGTGTCAATTGGCCAGATAAGCGTTATCCTGACACATGCCGTTGCGTTGCCGACTCTGAAGACGACGGTTAGACACTCCGTACAGGAATCCAGGGATGGACCGGTCTCGTTCGCGTTCTACGCCCCCCCCGGCTGACCTCATCGGCACCCAGAAGCGGTTCGACGAGCTGTGCGATGAGATCGCCGACGCGGGCATCGTGGCCTTTGATACCGAGTTCGTTTCTGAAAGCTATTACAAGCCCCGGCTGTGCTTAGTGCAGCTAGCGACGCCGGATGGGGCCTACCTGGTCGACCCGCTGGCGGTCCCGGATTTGAGCCCGTGGTGGGAGCTAATGGCTGATGATGAGACAACCATCATCGTGCATGGCGGTCGCGAAGAGATTCGGTTCTGCCAGCGGTTCGCGGGGGCCATGCCACGCCGACTGATCGATGTGCAGGTCGCCGAAGGCCTGCTCAGTCGCGGTTATCCGTTGGCCTATAAAAACATCGTCAGCAAGGTCATGGCCAAGACCGTCGGCAGCCATGAAACCCGCTCCGACTGGGAGCGTCGCCCCCTTGCGACCAAGCAGCTGGAATATGCCGTCGAGGATGTCGACTACCTGTTGGAGATTTGGCGGCGACAGGAACATTCGCTCCAAAAGCTGGGGCGGATCGACTGGGCCTATGCGGAGTTCGAGCGACTGATCGATACCGTGCAGCAAGAGCAGGACCGCGAAGGGTGGCGGAAGCTCACCGGCTTTCAGAAGTTCTCGCCGAAGGAGCAGATTGTGGCCCGCGCTCTGTTCGAGTGGCGAGACCGCACCGCCGAGAAGCATGACCGGCCCGCCCGAGTCATGTTCCGCGATGACATGCTGCTGGAACTCGTCAAACGCCAGCCCAATTCCGTGCATGAGATGAACCTGACACGCGGCATGCAGCGGCGGGACTACCAGTCGGTCGCCGAGGAAATCATTCAGGTCATTCGGGAGGCGCAATCGCTCCCCGCTGACCAGTGGCCGCAATCCAATTTTAGTCGGTCGAGCGGCTCGATCGACGATGTGCTCTCCAAACTCTTGAGTCTGGCGCTCTCCAATCGGTGTGCGGAGATGAATCTCTCGATGTCGCTGGTTGGGACGATGTCCGACATCGACGAACTGATCCGCTGGCATGTCCTCGATGGCCGCCGAGGTGAGCTGCCCAAGCTGCTGGCGGGCTGGCGAGCCGATGTCTGCGGCGACCTGCTGACCGATCTGCTGGACGGCAAGGTGTCGCTGCGAGTCAGTAATCCGCGCTCGGATGCTCCGCTGCGGTTTGATCGCCGCGATGTGTAGTGGTCAGTTTTCAGTCATCAGTTTTCAGTCAGCCAAAGCCCAGGGGTTGCAACCCCTGGGCTTCCCTTCAACCCTCAACGATCCCCCACTCATGGTCACCATTCGCCCTGTCCGTCGTGCCTTGGTTCCTGTCAGCTCGGACGCCGCTCAGCGGACTTCGGCTCCGAACTACGATGAGTTCCAGAGCGATGTCGAGATTTGGGACATGCTCCAAGCTCGGCCCGAGAACGTGCTGCGGGTCAAGATGCCGCATTGCCATGTCGCTCGCAAAGAGGACATCTACGCCGAGGACGCCCCGCGCGCCCTCGACCACGCGGCTGAGCAGTGGCAGTGGCTCCGGTCGAGCGGGCTGATGAAGGAGGCTCCGGGCATTCTGTGGGTCTACCAGATCGTCTCGCCCAAGCGACCGCACGCTCCGCAGATGGGACTGGGCGGGTATGGACGGACCGCTGAGATTCGCACGCCAGCGACCCCGAACGGGTGCATCATTCGCAACGAGGGAATCCGCCAGGAGAAAGCCGAAGGCCGAGCCCGCCTGATCCGCAAGATCAAGGCCTACATCGGCACCGTCAACCTTGCCGTGCGCGACGACTCCGGCCAACTGCTGAATGCCCTCGAAGCCGCCGCAGCTGCCCGTCCCTGCGATTACGAAGCGACCGACGAAGCTCACAACCTCCATCGCGTCTGGCTCGTCACCAACCCAGCCGAGATCGCCAAGTTCACTGCTCTCATGGCCGCTGAACCCGCCGCCTATGTCGCTGACGGTAATCATCGCAGTGCTGCAGCTGCGTCGCTGGGGTATGAAGAATTTCTGACGGTGTTCTTCCCGACGAGCCGGTTGGGGCTGGAGCCGTACAACCGCCTGCTCCCCTTAAACGGGCTGAGCCGGGACGAGTTCTTCGCCAAGCTGAGCCAGAAGTTTGACATCAAGCCGTTGAGCAATGTGGCTCCGTACCGACCGGCTGCGGTCAACACGTTGGGGTTCTACGCAGGTGGCCAGTGGAGCGAGGCGACTCCCAAGCCGGGCGTGTTCAACGCCAAAGATGCCGCGGAGTCGATCGACTCCGACATTGTGCAGCGATTGATCATCGATCAAATCCTCGGCATGCCGGATGGACGCGACAAGCGGATCAACTACGTCGGCGGTAACAAGGACGCAGCCTACCTGAAGAGCCGCGTCGATGCCGGGGAGTACGACCTGGCGATCTCACTGGCCCCCGTGACGATGGACCAGTTCTGTGCCGTATGCGAGCAGAACAAGTTCATGCCGCCCAAGTCGACCTGGTTCGACCCGAAGATTCGCAGCGGGCTGGTGATGGCGATTTTGGAGTGAGGCGAGGGCGTCCTGTTTGATGGGGTATTGTCTCCCTGGGCGTGAACGCTCCCGCGTGGGCTAAAGCCCACGCTACGGGGATCTGTGTGGGACTCATCACTGACGCGACATCTCGGCTCCGTTGCCAAAACGCCTCACCCTCCTACAAATCTCCACGACTTCGGGGATTCTCGGCAACAATCCTTGTTCTCACTCCACCACAGCTCTCGGCAGGCTGGTAAGCTGGTGAAGCTTGCAGAGTCTGTTAAGCTGAGTGGACTTTGATGCGTGGGCTTCCGGAATCCCGGTGCAGGAGATCGTCATGCGTGGTTTGATCGCAGTGTGTGGCTTGGCACTCGGAATGGCGTGGGGCGTAGCGACTCCACTTCGGGCGCAGGCTCCTGCGGCTCCGGAAAAGCCCAAGTTCGATCAGATGATCGAGGGGAAGACCAAAGTCACCGGCATGTGGACCCTCTACCACAAGGACCAGCTGCTGCTGGCCGAGATCAAGCCCGAGCACCTCGGGCGCGACTTCATCGTCCTGCCGACGATTGCTCGCGGGATCAGCCAGATGCCGATTATTGGCGGCATGTCCTGGTCGACCGGCGACGACGACATGTTGTGGAACTTCCGCAAGGTCGACGACAAGCTGATGCTGCAGCGCCGTAACGTACGGTTCAAAGCCAAGGCCGGTAGCCCCGAAGCTTCCGCCGTCGAGAAGGCGTATTCGGACAGCGTGTTGTTCGCGCTGCCGATCATGGCGACCGGCCCGAGCGGCGGCCTGCTGGTCGACCTCACCCGCGTGTTCATGAATGACAACCTCGACATCGGGCGGGCGATGGGCGGCTTCCAGTTCATGGGAGATCGCTCCACCTGGTCCAAGATCAAGGGCTTCGACGAGAACGTCGAGATCCAGGTCGCAGCTGTCTATAGCTCCGGCAACCCGTTCCAGTCTTTCGATACGGTCCCAGATGCGAAGGGGGCGCAGGTCAACATCCACTACAGCATCAGTCTGCTGCCCGCGGTGGGGGCCAATGGCTACAAGCCCCGTCTGGCCGATGACCGTGTGGGTTACTTCCTGTCAGTCGTGAAGGACTTCTCCGAGAACGGGGATGAGGAGCATTTCATCCGCTATGTCAATCGCTGGGATCTTCGCAAGAAGGACGCAGCGATCAAGCTGTCGCCGCCGATCAAGCCGATCAAGTTCTGGATGGAGAAGACCGTCCCCGTGTATCTCCGCCCGACCGTCAAGGCAGGCATTCTGGAGTGGAACAAGGCCTTCCAGAAGCTCGGCTATGACGGAGCTGTGGAAGTCGGCCAGCAGGGGGACAGTGACTCCTGGGATCCCGAGGACGTGAACTACAACACGTTTCGCTGGATCACCGCTGAGGCCGGTTTCGCGATGGGGCCGTCTCGCGTCGATCCGCGCACGGGACAGATTCTGGATGCCGACATCATCTTCGATGCCGGATTCCTCGACTCGTGGAACCACCGCTGGGAGACGTTTAACCCTCCGACAGTGGCCGCCCTCGCTCCCAACGCCACTCCGTTCATGAAGACGCCCGAACCGGGCAACCCTTTTGCCCACCATCACGGAACCGGCCACACTTGCTCGTATTGTCAGGACCAGCAGTGGCAGATGGGCTATGCCGCCTCGGTCTTCATGGCGATGGGCCAGGCCGCCGCCGATGGCAAACTCCCCGAGGAGTTCGTGCATCAAGGGATGAAGGAAGTGGTCATGCACGAGGTCGGGCACACGCTCGGCCTGCGGCATAACTTCAAGGCGAGTGCCTGGAAGACGCTCGCCGAGATGGCCGACCTTGAGAAGGGCAAAGCGGAAGGCACCGTCGCCAGCGTGATGGATTACGCTCCCCCGAACATCGCCCCCGCCGGACAGCCGCAAGGACTGTACTACACCCAGACCGTTGGCCCGTACGACATCTGGGCGATCGAGTATGGCTATGCCACCATCGAAGGGGACGAGAAGGCGGGCTTGGCCAAGATCGCGCTGCGTTCTTCTGAGCCGGGGCTGGACTACCTGACCGATGAGGACACTCGTGGCGGCGTCGACTCCGACCCGTTCTCGAACCGCTTCGACATGGGCAAGGACTCGCTGACCTACATCCGCCGCCAGGTGCAGGTTACCAACGAACTACTGCCCAAGGTCGTCGAGAAAGCGGTCAAGGATGGCCAGGGCTACCAGCGCGCCCGCCAGATGTTCAGCCGACTCTTCGGCGAGCATTGGCGTTCGCTCGCCTTTGCCGCCCGCTTCCCCGGCGGCATCTCGGTTTCTCGGGATCATAAGGGCACCCCGAATGGTCGGGCTCCGTTTAAGCCGATTGACGCCGCACAGCAACGCGAGGCGATGACGTTGCTCAACGAGTCAGCCTTCGGAGCGCCGAAGCTGGACGGCACGCTGCTGAACTCGCTCGCCTCGACGCGCTGGAGCCACTGGGGGATGGAGGAGCCGGGTCGTCTCGACTACCCGATCCAGGACACCGTCCTGCAAATGCAGTCGATGATCCTCGACCAGCTGATGAACTCGCAGACGCTGACCCGCCTGTCCGACAGCGAGATTACCATTGCCGCCGACCAGGACGCCTATACGCTGGCCGAACATATGAGCTTGCTGACCAAGGGGATCTTCTCGGAGCTGTTCCCGGAAAAAGCCGAGGGCGAGTTCACCAACCGCAAGCCGTTCATCAACAGCTACCGCCGCAACCTGCAACGCACGACCGTGCGCGAGCTGTCACTGCTGGTGACCCAACCGACCGGAGCCCCCGAAGACGCCCGCACGCTGGCCCGCATGCACCTGACCACGCTCGATGCTCAGGCGACGACACTACTGCAATCGCCGGGCCTCAAGCTCGACGACTACAGCCGTGCCCACCTGATGTCGATCCAAGCCAAAATCAAGCAGATCCTGGGGGCGAACGTGCAGGTCTCGCCGACGAACTGAGGGGACCTTGTGGTCATCCGATCGGAAAGTGATTCGTAGCCGCACTCGCCAGAGTGCGGGTTCGATCTGTCCCCGGAGCCCGCATCGCCGACACCGAAACCAACCCCAGAGCGGCACGGCGTCAGCCCAATATCGCTTACTTGACTAGCCCGACGCGTCAGCGAGGGAGGAGCGAAAGCGACTTTTCCTGGTGTTTGCCTCGCTAACACGTCGGGTTGGTCAGCTAAAGTCGGTGCCATTGGGCGTCAGCCTGCCGAGGCTGCGCGGGTCCGACTGGCGGTCGCTGTGTGCCGCCGGTGCATGCTTCCGCAGCACATCATCGGCGAATTCCGATGAGATCCCTGTTGACAAGCGGATCGAGCCTGCCAGAATCGACGCAGATCCCGAATGCCTCGATCTTTCGGAAGACGCCTTCCGACGAGCATTCAGTGATAGGCAGAATGCTTGTCTCGGATAGGCAGAATCCAATTCTGCCTAACCCTAGTTAGGCGTCATTCGCGCGCATGGACTTTTACCCGGCAATCTGGAATGTGTTACACGATGGCAGCATCATCGCTGTTCAGGGCGCAGTTCCTGGCACGGTGCAGCTCGATGTCTCCATTGATTATTTGCGAGAGAGATTCCCTGACCCCGGCAAGACTATTCAGGTTACTCTCACGGGTTGCACACGGTTTGCTTATCGTGATTTTGATGACGGCGAGTTCACGACAGATTTTTCTGCCATCGCTGCGTATGAGCCAGAGGTTTTGAGCGCAGAGCTGCGTGATGGTCTTTGTGTGCTTGATTGCGCTGGCGGCATTTTAGAGGTTATGGCTGCCGATGGTTCACTGGCTCTCGATAGTGGTCGAGCCGTCACACTGCAAGAGTTGATTGATGTAGCCGACGCTTACTGGACGGAGTGGAGTGAGCGAGCCAAAAAAGCGAGACAGACATGACCTTGACGCCTAACCATGCGCTGCAGCGAACCCGGCGTGAACGTCGTGGTTGCAAGCGTTGCGTCCCGTGCGCCGGGTCGCTGAGCTTGGGTCGTTAGGCAATGGAGGCGCTGGGTGATGGAAGTCCGGTAGGTCAGGCTCTGCCTGACTCTTTGTGGTTAGTGGATGACGAGACTCCTCCCCAGGGCGATCAGGCACAGCCTGAGCGGGGTAGCCCCGGTTGAGTCGCTTTGGACTCTACCGGGGTGGCTTTGCCACAGGAGGTTATTGCCTCGTGGTTCGCTTCCGGAGAACCTCTGGTGCCGCTGGCACACCGGTAGTCCCCAGAGCGGGCCAACCGGTGCTACCCCGCTGTCAGGCGGAGAACCAGTGGCACCGTCGACGGAAGCCGAGTCGAGGAATGAGGGGCCACCCCGCAACTCTCGTGTCCAAGCTCCGGCTTGGTCACGCCTATCCACGAAGCTCCGCTTCGCCGAGCCACGGTGGACTTCCGCCAGCATGTCAGGACTGATTTCCGTTGGCAAGTGCGAGGGTCGGTTTGCAAGCGGGAGCGTTCTGGCACGCGGACGAAGCGGAGCTTCGGGGATATGCGGTCCCAAGCCGGAGCTTGGGACCGAGTTTCAATTCACCTGTGCGGCACACATTTTGCAGAATTCTGAACTGGCACAGGAATTCCAGTTGACGGCCAGCGCTGAGCCTGTACGATCAAAGATGAATCGGAATTCTCCGTTCGGAGTTTCAGTTGAGCCATCCTCCCTCCCTGACGACCTGTTTCGTCCGCCGCATTGCGGTGTCGGGGATGGTGTTTGTACTGGCTCTGGCGGCTAATTCCGGGGCGTTCGCCGCACACTGCGGCGGCTTTCCCAAGGGGTGGAAGCCTGCGGAATCGCAGGCGGTGAGCACACTTTCTCATGTGCTGAGCCTTACGGGTTCTGAGCGGCCCACTGCTCCGTCACCCGCTCCCTGCCAGTGTACCGGAGCCAGTTGCTCTCCAGCGGCTCCGTCTCCCGCCCCGGAACGCGGGGTGGTAACCACGATTCAATTACGAGCGATCCTCGACCTCTCCCCACTGGTGAAGTCGGATCGGTCAGTCCCCGAATTCCCCCAGACGGTGAATTCGATGCTGCGGTATGAGGTTGTATTCGGTGTCCTGCGGCCCCCCTGTGGCGTTTAGCCACAGCTGCATGTGGCATCAGTGCCGACGCAGTGTGCTGTCTTTTACCGCACATCAGGTGTCGACACTGGTCGTGGGTGTTTAGCTTGGTGGGTTGGATGGATTGGCGATTTCGCCCATCGGACTCCATCAGCCTCTGATCGGAATCACCTTCCCGCATTCAAACCGCCGACATTGGCCTCTCCTTTTCTTCGGGCCATGTTCTCTTCGACCTCATCTTCAGCTGCGCCGATTTGGCGCAAAGGATTACTCATGCCACTCCCCATTCGCCATCGCGGATTCACCCTCATTGAACTACTGGTCGTCATCGCCATCATCGCGGTGCTGATCGCGCTACTGCTGCCCGCCGTGCAACAGGCCCGCGAAGCCGCCCGCCGGTCACAATGTAAGAACAACCTCAAGCAGATGGGGTTGGCGCTGCACAACTACGAGGAAACTCATCGCCGGTTCCCGTCCTCGGGGCAAGGGCTGGGAAGCGGTCCCTTGGGACAGAACTTTGATCGTCACGCTCTCTTCACTCACATCCTGCCGTTCCTGGATCAGGGAGGCCGGTACAACCAATTCGACTTCGGGTCGTACTACAACCAGACCCCGGCAAATCAAGCGATTGCCAAGGGAGTCATTTCTGGCTACCTGTGTCCAAGTGCCAGCCTGCGTAACGAGAACACCGACGCTCAAGGCTATGGTGGGATCGACTACGGCGCGACGATCCACACGAACATCGATCCCAACACCGGGCTGCCAAACAGTGCCTTCATGGTTCACGGGGGGCTGCGTTGGGAAGGGACTCGCATGGGACAAATCACCGACGGCACCAGCTCGACGATGGCCATCGGCGAGGACGTGGGGCGTCACGATCAGATGAACTCGCTCTACGATGATCCCGTCACCCCTGCCGTCAAGCGATCTCACTGGCGGTGGGCCGAGCCGGACAATGCCTTCGGGGTTTCGTTTACTCCGAACTTTCATCGCAACCCCTTTGGGGGGCCCGCGACCTGCTTATGGAAGGACATGAACTGCGGTCCCAATGACGAGCTATTTAGCTTCCATATTGGCGGCACGCACGCCCTGTTCTGCGATGGACATGTGCAGTTCATCACGGACAGCATGGATTACCATGTGCTGCGAGCGATTGTGTCTGCGGGGCAGGGGGAAGTGGTCGGTGAGTTCTAGTGCGAACGGCCAGTGATAACCTACCCGCGAGACTTCCGAAGTCTCGGAAGACTTCGGAAGTCTTTTGGTACGCGAAGTCTGGCCGCTCGCCTAACAACAGTGGTGGTGACCGAGACTTGCTAGAGTATCCTTCACCTCCGACTCCGTTGACCTCCTCATCGCATTGTTCATGCGGTGAGGAGGATCACCTCTCGATTGTCTTTGAGTGAAACTATGTCGACAGTCACACTCCCGTCCCAATCAGGCATCCGCTGCTACTACCGCCCGATCCTGCTGGCCAGCGGCCTGCTGATCATTATGGGCGTCTTCTGGTTCGTCTCGCGCTATCCCCAGCTGCTGCACAAATCGACCCAGGTCGGGAACGAAATGTCATCAATGGCGAACACGGGCGATCTGATCAAGGTGGCAACCGACGCCCCGTGGTATGCGAAGATCGGTTGGGGAGCGATCAATTGGCTCGACACAATGAAAAAAGGAATGACCTTCGGCGTGCTGAGCGGTGCGTTGCTGCACACGATCCTGAAGTATTACCCGCTCAAGATTGGCCAGAACCTGTACCTCAACTCACTGAAAGGGGCACTCGTCGGTGTGCCCGCTGGCGTGTGCGCGAACTGCTCTGTGCCGATGGCCTGCGGAGTCACTCGCGGAGATGGCCGGGTCGAGGTCGCGTTGGGGTTCTTGTTCAGTTCGCCGAACTTCAATCCGATCGTCGTGATGATGACGTTCTCGGCTTTGCCACTGTCGATGTTCGTGACCAAGTACGCCCTACTGCTGTTCGTCATCGCGATCTTCGTCCCCGCAGTCGTGGGCTGGCTGGAGAAGTCGGGTCCGCTCAAGCTGCTGCCCGTTGATGAGCATGGCGGATCGTGCGAGATTCCGTCGAGTACGGGTCCGTGCGAGCAATCCTTATTGGCCACTCTGTCCGAGCTGTCGACGGAGTTCGCAAAGAACGTCTGGATGCTCCTCAAGCCGACGATTGCCATCATGCTGTGCATGAGCGTCCTGGCCGCCACGCTGCTGTCATTCCTACCGTGGGAGCAGTGGCTCGCGGCCCATCCGACACCGCTGATGCTGCTCGGAATCGCCTTCCTGGCCGTGCTGATGCCCGTGCCGATTGCGCTCGACGTGCTGTTCGCCGCCTTGCTGCTGAAGCATGGGCGGTCACCCGCCTACGTCATGGTCTTCACCATCGGGCTCGGGGCGTACAGCCTTGTCCCGAGTATCTACCTGTGGCGTGAGGTGTCTCGGAAATTGTCAGTCATCCTGCTGATGTTCTTCACACTGGCCAGCTGGGGACTGGGACTGCTGTATTTGTAAGATGCTAGTGAGGCTCGCCACACGTGATGCGCGCCCCTGACTAATCGATAACCCGGAGCAAACACTGGACGATCCCAGTGAGTGAATCAGATGCACACCCTTCCTCGAACATCGACGAATATCGTCCACCGCATGGCGGTGTCGGGGATCGTGCTTTTATTCATGATCGCTTCCAGTTCTCAAATCCATGCTGCCCAGTGTGGGGGCTTGCCGAAAGGGTGGCTCCCCACGATCACTGAGATCCCGGCGGAGCGCATGGTGATTCCCCTCGGCGGCGAGTCCGCTCCCGATGCGCCCCGCGCTCCCTGCAAATGCACCGGGACCAGCTGCTCTCCAGCAGCTCCCACTCCAGGGCCGGATCACCGCGTCAGCGGAGGAATTTCCCGCGACGCCGACTTCGTGCAGACCCGAGATTTCCCGCTGTTCATGAATCAGTCTGAGTATCCCGACGCAACAGATGTCGGGCTACGGTATGAGGTCGTATGGGGCTTCCTTCGCCCCCCTTGTGGTGTTTAGCGACAGTTGCATGATCGATCCGCCGTGCCGGTCTGGATGTGTAGACATCCAGACTGTGTGACGTGGTTGCAGCTGGCCTGCGATCGTAGTCATCGTCGTGAATTGACGACAGATCACGTGCGTCCAGCAACTCTGGGAACCGCTCCGCTTGCGTTCGGTTTCTCGCATTCAGTTTCGTCGACATCGGCCCATTCCTTTTTCGGGCCATGTTCACTTCGACCTCGTCTTCAGCTGCGCCGATTCGGCGCGAAGGAAATCTCATGTTACTCACAAATCGCCGTCGCGGATTCACCCTCATTGAACTGCTGGTCGTCATCGCGATCATCGCGGTGCTGATCGCGCTGCTGCTGCCCGCCGTGCAACAGGCTCGCGAAGCGGCCCGCCGCTCCCAGTGCAAGAACAACCTCAAGCAGATGGGGCTGGGCATCCACAACTATCATGAAACCTACGGGTGCATTCCCATCGCCGACGTGAACGGGACATCGACCCCGATCTCGGCCCATGCCCGCTTGCTGCCCTATCTGGATCAGTCTCCGTTGTACAACCTGGTCGATTTCAATGTCCCCTACAACCACGCCAATAATACGGTGGCCCGCATGACCGAGTTGCCAGTCTTCCGCTGCCCGTCCGACCCGGATCCGCTGCCAATGGCGGTGGGAGGACGGAATAACTATTACTGGAATGCGGGCAATGGAATTGTGATGTATGCCTCGGGGGCCACGGGGATGGCTCCGTCAAATGGGGTGATCTTCCACACGCTCCGGATCCGATTTGCCAATGTCACCGATGGACTCAGTAACACGGCGGCGATGTCGGAGAAGTTGACCGGAGATGGGAGCAATGGAGTCTCATCCCCGCGCACGGATACGTTCCAGCCCGGCACTTACCCCACGACACCGGATGAGGCGACTCAGCAGTGCAACGCCACAGTCGTGACCGACCTCACTCGACAGGGCTACTCGAATGTGGGTGGTCCGTGGCTGCAGCAGTATCACTCGACGAACCAGTACAACCATGTGCTGCCGCCGAACGGACGGTCCTGCATGTTCCCTCCGGGACGCATTGCCACGACGGCCAACAGCCAGCACACCGGGGGGATTCACACACTGCTGTGTGATGGCTCGGTGCGGTTTATTTCCGACAATCTGGACTTGGGAATCTGGCGAAATCTAGGCAGCGTCAACGGAGGCGAAGTGCTGGGAGAGTTCTAGCACTGCATGGTGTTCGGCGACCTCCTGCCCCGATTGCGGGCAGGAGATGAACACGTCCGTATCGTGGCCGGGTGGGTCTCGTTCCACCCGGCATGCGATGCCACTTCTCCTCAGTTGAGAACTCGTTCGATGTTCCTCACACGTGCGACACTGACTGTCGGTCTCTGCGGTTTACTCCTGCTCAGTTTGATCGGATGCCAGCCGGGAACGGAGAGCTTTACGCTCGACTCCGATGTCGCCCATGTCGCGCTGAAAAAGGCGATGCAGGCGTGGGTCGATGGCCAGACGCCAGCGGACCTCCAGCCCGACATCATCATCGGCGACGTGGACTGGAACAACGGCCGCAAGCTGGTGTCCTACGAGATACTCACCCGAGAAGTGACCACGGATGGATCGAACCTGCACATCCCCGTGAAACGAAGATTCAAGACCAAAGGCAAAGCCTCCGAATCGAAGGTGGCCTACATCGTGGGCACCTCGCCGGTTGTGACCATCTTCCCGCAGTAGCGGTTCGATTGGCTGTCCCCAGACATGCCGGAATGGACGTGGTCGTCCGTTCGACTTCCGATTTGTATTCCCTCACTCCCTTCCCGAAAGAAACTCCCATGCTCAAGCAGGCCTTCGCCACAGCTCTCCTGGCTCTGTCACTCGGTTCCCCGGTCTTCGCCGAGGAAGCTGTGCCGACCGCTCGTCCGATCCCTCTCACTCGGGATGAGATGAAACGGATGCTGGAGGATCTCAAGTCCCGCCCGATCCGGATCCCGCTCCCGGAACTCACCGACCAAGACCGCAAGGCTCTCGGCGAGCGAGCCGACAGCTATGAAGCCCGCTTGCGGCATCATTACCTGCCCGCGGGCGAAGGCTCGGTGTTTGGAGGACGCCCCGCGACCCCCCCGAACACTCCGCCCGGGAGTCCGCCCCCGACGCGCGACTTCACGCGCAATGGTGACGAGAACATGACGCTGAGCTACTCATTCAAGACCATGCTCTTCTGGATCGTCGCGCGGACCAACAACTGCCAATACTGCCTCGGCCACCAAGAACAAAAACTCTCCGCAGCGGGCATGACCGAGGAGCAAATCGCCGCCCTCGACTTTGACTGGAAGCGGTTCACTCCAGCGGAACAGGCGGCATTCGCCTATGCCCGCAAGATCACGTACTCGCCGCATCAACTGGGCGATGCGGACATCGACGCCTTGCGCCAGCACTACACGGATTCGCAGATCCTGGAGATGACCATGTCAACGGCGGGGAACAACTCCATCAATCGCTGGAAAGAAGGGGCGGGGATTCCTCAGTCTCAGTCGGGTGCCAGCTTCTTTCGTCGCGCGGAGAATCTGCCCAAGGACCGGCCCGTGCCGAACGAGAGCTTCCTGACCCCGACTCCCGCCGAGTTCACCAAATCGCTCTCCCAAGTGGTGCCCGTCTCGCTCGACGCTGCGGGACTTCCGTCACAAATCGCGCTCAGCACACGCCCCGCGCTGGAGTCGCGAATTGAGGTCGAAGCCGCGCTGAAAGCTGCTCTCACGCGGAAGTCGCGACTGCCACTTCAGACCGAAGAAGATGTCCGCAAGGTGTGGTCCGCCGATATCCCCGAGGGACCGGTTCCCCACTGGATGCGGTTGCTGGCTCTGTTCCCCAACGAAGGTCGCGGTCGCCTCAACAGCTTGCTCGCCATGACCACCGAACGGGGAGACCTCTCACTGGTCACCAAGGCTCAGATCAGTTGGATCATCGCCCGGCAGGATCGCGCGTGGTACGCCGCCGGGGGCTGTTTAGCCCAGCTGCGGAAGCTTGGCCAAACGGATGAGCAGGTGTATGCCCTCGACGGGGACTGGCACGAGTTCACCGCCGAGGAACAAGCGCTGTTCCGCTTCGCGCGTGATCTGGCCATGTCTCCCATCGCGCTGACCGATGCGGATGTGGACGAGGCTCTGAAACTGGCTGGCCCGCGCAAGGTGGTCCAGTTGGTGAACTTCACGACCAGCCGGGCGTACTTCGACCGCGTCACCGAAGCGGCTGGACTGCCGTTGGAATAACGAAAGGGTGGAGGGAAGATCATGGACCGCAATCAGTTTCCTCGGCGCATGTGTGGATTCGCCCTGTGTCTGCTGGCCATCGAAGTCGGAATCTGGCAGAGCCGCAGAGGCTCGCTGACGCTTCCCAGAGATACCTCCACGGGGGTGCCCTTGGGGCAGTCTCAGGCTGTCGAGATGTCGGCCGTGGAAAGTGTCTCTCAGGTGCATCCCGTGATTCCCGATGACTCGGCGAACCCGCCAGAGAGTTTCGGTGACCGTTGAGGCTTCCGTTCGCCCCGCTGGGCCATCTTTGCTACTCTGAGGATCTCGCTCAGTGGGAGCGCGGTCTTCAGAGGCAGTGATGGGCAACTCAGTCATACAGAAGGCTCGAACTCGCGGCTGTTGGCTGGCGGCGACTCTGCTATTCGTCTGTGCGGAGGGGTGTCCGAGCAGTCCCTCACCACCGCCACTCGTCCTGGCGGCACCCAGTCCGCCGGTCCAGTTTGTCGATCAAGCGGCTGCCTGGAACGTCAATGCCCGCTACGAGAACGGGCAGGAATCCGGGCTGTATGCGATCCTCGAAACGCTCGGCGGCGGGGTCGGTCTGTTTGACTATGACCGGGATGGACGAACGGATCTCTGGTGCGTCGGGGGGGGAGCATTCGCTCGCACTTCCCACACGCCGACCGGACTCCCTTGTACACTCTTTCGCAATCGTGGACCTCGATTCGAGAATGCCACAACACTCTCCGGGATCACGGCCCCGAGTCACTATCAACATGGGGTCGCCGCTGCGGACTATGACCAGGATGGCTTCGTCGATGCCCTCATCACCGGCTACGGCGGGCTCCAGCTGTGGCATAACCTGGGGGACGGGACGTTCGAGGATGTGACCGCCTTGTCGGGGTTGAACGCGGACACTTTATGGAGTTCCAGCGCGGCGTGGGGCGACTTGAATCAGGACGGGCACCTCGATCTGTATGTCGTGCATTACGTGAATTGGTCGAAAGAGAATGACCCGCCCTGCTTCACGCACGGCGATCAGCGCGAAGTCTGTTCGCCGCTCGTGTTTGAAGGCCTGTCAGACTCGGTCTTCGAGGCCGATGGTTCCGGTAGCTTTCTCGATCAGTCGACCGAGGTCGGACTGGTCGAGGGGGGCAAGGGCATGAGTGTCCTTGTCGCTGACCTCGACCTGGATGGCGATGTTGATCTGTACGTGGGCAACGACACGACCCCCAAGTTCCTCTACGAGAATGTCAACGGGCAGCTGCGAGAGCGCGGCCTCATGAGTGGAGTGAGCCTCAGTAAGTTGGGGGCTGCGGAGGGGTCGATGGGGACCGACCTGGGGGACTTCGACCTCGACGGACTACCGGATCTAGGGGTCGCCAACTTCGAGGACGAGACGTTCGGCCTCTATAAAAATCTCGGCGGACTGCAGTTTGAACATGTCAGCCACGAGACCGGTCTTGACCGCATCGGCCAAGCCTACGTCGGCTGGGGCGTAGTGTTTGGCGACTGGAACCTTGATGGCGACGAAGATGTCTTCGTCAGTAACGGACACGTTGTCCGGCATGCCCACAAAGCTCCCGTGAAGCAGCTGCCGGTGTTGATGGAGAACCTGGCGGGGAAGCAATTCCAGAACGTGGCCGATTTGAGCGGAGCGTACTTCCGGACGGCACATCCGGGACGCGGCGCAGCTGCGGGGGATCTCGATCTGGATGGAGATCTCGATCTGGTGGTATCGCATGTCAACCAGCCGGTGGCTGTGCTGGAGAATCAGGGACCACTGGTCAGTCGATCGCTGACCGTCGAACTCACCGGAACCAAGTCGCCTCGCTGGTCCATTGGCACAGTCGTGCGTCTGATCACCACACAAGGGGCGCAAATCCGCCAATGGCGAGGCGGCGGTAGCTTTGCCTCCACGAGTGATCCGCGATTGCTGTTTGGCATTCCCGCCGGGCAGTTCCCGGTCCGGCTGGAAATCAGCTGGCCGAGCGGTCTTCGCGAGACGATCCCGTTGGAGACTTGGACTCGACGTATTCACATCGTCGAAGGGGAACAACACCTGCCGGGTCGGCTGAGGGAGTAGATTCAAATGGTGGGCCTGCGCCCAGAGCGGCTGTTCCCACCCTACGATTCGCATCGATACGCCGAATCGGCAGTCTGTTCAGAGCAACGAGTTTGTATACAGTTGGGGCAGATTTCAGAGGCTTTGATGCGACAGCTGCGACTCGGGATGACGGGGGAATTGCGCTGTGTGTGGGACAGCAGGAGAGGCGTGAAGACTGGACTCGGGAGTTGCGGGGCCCCCTGGCAGTTCACGAGACGGTGAAGGTGCCAATCGCCGTTTCGTCCGCATGGCTGCGATCAGCGAGTACCTTTTCCACACGCCGAGCGGCGCATGATCCACAATCCGTTCGCCTCGCTGGCCCCAGCCCCACAATTGGCCGCGTCGCACCTCATCCCCGGTAGACTCCGGGTGCCTCACAAAAACCACATCAGAATCCCTGAATAACCGTTCCGGCTGTGTGTGAAACAACGGGGGATCATTGTAAAAATGTGGTAAGAACGAGGCTTTCTGCCAGTCATCCTCTGGCAACTCTGGCAGGCTGGAAGCCTATCTCACGGGACTCACTCCACGATGTCGACTTCTTTACTGTCTCCCGGTGCCCAGCGCGTCATCGACCGCCTCGTGGCTCGGGAGTCTTGCTCGGCGTTCGATGTTCTTGGAGCTTTGTGGGCCGATGAGAGTCGGGCGCACGATTTGTTGACCGGTGCGGGGGTCACAGCCGAGCTGCTGCTCAATGCGGCGATGGTGTTAAAGAACTCCGAAACACCGGTTTGGCAGGTGCGAGAATACTTGCACAGTGCCCGGTTGATCATCGCTCACGAGGGGATGGCCGCCGAGATTCGCACCGAACATCTGCTGTTGGCCGGGCTGGAGGTGGCGTCCTTCCGCGAGGTGCTGGAGCAAATGAGCATTGATGTCTCGGCATTGCGGGCCAAGCTCCAACTCCCGATCACCGAGATCACTACCCCGCTGGAGTCCGACATTCAACTGCGTGCGGCTCCCGTGTTACGCAGCGAGTCAGTCTCGGTCGCCCGCATCCTGGATGCCTCCACGAATCGTTGTCGCGAGGGCTTACGGGTGGTCGAGGACTACGCGCGGATGATCCTCAATGATGCTCACTTATCGCGGCAGATCAAGGAGACGCGGCATGCACTGGTCCCGTTACTGTCGAGACTGGGACTCGATGCAGCTGTGAGGGCTCGCGATACCGAGCATGACGTGGGGACCTCGATCCACACGGCCTTCGAGATGGCCCGCCCCTCGGTCTGGTCGGTCGCCCTCGCGAACATCAAGCGAGTGCAGGAGTCGCTCCGCACCCTCGAAGAGTACGGCAAGACCATCGATGCCACCGCCGCTTCGGGGATCGGAGCGCTGCGGTATCGCTTCTATACGATCGAGCAGGGATTCAGCGCGACGCAGGGGGCGATCGACCGGTTGCGGGATTGCCAACTCTATCTGCTGGTGACGGACAGCCTCTGTCCACAGGGAGCCGGTCCGGTCGTCAAAGCGGCTTTGCGAGGCGGTGTCGATGTGATCCAACTGCGAGAGAAGGAGATGCCGGACCGGCGGTTTCTCGAACTGGCGAAGTGGATTCGTCAGTGGACCGCCGAGGCGGGGGCGCTCTTCATCGTGAACGATCGTGCTGATCTGGCGTGCCTGGCCGATGCAGACGGGGTGCATGTGGGGCAGGGCGATCTGACCGTTCATGAGGTCCGTCAGATCATCGGCGGTCAGAAGCTCGTCGGCGTCTCGACGCATGCGATTGAGCAGGCCGAACAGGCTGTTCTCGACGGGGCCGATTATGTGGGCGTGGGGCCAGTGTTTACTTCACGGACCAAGAGTTTCGAACAGTTCGCCGGGCTGGAATATGTGGTGCAGGTCGCCAGCAGTATCGCCCTCCCGGCGTTCGCGATAGGCGGGATCGGGCTGGAGAACATTGAGCAGGTGCTGGCTGCGGGGGCTCGACGAATTGCTGTGAGTCGTGAGATCTGTGGTGCGTACAATCCCGAACGAGTGGCGGCTCGCCTAAAAGAGTCGCTTAGGATCGTCCGCTCGCTCGAACCGGGCTGAAGTGGGCATCTCGTTCATGAACGGCACTCTGACAACACTTGAATTTTGGAAACACCACCCCGGGGAGGGCGAGGCCAGTGCTGTGAACAGGATTGAGGTCGCTCACGTGCCCCACGATCACCGAGATCGTGTTCACAGCACTGGGGCGAAGATTCTGCCGAGCCGATCGGGCAGACGCTGTTTCTCGTTCGCGGCTCAGCCGGAGCTTCGCCCTCCCGACTGAACATTGCACAGCCTCGAGTCCGCGAGCTGTCTCGCCACTCGCCGGAAATGCCGCGAGGGGCGGGGCCCGCAGAACCCCGCCCCTCGGCAATCTTCAGAGCTGTGAGGCTCGCTCAGTTTCCGAACCGCTTGGCGGTTTCGTTCGCGGGAGCATCGCAAGCGATCTGGCACTGGTTGTTGTCGCAATCGTCGCGCTGATCTTCAAAATCTGAACCGTAGGTCACTGCATGGACCACACCGTTGAAGTCGGTCTTGTGAAAACCGCTGTAGCTGTAGCACTGGTTGAGTTCACCGATCGCATCGGCGACATCGTTCAGTTCAGACACGATCGCGTGCTGGACTTCGCTGAGACCGACAATCAAGCCGATCACGAGCAGAGTCGCCACGAGAACGAGTTCTGCACTGATGATGAAGCCGGCTTCATCATTCAAGAGTTGTTGAAACATGTGGACATTCCTTCATTCTGCAAACAGGAGACGTAAGACCGTACCGAGAAGTGCTAACGCCCCCCTGATCCGGGAGCGGGCCGATACGGTTGACTGAGGAGCCTGCGGTGCCCCCCGAACTCCACGAAGCAAGCCATATGCCGGGTTTAACGATTCTTCTAGTTGAAGCGTATCGCCGGGTTCTTCCAGCGACGACACCCGAAGCAACAGCAATCAGATTCACGAGATAGGAGCCGGTCCAGTCGTTACAACCGGACTGTATTGCGGCCAGAGTCGGGAAGGCCGAGGGGACATCTGATTCGAGACTGAAACATTCGGTTCGGCGGGATGTCAACCGCAAGAAACACTCCACACACTGGCACACGCTCTGCTGATGGGTTTTGTGACTTCAGCGGGCCGTACCAACCGGTCCCCGGAATCAGACTTCCGAGGTCTCTGAAGACTTCGAAAGGAGTGCGGTCGCCATTCGACGTCGGGGTTTGGTTCTCTGCCCCAGGGCTTCTCAGACCTGGAACACCGCCAAATCCCTTACCTCCGCAGCACGAAAGGCCGCAGCTGGTCCCTCTTTGACCCGGGCGGGACAAAGACCGGAGTTTCCTCTGGACACACGGACCTGGCAGCTGTGCCTCGGTGGGGTGCAAGAGCTGCTCGAAGCTGAGGGGTTCCTGCGCAGGATGACGACTGCACTCCTTCGGAAGTCGTTCGAAAGCAAGCACCAATGGTATTCCGGCAGTCATCCCCGGCCAGACCTATTGCAACTCTTCAAACAGTGCATTGAACTTCGCCACCATCTCGGGCTGGGCGAGCCCATCGGAACCCTTGAGTTCCGGATTGGTGGCGAGCGTGGTCTTGAGGAGCCCTCGCGCCTGCTTCTTGAACTCGTCTGCGGACTTGTTGTCGGCAGCGTTCCTCGCCTGACCATGCAGACAGGCCGCCGTGTTGTACACCATCTCATTGAAAGACGCGGGCTTCTTGGGGGCACGCTGGTACAGGCCCTTGAGCTTGGACCATTCGTCGGTCGCGGCCTTCCACTTCGACGCATCGTCTTCCGCCATTCCTTGCAGGATGCGGGCCCGTTCAATCAGTGGGTCCAGGGCGTTGGGCTGTGTCTTGATGAGAGCGTCGACTTGCGTCAGCGCCTCCGTAAACTGCCGATCCGCGCGCAGCAAGCCAATGAGCGCTGACTGCACGCGGGTGATCGCTGCTTGCTCTGCCGGAGTCTTTTTCGGGATCGTCTGGCCCGCTTCGAGCACTCGCTGGTACGTCGTCTTGGCGAGATCATTCTGCCCCACGTCCGCGGCGGAGTCTCCAATCGCGACCAGTTCCGGCAATCGTAGCTTTTCTCGAGTCAGGAGCTTGGTCAGGAAATCCATCAGCACCTGCTTCGAGGTGTCCGCTTTCGCCTGGGCCGCAACCAGGACCGCCTGGTCCGCGCCCCCCTTGTTGGTGATTTCCAAGACCTGAGTCTGGTCGACCTTATAGGCCTCCCGCAGCATCCCACAGACACCGACCAGGACAAAACTGACTTGGGGAATGTCAGGCCCCTTGTTCAGTAGCAGCTGGCCACAGGGCAGGGCACCGACGGGGTCTTTCTTGGTCAGGTGTCCTCGGCCAGCCAGGATCAGCGTTCTCACCTGAACCGAATCGAGTGCTTGCGGATTCGACTCGATAATCTTGGACTCGACGGGGGCCACGATCGCGACCGCTTTATCGGTCTCTCCTGCATCGATATAGATTTCGCCGAGGTTCAGGCGGCATTCCGCGGCCACCACGGCATCTTCGGGTTTGAGCGATTTACCCGCGTTGGCCAGCGCCTTCTCGAAGAGCTCGATCGCTTGTGGCAGGTGAGCCTTGGTCGTGTCATCCAGCTTGTTGGCCTGCTTGGCCATCAGATACAGGCGGCGGTGGTTCTGAGCAGAAAGGTTCTGGGCCTGCGGGAATCGGTCGGAGGCAGGGTTCAGCTTGTCAAAGACCGCGATCGCTCCGGCGAGATCTCCCTTAAACATCTTGACACGTCCCAGGGCGATGCGGGCATCATCCGACTCCGTCCGGTTGGGCCACGTCTTGATGGTGTAGTCGACAATCCCGTTCAACTGCTGCTCTGCGGCCGCCCGGTCTTGGGTCGACGAGAAGAGGGCCAGTGCGCCATTGATCCCCAGCGCCGCTGCCGCAGGGGCGTACTTGGATTCCGGCTCCGCCCGAGCAAACTTGTCCGCGATCGCGAACGATCCCGCGATGTCGCCCGACTGGTACTTGGCCAGGGCCAGCTGATACTGCACCAGCTGGAGGCGGTTCTTGTCCTTTTCCTGGTCCTGAAGCACGATCGCTCGTTCCAGCGACTCCACAGCTGCGACATGTTCCCCATTCTGCATGGCGGCTTCGGCGAGGGCCATCGCCTCGTCAAAGGTCTTCGCCTCCATCGTCTCTTCGCCCGCCGCTTTGGCGTGTAGACGATAGAGCATGATCGCGTCGTTCTGGTAGGAACTGGTGACCTTCATAATGTCGCGCAGCTCGCGCACGACCGGAGACATCATCTTGGCCTTCTCGGCGGGAGCCAGTCCGTCCGCTTCGGCGATATAGGCTTTTGCCACTTCGACCACGACGCCGTAGTAGGCATCGGTTTTGCGACCAATATTGTCCTTCAGCCAGGGGTTCGCTTCTTCAAACAAGATGTCGCGCTGATTGAGCTCACTCAGCAACTGCATACGCCGCAGGAAATTCTCGCCGAAAAAGTTCATCATCGATTCGGACACCTTCCGGTCCCCATCCGGTTCATTGGCCGTCACTTCGTCATAGATGTCGAGGGCTTTTTCGATCCGCAGTTTCTTCTCCTTCGCCTCACTGATCTGCCCCAACTGTTCGTTGACGCGGCCAGTCCAGTAATGAGCCCGCACGCCGGGCAGGACGCCGCGATATCCTTGCCAGATCGCGTCGAGGGACTTGTCCGCATTCAGCAGCAACGGCCTCAAGTCCTGATGCTTCGGGTCGGAAAAAGTCTGGGCGATGTAGTAATCGACCATCCCCAGATTGAACCGAGCGGTCAACCAATCATCTTCAGCGGCGAACAACTGCTCTGCTTGGCGCTGCTTCGACATGCGCACCTTGGCATTGGCCAAATCCCCTTCGCCGTCAGCGGCTTGGGTCAGGGCATCGAAGCGGACCTTGTACATCTTTTCTGCCTCGGCAAAGCGCGGACGCGACTCTTCAAAGGCCGTCTTCGCCTGGGCCAGCAACTGCTCTTTGCGAACCGGGTCTTTGACTGGGAACGCTTCCTTCAGACTGGCATTCCCGATTGACAGCGACAGCACTCCATAGGTGTCGAACGCCTGCGCGGCATCGGCGTGTGTCGCATGCTCCTTCAGAAACTTGTCGAGCTGGTTGCGGGTCGCCACTCGCAGCTGGGCCGCTTCGTCGCTGTTCTCTGAACGCTGGGCGGCCACCTGCATACAGCGGGCGAGTTCCAGATCGAACGTCTCGGTCAAGCTGGCCGGAATCTTCTTTTCTGCCTCCAGTTGCTGGAGGTAATACATCCCCATGTCGCCCAGGCCCTGCGACCGCAGCCCCTCGACATACTCGACCGTGAGATCCGCAGCGGTCAATGGGAGGGAGCAGGCCAGCACCAGCGCTGAACACACAAGCGTCCTAAGACAACGACTCATCAACAGTTCCTCTGCACCGCGAGATCACTTCAGTGGGGATAATCACATTGTGGTCAATTCATTTTGAAAATGGGAGCGTCGTCGGCGATGTCACTCGTCGAATCGCATTCGGATCGAGCTCCTAGCACGGTGGAGCCGACCGATCGAGGATTTGTGGCCGCAAGAAACTCAAGAAACGCAAAAAGAGGAGCCTCTTCCTTTTGCGTTTCTTGAGTTTCTTGCGGCCATCCCCTCTTTCCAGCCGGGTGGCGGGGTCAGGAGGCTTTGCGGATGGCCCCGACTCGGAAGACCGTCGCTCGCCTGATCTCCGACCGCTGCCTCAAATGACTCGCTCGG
>JANPCU010000239.1:0-5866 GCA_031431195.1 Planctomycetota bacterium | reverse complement strand
AGAGTGTTCCGCCGAATACGCTGGTCACCATCGAGAAGCCCTCGCTGAAGTTCCGCGAGGCGTCGTAAGCGTAGCGGAAGTCGTCAGAATTCTGCGACAATGACTCAACGCTGGCGTTCACCCGGCCGCCGCGAGTGAATTTGACTTGAGGAAACGTGCGATCGGCGGCTCGGCGTGCAACGCTTTGTTCCGCCTTCCACGAAAGTTACGAAACCAGTCTTAGTTGTTGGCCGGCATGTGGGAAGCCACATGTTCGTTCCACAACTTTTCGAGTTCTTGGTATCGACTGAATTGAGCGCCGGGCCTAGCGAACAAGTTTTGAGCCAATGTTGCGTCAATTGGAATAAGGACCTTTTCGTCGTTCGTTCGGCCAGCTACGAGTATGCATTGCGAATTCCAACGGTCTGAGTTCTGTGTGTGGGAATCAAATTCAGAGGAAACACCATGCGATACTTCCAGGGCGTTCGATGGTGTGGCGGATTGGTCCGCAAATCGTACCACCCTGGCGATCGTTGGCTGTGCACCAACGCCTCGGACCTCCAAGTAGTAAACGGCCGACTTCGGGGTCCCATTGCTCACGCCGAGTTTGCCGTAGCCCCAAAAATTAGGTGCTCGTGATTGCAACTGCCAAGTGGCAAACAGGCAGAGAACGGCAGCAATGGAGACCAGCCCAAGCAGTTGTTTCAGTGAAACTCGCATAGAGGCTCCTTGGCCGAACAGTCATATTGAGCAGGGTGCAGCCTAACGTCGGCTCGGGACTGGAAGCTGCTCTTCCCCGTTGTCGAATAGTTTCGCACAATCATCGGCGGTTCCAAGCCATTTCCACTGAGAAATCCAGTAATGTCGGCAGTGCGTTATGCAGCGTGCAGTCTAACTCCCATCGCACTGCGTGCAGCCTATCACGATCTCCTGGCTGAGGGGACTACAAGCATGGCAAGGAGTGTGGTCGACATCCCACGCAGAATCCCAGCCCACCGGGCCCCCACGGGGCCTGACTTGATAGCCCAGTGCGCAGCCCTGGGAACTCGAATGCTAAACCAGCCCCCAAGGCCCAACGGGCCGTCACTCGGCGGGACGGGTGGCAGCCCGTTGGGCCTTGGGGGTGATCGGGCGATATATTCCCAGGGCTGCCGCCCTGGGCTATCGAGTCCGGCCCCTTCGGGGCGAAGAGCAGCGGGAAAGACTGCCGAGCATCCGCACGGGTGTGGCCACCAATGGACTTGCGTAGAATGAAAACCACACTCCATGCCAACGCGACCGTCCTGGGCGGAGACACGATCGAGAAGCCCTCGCCGAAGTTCCGCGAGGCGTCCTGCTACGCCCTCTTTCCGGAATGCTCCATGTACCATCTCGATGAGGGCCAAGGCTCTCCGCTGGTGTTCATCCACGGGTTCCCGCTCGATCACACGATGTGGCGGCATCAGATCACCGAGTTCCGCAGCACCCACCGCGTGCTGGCGGTTGACTTGCCCGGTTTCGGCCTGAGTCCCGCAGCCCCCGGCGAGATGTCGATCATCGGCTTCGCGGACCAACTCGCCGAGTTTCTCGACCGCCTCGGAATCGCCGACCAGGTCACGCCCTGTGGCCTCTCGATGGGCGGCAGCATCGCTCTTCAGTTTGCATTGCGCCACCCGAAAAAAGTCTCTCATTTGATCCTTTGCGACTGCCGCGCAGCTGCGGACTCTCTCGACGCGCAAAAAATGAGGCATGATTTGGCGGATCGCGTGCTGCGAGAAGGCCCCGAGTTCGTGGCCCAAGCGATGCCCGCTCGACTGTTCGCCGCGAGTACACTCGAACAGCAGCCGGAGATCGTGCAGTCGATCCAGTCAGTGATCCGCTCGACCGCACCCACCTCTGTGGCGGGTGGTTCTCGGGCGCTGGCTCACCGCGAAGATGTCGTTTCGCAACTGGCAGAGATCACGGCTCCCACGCTCGTCATCGTCGGCAGCGAGGACGTCATCTCCACCGTGGACGAGATGCGAGAGATCTCCCGACGCCTCCCGCACGCGACTCTTCAAGAAATCGCTGGGGCCGGGCACATGGCTCCCCTGGAATCACCCGCCCTCGTGAATTCGGCGATCCGGAATTGGCTGATCGCTCCCGCAGAGCGAGCGGCTCGTAATGATTGATTCGCAGGGTTGCTGCGAAGTGTTCGGATGTCTGGGAGTACGAGAATTTTGGCCGGTCATCTCACTCGACCGACAGCGGATTGAGTCGTTATTGTTAATTTTCTGACGTTTCATTTTCTCCCACAGCGGAGTGTTCCGAGATGCCGTTTCGCCACGTCGCTCACCTGACCTTCTGGCTGATTGCTCTTTCGATCGGAGCCAACGCTGAAAATCTCGCGACCGATGCTCCCGTTGAGCTTCGTTCTCGCCGTGAATTGTTTGTGGATCGACATCTGATTCATCAGCTAAAGAACGTTCGGCTCCAGTTACACGAGCCCCGGGATGAGGGGAGCGCGATCCGCATGGACAACCCGTGGGAAGGCCCGCATTGTGGGTATTCGACGGTGATTCGGGATGGGAATCTGTTCCGGATGTATTACCGGGGAGTCTCCGAACTCGGTCTGGATGGGAGCGAGAACGAACGAACCTGTTATGCCGAATCATCAGACGGCATCCATTGGACCAAACCCAACCTCGGGTTGTTCGAGTTCAAGGGGAGCTCGGCCAACAATCTGGTCCTCGATCGGGCCGCGCCGATCACCCATAACTTCTGCCCCTTTCTGGATACACGGCCCGGCGTCGATGTCTCTGAGCGGTACAAAGCCGTCGGCGGGACGGGGGACAAGCTGTTCGGCTTGGTGTCAACCGATGGACTGCGTTGGAAAAAGCTGCGCGAGGAGCCGATCCTGTCGACGAAGGATGTGCCGTTTCCGCATATCCATCTGTTTGATTCCCAGAATCTGGTCTTCTGGTCAGAGACTGAAGGCTGCTACCTCTGTTACTTCCGTGTGTGGGATGGTCTGCGGCGGATCGCCCGCTCGACCAGTACGGATTTTCGGACCTGGACGCCCGCAGTTCTGATGCGTCAGATGCACGACGATGGCACCGGCCCGGAGCTCGCCCAGCCCGAGAATATTTACACGAATCAAACCTCACCGTACTTCCGGGCACCTCACATCGCGATTGCCATCGCAGCTCGTTTTTTTGAGGGGCGACAAGTCCTGACCGAAGAGCAGGCTCGTGAGATCAACGTCAGCGCCGACTTCTTCAAAGACACCTCCGACGCGATCCTGATGACGACTCGGGGCGGTGATCTCTATGACCGAACGTTTCTGGAGGGATACATCAAGCCGGGGATCGGACCGCGGAACTGGGTCTCGCGCACGAACTACCCCGCTCTCAACATCGTCCAGACCGGACCGCACGAGATGTCACTCTATGTCAATCACGACTACGCCCAGACGACCGCTCACCTCCGGCGTTACAGCTTGCGGCTCGATGGTTTCGCCTCGGTCCGAGCCGGAGCCAGCGAGGGGGAACTGCTCACAAAGCCGTTCACATTTACGGGTCAGGAACTGGTCATCAACTTCGCCACCTCAGCGGGGGGAGGAGTTCGTTTCGAACTGCAAGAGACCAGCGGAAAACCAATCCCCGGTTTTACTCGGGATGATTGTCGGGAGCAGATCGGGAATGAGATCGAGCGGGTCGTGACTTGGAATTCGCCAGTAAAACTCTCGACCCTCCAAGGTCAGGTGATCAAGCTGCGCGTGCTGTTGAAGGATGCCGATCTGTTCGCCATCCAGTTCCGTGACCGCCCCGTTCAGGTCGAGAACTGAAGCACCTGATTCTCGACAAACATCAAAAAAGCCCGTGGAGGAGTTCCCCACGGGCTCGGCTGTTCGGCGAACGGACAGAAGCAGCTGACCGTGGGATAGGCTTCCAGCCCGTCTTTTCGCGGGAGTTGACAGGCTGGAAGCCTATCCCACGGGTCAGACAAGTCTGACCGATCGCTTATCGCCGGGCACTGGCGTGCTTGAGATTCACCCAGGCCCCGTTCTCCTGGCTGCTCGCCACGCATTGCTGGATGAAGTACATCCCTTCAACACCGTCGTAGACGTTCGGATAGATCGTGTCGCGGGTCTCGAACTTCTTCCCGGCGGCGCGGTCGGCCATGGAGTCGTAGGCGTAGCGGTA
Source organism: Planctomycetota bacterium (assembly GCA_031431195.1). Lineage (GTDB taxonomy): Bacteria > Planctomycetota > Planctomycetia > Planctomycetales > Planctomycetaceae > TH-plancto1. The sequence goes on along the minus strand of JANPCU010000239.1, from coordinate 1,724 downwards.
GACGTTCGCGAACGCCTCGAAGAATGCCTCCGGGTGTCCGGCGGGGAGGCGGCTCGACGCCCCGGAGAGGGCGCTCAGGTACGGGCCGCCGTTACGGGTGTAGATCTGATGTGCGTGGCCGTTGCGGCGGACGATCAGTTCGTTCGGGTTCTCCTGCCGCCAAGTGACCGCCCCCTTGGTTCCATCCACTTCGATGAACAGATCGTTCTCGCGGCCATGTGAAATCTGGCTGGCGGTCACGGTGCCGAGGGCTCCGTTCTCCATGCGGATCACGGCGTGGCCATAGTCATCCAGCGACCGACCCGGCTCGAACACCTTGAGATGGCACGACACATCCGCAGGCAACAGCCCCGTCATGTACCGACCGAGGTTGTACGCATGGGTTCCGATATCTCCGAAGCAGCCCGCGATCCCCGACTGCTGGGGGTCGGTCCGCCACTTCGCCTGCTTCTGGTCGCTCGACTCCAACCGCGTCCGCAGCCACCCCTGAATATAGTTCGACCGAAAGGCGTTGATCTCACCCAACTCCCCGCCGCGGATCATCTCGCGGACCTGCCGCACCAGCGGGTAGCCGGTGTAGTTGTGCGAGAGGGCAAACACCACGCCGCTCTTCTCGACGGCCTTTTGGAGTTCTTCCGCTTCCTTCAGGTCGAACGTCATCGGCTTATCGCACACGACGTTGAAGCCCGCATCAACGGCGGCCTTGGCGATGGCGAAGTGCGTGTGATTCGGCGTGGCGACCGTCACAAAATCGATCCGCTTATCGGCGGGCAGAGACTTCTCGGCCGCGATCATTTCGGAGACGGAGCCATATGCCCGGTCTGGCTTGATGTCATACGCTGCTGCCGACGCCTTGGCTCGTTCGGCATTACTCGACAACGCTCCGGCCACCAACTCCGCTCGGTTGTCGAGGACCGCAGCTGTCGCGTGAACGCGCCCGATAAAGGCTCCCTGGCCTCCGCCGACGAGGGCCATGCGGAGCTTGCGATTGAGTGAGCCGTTGGTCGTTTCCATGGTGCGTAATCCCCAGTGTCCGTAAGCCAGCGGCGGGCCCCTCCCTGCCGCGTTTGTTGTGACAGGATAATCGGGCCAATTCGGAGAGACAATGACACGCTCTCCTCGCGGGTATCAGAGGGGGCATTCGCCTTACGATGAGGCACATCTTGTGCCCGATAGGTCCACTGTGGGGCGTGAGGTGGATCAAAGAACACTGAGGAGGTGTCAGGAAACTGAGAGGCCATTCGGCCGACGCCGATGGAAACACCGGTCGAGGTGAGTTCGCGCTGCACGGGTTCCTCGCCCGCGATCTGCGCGAACAACGCCCCGTCGGCGGGACGCCCATGACCGCTGACCGGAAATGCCATTTTGACAGAGGGATTGCCTGAGTAACGTTTGACGAACCGCCAAAACCGTCTCGAATGACTCGATTCATACTCCACAACTCGATTGATAGGTGCAACTTGTGCGTGACTCTCCTTTTTGGAACGCAATTCGCTGTCAGGATGAATTGAAACATCACGCCCTGCGGTTGTGAGTGGGAGTGATCCTACCCCGACCTCACGGGATCAGCCTGCTGTGGAGTAGCGAAAACATGTCGAAGAAGGCCCATTCGAGCGGCAGCGGAATCAAGATTGTGCCTCTCGGGGACAAGGTCGTCCTCAAGCGGCAGGAAGCCGAATCGAAGACAGCGGGCGGGATCGTGCTGCCCGATTCGGCGAAGGACA
>JANPCU010000238.1:0-22370 GCA_031431195.1 Planctomycetota bacterium | reverse complement strand
CCAGCGTGTTCTCGGCTCGCTCGACCACACGCCGAATCACCCGTCGACCCACCTCGACGACTTCAGCAGCTTCCACGTCGGCGGCACCCACTTCCTGATGGGGGATGGACATGTCCGGTTCGTCAGCGAGAACATCGATGGAGCGCTCTATCAGGCGCTCGGTACGATTCGCGGAGGCGAAATCGTCGGGGAGTTTTAGGGAGAGCGGTTAGCTATCAGCAGTCAGCAGTCAGCCAGGGGTCGGAGCAGTGAAGAAGAGCCTCCTCATCTGGCTACTCCCGGACCCTGACTACTCAATCAAAGGAAACTTGAATGTTCTCGCGATGGTTCATCCTGCGTGTGATGCTCCTGTTCCAGGTGGCGATTTCGCTACTTGGCAACAGTGGTCTGCATTCCGCGCTGGGATGTCATCATGAGCATGTGGGTACGGAGGTTTGCTCTTCATCGAAGCCCGCATCCAAGCACACTTCACGCAGCTGTTGTCGCCATCATTCTCAGACAGGCACCACTTCAGATGAGAGAGAACCTCGGCACTCGCATCACCCGTTGACGGATGACGATTGCGCAATCTGCCAGTTCTGCATCCGCCCGGTGGAAGCTGCTGAGTATTATCAGTGGAACCCACTGGTCATGGCTTTCACACACCACCACGTTGAAGCCGCACAGCAAGCGGGCTTTCTGTTTGAATTATTCTATGAAGTCCGAGGCCCGCCCGTCGTGGCGTAGGTTCTACTGCACTCAGGTCAGATCGGGGCTGCCGTATTCGGCATGACTGGTGAGATACGCTCACACCGGGAGGTGAACACGCTTCGCGTCTTCACGCCTGCCTGACTACGTAGCTGCGATCCACGAAACCTCGACATGAATGGGGTGTTGGGCATTGCGCTGTCTTGAGTGCATGTCAATGCTGTCTCCGCTGCACGCTGTCGCCAGTGAAGAGTGACCGTCGCGCGCAGGTTCTCACGTAGAGACCGGGTAAGAGATGTGCCCACACAGCGAGTTTGGATCTCTCCGATCGTCCACCACGAAGGGGCTCTCATGAATGCGTTACTGCGGACTCACTGGCTCAAATCGGTCAGTGACCTTCTACACCATGATTTCTGTCCGACGATCAACCATTGGGTCTACTGGCTCAAGAATCCCATGTGGACTTTGCTGCTGGCGGTGATTGGTTCCGCCCTCTGCGGGATCTTCGTCAATCCCCAGGTCTTCGTACTGACAGCGATTCTCGGTCTAGTGTTTGGACTGGGCGTGGTCTGGCCTCGGATTGTCGTGCGCGGTCTGGAGTGCCGTGTGCGCTTCGAGAACAGCCGCACGACAGAGGGGCACCCCGTTGCTGTCCGGATCTGCATCACGAACCGCTGGCCGTGGCCGGTCTGGGGATTGGCGCTGGAGCAAGGATTCGCAGTTTCGAAGGTGACTGAATTGCAGGGGGCGGGGGAGAGCATGGCCCTCTCCCGAGTGTCCGGGTGGTCGACATCTGAATTCACATGGTCCTTCGTGCCGCAGCGTCGCGGCGTCTACCCGCTCACTCAGCCAGCCATTGAAACTGGGTTCCCGTTTGGTCTGGTACGCGCCCGCAAGCTGGTTCATTCGGAGAATGAACTGCTTGTCTGGCCCCGTACGGTCATGTTGAAGTCATTGCCCGATACCTTTGATCAGGCACCCGTGGAGGATCAACTCACGGATCGGCACGCGGGTGACTTCGGTGACATGCTGGGGACTCGACCGTTTCGGCAAGGGGATTCGCTCCGCCGGGTTCACTGGGCACAGACAGCTCGTTATGGGCGAATGATCGTCTGCGAGCGGCAGGCACCCGCAGCGTGTTCCGTGCGAGTCGTTGCCGATCTGCGGTTGGCCATTCACAGCGGAGCCGGGTCAGCTGGGACTCTCGAACAAGTGCTGCGAGTGACAGCCAGTGTGTGTGAATCCCTGCGTGCCCAGCGGGCTTCGGTGGAGTGCGTCATCGGTCGAGAGTTGGTTGTGGTCGGGAGTTCGGAAGCCGACTGGAAGCGGTTGCTCGACCTACTAGCTCGCGTCCCGTCGGAGGGTCTGAATACCGATCAACGGCCCCCACGACAGCGCCGCTCGATGTCGGAGATCGTGGTCACCAGTGAGGCCGGTTGGGTTGAGGCTTCGCATCTCCATTCTGCGGCGTCACGAACGATCGTGGTTCGCGAGGGTGGTGCGATGAATGTCGAAGTCGGTGATCGTCCGTGGCTCGACCTCCCATCGGCCTCAGCTGATCTGGACTCTCTCAGTGGCTTGTGGGCGAGGGCCTGTCATGCAGCCTGATCTCTCACGGTCTATCGCCTCTTCACCGCAGGAACCGCGTGTTCCGCGCCGCATTCATTTGATGACTCTGTCACTGGTTTTGCTGGCCGTGACCGGATTCGCTGTGGCGCAAGCTGACTACGGAATGAACTGGCAGAGAGTGGCGTTTCTGTTCGCACAGTTCCTCCTCGCCGGTACCGTCGCCGTGTTCTTCCGTCGAATTGCGAGGGACTGGCCCGAGCCGCCGGCGATTACGCCGATCCTCGTCGGATTGGCACTAGTTAGCTATCTCCGCGAGCCAGTCACTCGCTGGATCTGGGAGACCGGACGCCCCTTCGAAATGATCGCCATGCACAGCCTGCGCGATCTGATTCTAGGACTGGGGGCAGCTGCGTGCTGGATACGATTCCAGCGGATGGCCATGCTGATGAGCCTGTTCCTGATGGTGTTCTCGGCAGCGATTGCGCGGGACCGAGCTGTCGCGTTGATCTGCGGCGCATACGCTGTGCTGAGCCTCTCGACGTTGGTCTCCAACTACTGGGAGACGCTCAGACCGCGACTGTTGTCTGTCGATGAGTCGAACTCGACCCACCGCTGGATTCTGTTGGCCGTGAGTGTGGCCGTGCTGCTGGCCGTGGGTACGACCGAGGCGGGGAAGCCGCTGGTCCGTGTCATCCGTGGCTACCTGCCCAGTTCTGGCGGTGACGGCGACTCGTCACCGTATGCTCGCGACGGGATCGGCGATGGCGACATGCTGGTCGCGGGCATGGATGACATCCGGACTTTCGGGCCCATCGAGGATGCTCCGTTCATCTCCGATCATAAGCCATCTCTCTATGACGTATTCGATGACCGCTACGAGGAAGCTGTGAAACCGAAGCAGACCGATCGAGCCGTGGCCCTCCCCGCTGCGATGGCCGCGAAGATCCAGGAGCGACATCTCAAGAAAAACGAAACGGTATCGAGAGACTTTTCGACACTTCGGCAACCGAAGCGCGGGCAGGCCAATCGGAAGACCGAAGCCGTCCGCTCGGAGGCACTGCTCTACGTGTCGGGCAGAACTCCATTGCACTTGCGATTGGAGTTGTACGACAGCTTCGATGGGATCAAGTGGCAGGCTGAGCCGGAACCAAGAACCGAGGTCCAGCCAGCCCTGCGAATGGAAACCGTCGATGGCCGCCCGTGGGTCGTCTCTGAACCGTGGCCACCCCGATTCGATGTCCTGGCAGAACGTGAGACTCACGCGCTCAAGGTGATTCGCTTCGATTCTCCAAAAATTCCCAGCCCGCTCTACACCTGCGGAGTTCACATCGACCAAGTGGACCAGCTCTCCATGTATGCCCGAGCGCACTTCGGCATGCTTCAACTGAATCGCAAAGAACTCCCCGAGATGGTTCCGATTCACGTTTGCTCGGCGACCGTTGACCGGCGACTGATCCCGAAAGAGTTCCCCGCATTGACCGGAGGTGGCGAGGTCCATCGATATGTACCCGCGATCGAGGGCATGGGACGAATTCGGGATCTGGCAAATCAATGGACCCAGGGAGTTCCACGCGGCTGGGAACAGGTCGAAACGATCTCTCGTCGCCTGCGTGAAGAGTTCACACTCGATGACGAGTTCCGCGTGGAATCTGGGTGTCCCTCCCCGGTCGCGCACTTCCTCTTCATCTCCAAACGCGGCCCGGACTATCTGTTTGCCTCCGCAGCTGCATTGATGCTGCGGTCTCTCGGCTATTCCAGCCGAGTGGTCAGTGGGTTCTACGCAGCCCCGATGCAGTACGACCGAAAGTCGGGACATACCCCCGTGACTCGTGAGGACGCCCACTTCTGGGCCGAGTGCTGCCTGGGTGGCCCGTGTTGGGCCACGGTCGAACCGTCGCCCGGTTACGAGGTCCTCGGACCGCCACCGGGCCTGGTAGCAAGGCTGGTCCAGGGGTTGGTGGCACTGGGCGCTGGAGCCCTACGCCACTGGCCGGCGCTTGCGAGTTGCTTGGTGTTGGGAGCCGCAATCTATTGGGGGCGCTGGCGTCTGTGGGACTGGGGGCATTCGTGCCTCTGGCGCTGGCGACGCCCGGCGACTACGCAACGCTTCGTACTCGACACCCTGGCTCTGGTGGAACTGCGACTGGCAGCTCAAGGCTTGGCCCGTCCGCAATCCCTGTCATTCAGTGGTTGGCTGCGTCGCCTTCCGCTCGATGATTTGGAGATAGGGAACTGTCTCCAGAAGTTCGCAGCCCGCGTGGAGTGGGCGAAGTATGGAGCCAGTCTGGAATCGAGCTTCGAAGACTCCATCGCCGCCGATTGCCGCCTTATTGAAAGCCAAGTTCGCCAGTCCTCGATTCGTCAATCACTGCGTTTGCTCTTGCCATATCCCAAACCATCTGTCGGTGTTGAGGTCGGTCAACATCGGGTTCCTTTTTCTCCTGTTCACACTTCTCTTGGAGTCACTCCGTGATTACCACCGACACCACGGTTCCTCGCAAACTTCCCGTCACCGTCCTCTCTGGATTTCTGGGAGCCGGAAAGACGACGCTGCTCAATCACATCCTCTGTAATCGCGAAGGTTTGCGAGTGGCGGTCATCGTCAACGATATGAGCGAGGTCAACATCGACGCCCAGCTCGTTGCCGGGGGAGACGCTGCACTCAGTCGCACCGACGAGAAGCTGATCGAGATGTCCAACGGCTGCATCTGTTGCACGCTCCGAGAAGACCTCCTCATCGAAGTGGGCCAGCTCGCCCGCGAGGGACGCTTTGACTATCTACTCATTGAGTCCACCGGGATTTCAGAGCCGCTCCCCGTGGCGGAGACGTTCTCGTTCACGGATGAGAATGGCCAATCGCTGAGTGAGATCGCCCAGCTCGACACGCTGGTCACGGTCGTCGACGCAGCCCGAGTGATGCATGATTTGCAGTCGATCGATGAGCTGCCAGACCGTGGACTGGGCGTCGACGAAAATGATGACCGAGACATCTCAAAACTGATCGTCGATCAGATCGAGTTCGCCAACGTGCTGGTGCTCAACAAGCTGGATCTGCTCTCGGACCGCGAACGGGGAATCGTCCGAGCGTTCTTGCGGCAGCTGAATCCCACTGCGGACATCGTGGAATGCCAGTTCGGTCGCATCCCGCTGAAATCGATCCTAAACACAGGCCGATTTGACGAGGTCTGGGCCTCGGAAGCCAACGAATGGATGGCTGTCCCGCGTGGTCAGGAATCGACCGAGTCCGAAGAGTTCGGGATCTCCAGCTTCGTGTATGAGGCCCGCCGCCCGTTCCATCCGCAGAGGCTCTGGGACCGGCTGATGGAGGATGGGGACTTTTACAGCAACCTGCTGCGATCCAAAGGATTCATGTGGCTGGCCAGTCGAAACGACACCGCCGGGCAATGGTCGCAGGCGGGCCAAGTGGTGACGCTCGATCCACTAGGTCGCTGGTGGGCAGCACTCCCTCGTGAAGAATGGCCGACCGATGATCCGGAGACTCTCGATGTCCTCGCATCGCAATGGGAGGAGCCGTTCGGCGATCGGCGACAGGAGTTGGTGATCATTGGCCAGGATCTCGATGAACTGTCCGTTCGAGCGGCGCTGGATGATTGTCTGCTGACGGATGTCGAGATGCAGTTGTCGGTTGAAGAGTGGGGTGAATTGCCGGACCCGTTCCCCGTCTGGTTGGATGCCTCGGACGATAGCGACTCCGATGGCCTTGATGCCGATTCGAATCCCACTCAGTTCACGGTCCCTCGTCAGGGAGGCCCCCATGTTTGAACTGGCTCAGATGACGAATCGATTCGAACAGTGGTTTCATCGTCAGCAGTCCCCTGCGGTGATCTCTCCCGCTGTGAATACCGACCCACGAGCGGATTGGCTTCCCCAGAAATGGTGCCAACACCACTCGCGATTCCTCGACCAACAGTTCTGGTGTTTTGGACAAGACATTGTCCAGCCTCCGCGAAATGCTCTGATTGAACTCGGCTTCACCAAGCACCACTCCACAACGCTGCGTAAGCGTCAGGAGAGCAGTTGCTATACGGTCACCTCTCGCACGGGAGTCAGCGTTGCGCTGTGGGGGTTCGGGATGTTCTATTCCGACCGTCGTTTGGGCGGAGCGATTCTGCTAATCCGTGACAAAATTCGCCCACTGATTGTTGAGCAGCTGCAATTGCCGTTGGGTGCCTGGGCGCCCTTTGAGATTCCGACACACGAGCCGCACGAGTCGGAAGTTCCACTGGCCTGTCAGCTGCTATCGGACCTGCTGCGATGGCTGTCTCAGTACGAGGCATGGATCAGCCATCACCGCCTCGACGGATATCGTGAACGCAGTCTTGGCGAGTGGAAACGAGTCGTGGTCCCCGCATCCGAGATGTCGATGCAGTGGTCACAACTCTCTGACGAAGTTCACTCATGGAAGCCTCTGGCTCGGGAGACAACGTGAGTCCTCGCAGCTGGTCCCACTGTTTCCCTTTGCTCAGGATAGCCATTGTTCTGGCGGTCTGGTGCGGGGCCGCGTCTTGGGCGACGGCGAACGATACTCCGAAACGGCCACTCTCCAAGAGCTACCGAGATGTCGATTACTCCATGACTCCCGAGGAGGCAAGAAACGTCCGAGTCATGGAGACAGTGACTAGCCTCTGGTTTCTGGCCATCGGGTGCTGCGTGGGGAGCTTTTTGAATGTTGTCGTCTACCGGGAGCCACGTGGACTGCCGGTCGGCTTGCCGCGATCGCGCTGCCCGAAGTGTCAGAATGCCATACAGCCGCGCGACAACATTCCGATTATCGGCTGGTTACGACTACGGGGACGATGCCGAACCTGTCAGCTGCCGATCTCACCGCGTTATCCGCTGATTGAAGCGGCCATCGGTGTGCTGTTCCTGGCTCTACTGCATCGCGAGCTATTGTCGGGCGGTGGCAATCTGCCCGAGCGGGAGATCAATACCTATAAGGGTGTCGTCTGGGTGTTGTGGTACACGAAGTGGGATTTGCTGGGTATCTACCTGTTTCATTTGGTGCTGCTCGTCGTCCTCTGGGGAGCCGCACTGATCGAGCATGATGGGTTCGCCTGGCCTCAGCGGCTGTTTCGATTCGCTGTGGGACTTGGCCTCGTGATGCTCGCAATCTGGCCGCACTTGCATGTCATTCCTGCCTGGCTTCCCCAGCCAGACTGGATCAACGGCACTCGCCTGTCATCGTCGTGGCGGATGGGGTATGGCGATCCAATCAGTGTCGGTTGGTCAGGTCCGCTCACGGGGTTGATCGGGGCCGCTGCCACTGGAGGGACAATGTGGATGCTGACGAGTCTCAATAGGAAAACAATTGCCATCGTCGCCGGTTTTGACGAGCAGAACGCAATCCCTCCCCGTGGTGTCGACCACCGACTGCAACTCACAATGTGCGCCGCACTCACTGGCCTCTTCCTCGGCTGGCAGACCGGCTTCACGCTGGCTGTGATCGGAGTGGTGCTACTGGCTGTCATCGGACGATTCGAGCCTGGAGTTCGCCGCCATTCTGTCACTCTGTTTACTGTCCTCACCACAGCCGCGGTCTTTCTTTGGCGTCCTGCGGTGATGTCAGTCACATCATTCTTTCCCGTTCTGAATCGATGAGTCATTTCATGCCCGCGTCGACTGCACCTCTGATGAAAACGACATCCCTCATATTGTTGACTCCTCTGCGCAAGGGCCTCAACGGAGTTTTGCGCGGGAAGGCTGAGGTGGTGGAGAATGTTCTTGTTTGTTTGTTGGCGCGGGGGCACTTGCTCCTCGAAGACCGACCCGGACTGGGCAAGACCACATTGGCTAAGGCGCTGGCTGCTGCAGTCGGCGGACGGTTCACGCGCGTGCAATGCACTCCTGATCTCTTACCGAGTGACATCACCGGGTTCAACATCTTTAACCAGAAGACGCACGACTTCGAATTCCGTCCCGGTCCCGTCTTCGCCGACGTTCTGCTGGCCGATGAGATCAACCGCGCAACACCACGCGCCCAGAGTGCGCTCCTGGAAGCGATGGCCGAGCGACAAGTCACCGTCGACGCCCAGCGGTATCCGCTCTCCACCGAGTTCTTCGTCATCGCAACCCAAAACCCGATCGACCAGCATGGAACTTACCCACTTCCCGAAGCCCAGCTCGACCGCTTCGCGATGAAACTCACGGTCGGTTATCCCGAACCGAATGACGAGATCGAGATGCTTCAGTCCGCTGTTTCTCGCGGCGATGATCCGCCAGCGATCCCACAAGTCCTCTCAGAAGGTCAGCTAAGAGACTTGCAGCAGGAGGTCGCTGGTCTGCGGGTCGATGCGTCTCTTCAGCGATATCTCGTGGAGCTGGGGGCCGCGACTCGCAATCACTCCCAGATCACACTCGGAGTCAGTCCACGTGGGTTGCTGCAATGGCAACGAGCCGCTCAGGCTCGGGCCTTCCTGTCGGGCCGCGACTTTGTGACTCCCGACGACATTCAGGAGATTGCAATTCCGGTCCTGTCGGTCCGTTTGGGGATCGATCAGGAGAACCCGATTCCGGTCATCGAGCAAATTCTGGCGAGCGTCCCGATTCCGGAGTACCGGATCTGAGTGGACAGTTTTTAGTCGTCATCAGTCATCGGTTCTTAGTCATTGTTGGAGATGCCATGAAGAGGATTTACCACGGAGACACGGAGGCACGGAGCAGGAGTGGCCAGCAGTCAGCGATCAGCTGTCAGCCAAGTGAGGACGATCGATTGCCAACGGTCGGATTGTCTCTCAATCCTCAACCTTCACCCTTCACCCCTCAACGCTTCCTCATCACTCCGTGCCTCCGTACCTTCGTGGTGAACCCATTGCTTTTGCTGGCCCTGATGGCGATTGCTGAGGGCTGTTCACCACAACAGCCCGCTCCCAAGCCCGCAGATTCTCAAGAGCCAGAGCATGCGATGACGCACGAAGAAGAGCACGGCATTCTGCCTCACAAACCGCACTCCTTCGAGGAGACGGTGTCCGAGATCGAGCGACGAGGCCGAGCCTTGATCGCCAACGGTGACAAGCCACCCACGCAAGTCACCGAGTGGTTCGACATCCTCGTCTGGCTGCCTGAGCTGGCGGGGGACACCGAACTGAAGAGGGCGGACTGGGAGCAGGCAGTTCGCATCGCCAAAGACTTGGAATCATGGTCCGTATCTTGGAAGTCGCCATCTCCAGAAACGACTCCACCTGACACGAGCCGGTTTGAATCGCTCATCGTGGAACTACGGAAAGTTCTTTCTCGCATTCCACCCCCACGTTGAGTCCGACCTCTCGGACTTTTCCTTATTGTCATCCCCGTCAATCAGTCCCAGTCATCAGGTGCATGCTCATGTCCGAAGCCATTTTCTGGGGCGTTGTCCTCCGGATCTCTCAATCGACGCTGCAAGCGGCCCCATTCATTCTGACTGGGCTGATCATCACGGGAATGCTCCATCGATTGATGGGGCATCAGCAGACCAAATGGATGTTCGGTTCCAACACAGTCGCGTCACTGTTTCAATCATGGATCATCGGCATGCTGCTGCCCGGCTGCTCACTTGGGGTGATTCCGATCGTCAAGCAGCTGAGGCGAAGTGGCATCGCGATCGGGACGATTTTCGCGTTCGCACTTTCGTCGCCATTGTTTGATCCGCTGTCTTTGTTGTACGGACTGACGCTGTCGAAGCCGATGACGATCCTGGCATTCGCGACGTTCTCGCTCGTTGTGGTGACAGTCGCCGGTGGGCTGTTCGACAAATGGTTTCCCGATACGGAAGTGCAGATCGAAGAGCCTCCTCTGACGCCGCCGGGATACAAGCGGATTCTGGCCGTCTTCGTCGTCATGGTGCGTGAAACGGTGAGTGGTACAGCGGGCCTCATCGCCATCGGGCTGCTGGGCGTGGGCCTGCTGAGTATTGCATTGCCACCCTCCAGTCTGCAAAAGACGATGGCTCACGACAACCCTTGGTCCCCGCTGGTGATGACTGCTATCGCAATCCCAGCTTATGCCACGCCCATGACGGCGATGGGGCAACTCGGGTCGATGTTCCAACATGGCAATTCAATCGGTGCAGCGTTCATTTTGTTGACGCTGGGGGCCGGAATGAACTTGGGACTGCTGGCTTGGATGACGATTTACTATGGGTGGAAGAAGACAGCTGCCTGGATGGGGCTGATGCTGGCCGTCATCATCGTGATCTCCTACGGCATCGAGCGACCGCTCTATCCGAAGGACATCGAGCCAGCGAATCACACGCATGCGTTTGACATCTACTGCCAGCCATTCCATGCGGGTTCACCTCCTTCGGGAGGATACCCGGCCACAGTCTGGCAGAAGATCAAGCTGGAAACTCAACCGCACGAGAAGTACGGAGCGATGGCGATTGGAGTTCTTGTTGTGCTTGGAGGGTTACTCAAGCTGCTGGACCGCCGAGGGGCCATTGACGAGTGGCTGAACCGCACTCCCGAACCGACCCTGTCACTCGGCACAAAGTGGGACATCATCCTGCCGGGTTGGGTGTTGACCATGTCCGGGTTTCTCGTGATCATCGCCACGAGTATCGCCGGGTGTTTTGTATACTACCCCGCACCCGAAGAGACCCTGAATGAGATGGGACAAGTCGCGACCGTCGAAGCATTCAGTGCCGCGTACGTCGGAAACAAAGAACACGCCCTACACTGGATTCCGATCTGCGAGGGATGGAATCGACGACTTCAAGTCGGGGCGTATTTACGACAGGGACACCTAAGCGATTACCACCGCATGAAGGCTCGCATCTTCCGCGACAAGCTGGAACTGTTGGAACACATGGTCGAAGGCAACGATCCCAAGCCCGACATCCACAAGCAAGTCATGGAAACGAAGCGAGCATTCTCCAGCCTGTCCCGTGCGTTTCGTGAAGAGTGATGACTGAGGTCGAAGAACGTCTCAGTCATTTCAAAACCACAATCGGCTTGACGACACGACTCAACACTCGCGAAAAGACCCGCGACTTCATCTTGATCTTTCAGCTTGATCCGACTGTTTGGTGTCCGGAGATACTCTTGCTCACGAAGAAGGAAACTTTTAGCCCCTCTTGCCGCCAACTGAGAAATCGGCAACGTTTCGCGGGATCATGAAAGAGCTTCGGCGACAGATGGAGACGCTGCGGAAAGAGGTCGCAGAGTTGCGAACCGAGAACGTCGCATTACGCACCGACAACCTGCGCTTCGTACCGAGAATGCCGAGCTGAAGTCGCATGTCGCGGAGTTGCAGTTGGAGCTTGTGCAGCGGAAAAGGGCTTTCGGCCCCAGGCTATAGTTCGCGCTGGGAGAACTGAGACATTTCGTAGGACGGATGTCCTCGTCCGTCGCTCTGCGAGGCTTTCCTCACGGACGGACGAGGACGAACGTCCTACGAAATGTCCCATCTCTCCTCGCGCGAAGTCGATGAGTGCCCGTGCTGTCAGAAGCAGGTCACGGCCTCGTCGACCGAGGTCGCGCCGCACACCCGCATTGGGCCGAATGCGGTCGCGTTTCAAGCCTATAGCCGGGCACATCTGAGTCTCTCGCTGGGCAAGGCCAACGAAGTTTTGGGAGTCGCTTCATTTTTCCTCATCAGTCAAAGATGAGGATACTGGGATAAATGGAACACTAGTCTTCGCTAATCAACACTCATCCAATTCGTGGATAATCCTAATCTGGATTAGTGTGAATTAGCGAAGATTAGTGTTCCAACCTCCTGGCTAAACATAACTTCCGAATCTGACCCTCGAATAACACATGGGTCTCACGCAATGCCGGGTCGCCGGCTGTGACAGCGATTTCGAATGGGCGATTTGTTCGATCCGGTGACAAATAATCTATTCGGGAATCTGCGATATCAACTGGTGGTGCAGGCGGATGAAACGGGCTGGCGATTAATGTTCATAACGTATGGTGCCGGGTGTTTTGCAACCCGCGATTGGCGTTGTATCTGATCGATCATCATTGCTCGGCGGCAGTGGTCGAGCGTGTGCTGGGCGAGCGGTTCGAGAGGGTGCTGGTTACCGACTTTCATGCCGCCTAGGGGCGATTGGAAGCGGACCAGCAGAAGTGCCTCACACCTCTGCTGCGCGAGATATTCACCTTGCGGAAAGATCTCCCTAAGGTCGCCGTCGACGCCGTCATTCAACCCGTGATGGCGATGTTTTAAGACTCCCTCGCGCTGGCCAAACAACGCGACGCTCTCGACGCCACAGCCTTCGATCAACGACGGCAACACATGGAAGACCGGCTCAACACGCTAATCCTTTCGAAGCCCCAACACACCGATTGCCAACGCATATGCAAGAGTCTCGTCAAACATCGTTTCGAGCTGCTGCTATCCCTGAACAGCCCGCCGTACCCGCCGACAAAAACCTCGCCGAGCGCGACATCCGCAGCGCGGCCGCCGCCCGCGCTGACGACGGCGTGAACCGCTCCGAGCGCGGCGTGAAAGTGTTTGCAAATATTAATACCATCATCCGCACCTGCCAGAAACAGGGCCTGAACTTCTTCGACGACGCCCGCCAAGTGATGCAGGCGACCCTCGCCGGCCTCCCGCCGCTCTCGACAACAACACCGTAACCTCCCCAGCGTTCCCCGCCAGGTCGCCGCCAGTCATGCACGCCTCAGCGGGGTGAATAGTTGCGATTCACCCACATTCTGGCAAACGTCGTTACGGCCAAAGGTCTCAGTTCTGTCCACGCAAAGTATAAGCCTTCATGGCGATCTTCTGCCTCTGAATATTCTTCTGATACAGACCGGGGCAGTGACGCCCACTAAGGCGAACGGCCAGTGAAAACCTACCCGCAAGACTTCCGAAGTCTCGTAAGACTTCGGAAGTCTTTTGGTACGCGAAGTCTGGCAGCTCGCCTAATCGGGTGGCTGCTCACCTTGGTGAACGTTAATGTGGTGTGGCGGTTCATCCCCGCTGCCCTCTGTCATCCGGCGCGGGACGATTGATCTGTCTGACGGACCTCATCGCACATGCTGTTCACCCTCATCCACTTTGAACAACCCGGCAAGCAGCAGGGGTTTCTGCAGGTGCCGTACTCGCACAATCTAGGCGGTTGGGCCAATGTCATGATTCCCATCACGGTGATCGTGAATGGTCCGGGACCGACCGTGCTGGTGCTGGGAGGGAATCATGGTGACGAATACCAGGGGCAGATCGCGGCCATGAAGCTGGCCCGAGAGTTGGCTCCGGAGCAGATCTCGGGCCGGCTGATCTTGATCCCCTCGCTCAATTTCCCAGCTGCGAAGGCGGCCACACGACT
Organism: Planctomycetota bacterium; assembly: GCA_031431195.1. Lineage (GTDB taxonomy): Bacteria > Planctomycetota > Planctomycetia > Planctomycetales > Planctomycetaceae > TH-plancto1. The sequence continues at coordinate 8,845 of JANPCU010000238.1, read as the reverse complement.
GTCTCCGCTCGACGGGATGAACATGAACCGGGCCTTTCCGGGTGAGCCAGAAGGAGCGGTGACGAGTCAGGTGGCTCACTTTCTGACGACGGTACTCTTTCCGCTGAGCGATATCGTGATCGATATCCATTCGGGAGGACGGAGCATGGAGTTCGTGCCGTGTTCGCATATGCACCTGGTTACGGATCGTGAGCAACGCCGGAAGATGCTGGCGGCCATGCTCGCTTGGAACACCGATTTTTCGTTCCTGTATGCCGACATTGCGGGGACAGGGTTGCTGCCCGTCGAGGCCGAGAACCAGGGGAAGCTGGTGGTGACTACCGAACTGGCGGGCGGCGAAGGGGTGTCGGCCAGCGTCCACCGAATTGCCCAGAGTGGACTGCGGAATGTCTTGATTCATGTCGGGTTGCTTCACGGCGTCGAGGCGACTCGCGCGAGCCTGGGCCAGCCGCCCGCCATCCTCACGCAAGCTCTGAACCGCGATGATTATCTGCTGGCCCCCGAGTCGGGAGTCTTCGAGATCTGCTTCGATCTGGGCACGCTGGTCCAGCGAGGAGAGATCGTCGGCTACATCCATCATCTGGAGCGCCCCGACCGAAATCCGGAACCAATCATCGCCCGGAGTTCCGGCTTCCTAATTACCACAAGGGTTCCTTGCCTGACTCAACAGGGAGACTGCGTGGCCGTGATTGCTAGGCAAGTCAGTCTGGATGAGGTACTCCACGCATGACACACTCCACAGACGGTGATGAACTGAGTGAGCCTGAACAAGTGGTGCCGGTCTCCGAGGCGGGGGTGAGTGCTGAAGCCTACGGCCTGCTCGCGTGCATGTGGTTCGCCTACTTTTTGAACTACTGCGACCGGCAGGCCGTCTTCGCCATGTTTCCGGTCCTCAAGACAGATCTGGGGATGACCGACCGGCAATTGGGACTCACGGGGACAATCTTCCTGTGGGTCTATGCGCTGGGGTGCCCCATCGCGGGGCAGGTGGGGGATCGCTTCTCGAAGCGGTTACTCGTCGTGTTCAGCTTGGCGATCTGGAGCCTAGTGACCATCGCCACAGGCCTCGCACAGTCGGCGACCGGCCTGCTGACACTCCGTGCGGCGATGGGGGTCTCGGAGTCGCTGTTCATGCCGACAGCCATCGCCCTGACTGCGGGTGCCTTCGCCCCCGCGTTGCGTTCACGCGCGATTGCCGCCCTCACCACAGCCCAGGTCGCGGGCACCGTCGCGGGAAGTTGGTTCGGCGGCTGGATGGCGGATCAGGGGATGTGGCGGGATGCGTTTTTTGTGCTGGGCGGGATCGGGCTGGCCTATGCGGTGCCGTACTTCCTGTTCTTACGTCGTGTGAGTGAACCAGTCGCTCCGACGCCGGTGGGCCCGCGTTCCTCGCTGGCGATTTTGACACTGCTGCGGGTGCCGACCTACCTGCTGCTGTGTGTCGTCTTCCCCGTGTTCGTCTTTGGACTCTGGCTACTCTACGGCTGGCTTCCGACCTTCCTGCATGACAAGTTCACTCTGAGCCAATCGGAGGCAGCGTTCAATGCAACCGTTTACTTACAGGGGAGCACGGCCATCGGGCTGCTCTGCGGCGGAGTGTTCGCGGATGCCCTCTTACGAATGACGCGGGCCTCGCGGTTCTGGATCATGATTGCGAGTCTGGTGTTGTGCGCGCCCTGTTTGCATGCCCTGGGGAACTGCGAAACGTTGCCGCTGACTCGCCTCGCAGCTGCTGCTTTTGGGCTATGCAGTGGACTGTTCATGGGCAATATCTTCCCGGCAACTTTTGAGGTCGTCCCGCTGGAGACACGGGCCTCAGCTGTGGGAGTATTGAACTTGTGCGGCGGGTTAGTTTCCGGGTGTGCGACACTGTTTGGTGGGATCTGGAAGACGACCTTGGGGATTGATCGGCTGCTGACGCTGACGGCGATCGGCTACTTCGTCGCGGGGCTGATGCTGGTGGTGGGAGTCTACACTTTGTTCCCTCGGGACCGCCTGGCGAGTGAGGGCGAACCTGTGATCTGACGATGGCGGTCACTCGACCCACGACGCCGACACCTGCGCGGCGGTGGAATTCATCCTGAGCAGTGGGGAGAAATAATCACGATGACTCGACGCCGAATTCTCATCGCGGAGTGCAAGCAGGAGGTCTCGACCTTCAATCCGCACCTCAGTACGGTGGAGGACTTTGCCCTGCGTCGCGGACCGGCACTGCTCGATTACCATCGCACAGTCCGCAACGAGATTGGCGGGGCGCTCACCGTGTTCGATGCGGAGCCCGACATCGAACTGGTCCCCACGTACAGCGCGTGCTTTATCACCTCGGGAGGCACACTGGCGCGGGACGACTGGCAACGGATCTCGCGCGAGTTCATCGAGAGCCTGAAGGCCGCTCCCCGGGTTGAGGGGGTCTACTTCTGCATGCACGGAGCGATGGCGAGTGAGGACGAACTCGACCCCGAAGGGTTCCTGCTGGCCGCAGCTCGGCAGGTGTTGGGCGAGGATGTCCCGATTGTCGTCTCGCTCGACCTGCATGGAATCCTGACCGACCGGATGGTCGAACAGAGTGACGCGATCGTGGCTTACCACACGTACCCGCATGTCGACTTCTTCCAGACCGGTCAGCGCGCCGCCCGACTGCTGTTACGGATCATGGCGGGTGAAGTGCGGCCGGTCACGGCGAAGGTCGCCATCCCCGCCCTCGTGCGTGGAGATGAACTAATCACTGCGACGGGTCTGTTTGGACAGAGCATTCGCTTGGCCCAGGCCGCTGAAACCGGCCCCGCTGGACTCTCTGCGGGCATGTTCATCGGGAACCCGTTTACCGATGTTCCCGCCTTACAGACCTATAGTTTCGTCGTCACCAACAACGACCCACAACTCGCAGAGCGTGAGGCGATCCGCATTGCGGAGAACTTCTGGAGCCACCATGAACGGATGCAAGTTCCGCTCATCAGCCTCGATGATATGGCCCGCCGTCTCTCTTCGTCGACCAAGGGCACTGTCGGGCTGGTCGATGCCGCAGACGCCACCAGTTCGGGGGCCTCCGGAGACAGCAACGCCGTCCTGCGCACCTTGATCGAGACCGGCTACTCGGGGCGTACGCTGCTCCCTATCGTTGACGCCCCAGCGGTGAAGCGGGCCTTCGAAGCCGGAATTGGTGCCACGATTGAGACGACAATCGGCGGCACGCTCGATCCGGCGCGGTTTCCGCCACTCCCCATCCGGGCGACCGTTCGCCTGCTGAGTGATGGCCGATTCCAGAGCGAGTCGTTCGGCGAGAAATGGTTCGCGGGCCTCTGTGCGGTGCTGGATGTCGACAACTTCACCCTGGCTGTCAGCAGTCGCGCGGTCAGTCTTTACGACCGGTCGTTCTTCTATTCACTCGGCCAGAACCCGGCGAGATTCGACGCCGTGGTCGTGAAGTCGCCGCATTGCCAGCCGCACATGTTTGCCGAGTGGTGTACAAGCATGCTCAACATTGATGCTCCCGGCTCATCGAGTGCGAACCTGCCGTATCTCGGTCATACTCGGTGTCCACGCCCGATCTTTCCGCTGGACACTGCGGTCACGTTTCAACCTCATGCGAAGATCTTTCTACGACGCGAGCGACACTCATGAAGATCACAGACATTCGATGTGCCGGATTGCGGGGAGCGACTCCCGAGGGCGGCTGGAGCAACGAACTGCGACCGGAGGATTGCGTTCACACTCTGATCGCCGTGCATACCGATTCCGGTGAGATTGGCTTAGGGAGTGTATTCACGAGCGACGCTCTGGTCCGGGCCTCGCTCGCAGTCCTCGCTCCGCTCTATCTCGGCGAAACTGCTCTGGAGCCGGAGCGAGTCAGTGAAAAATTGCATCAGCATATGTTCTGGCTGGGTCGCGGGGGGGCGATCACGCACGCCATCAGCGGGATTGATATCGCGCTGTGGGACTTACTCGGAAAGGCCACCGGTCAACCCGTCGGGCGTCTGCTCGGTGGAAGGTATCGCGAGCGGGTGCAGCCGTACGCTTCGTTGCTGATGGACGAGCCGGAGAAGCTGCGGGACCATTTGCTGGCGGTGAAGGCGCAGGGGTTCCGCGCCTTCAAGATCGGCTGGGGACCGTTCGGTCGCCGCAACGCGGCCACGGATGAGGCGATCGTTCGTGCGGCAAGGGAGGCCGTCGGGCCGGACTCCAAACTCATGGTCGATGCGGGAGGGAGCGATGCCTATTGGACCAACGGGTACAAGTGGGCACTCAACACCGCGCGGATGTTGGCTGAGTACAACATCGACTGGTTCGAAGAAGCCCTCTCCCCCGACGCCCTCGAAGACTACGTTCAGCTGCGCGAGCATTCCCCGGTGCCGATCGCCGGGGGCGAAGTCCTCACGCGTCGGCAAGCCTTCCAGCCGTGGCTTGCCGCCCGCGCCTTCGACATCGTCCAGCCCGATGTGACCAAAGTCGGCGGTATCAGCGAGGAACGCCGCATCGGCTGGATGGCCCAGGAACACGGCGTCCGGTTCATCCCCCACGGCTGGAATACCGCCGTCGGACTGGCCGCCGATCTGCATCTGGCGTCGGCCTTTCCGGGGACTGATCTCGTGGAGTACCTGACCGGTTCGCCGTTCATCGACGAGATCACCCTCGGCGGCTGGCCACTCGACCAGGATGGCCTGCTTGCGATCCCGACGGCTCCCGGTCTGGGCCTCACCCTGAACCCCGACGCCGTTGAGAAGTACACGGGGGGGGCGAACCTGCTCTCGTAATTCGCAGTCGGGTGATCGTCACACGTTCCTGCTGATCCCTCCTGAGTGATCGAGTATTGAGGAGTCTTCTGCTTTGGCGACCACGTTGATGGCATCGACACAGCCTCTCACGAGGTGGTCTGGGAGCCTGCGGTGCGTCTTCGTACTGCTCCTGACTGAGGGATTGCGGAGAGTGGTCGGAAGCTGGACCACATCTCCCAGTGAGACATTCTGGGTCTGCCTGCCGGTGGTGATTGCGATGGCTGCCGCACTGCGATTGATTCCACCGCCAAGGCTGAACGCGGAGTCTCGGGCAGGCCGCGCGAGTATCTTGCTGGTGCTGTTGTTCGCACCGACGTTGTTCTATCTCGTACTCACACGACTCACGCAGTCTCGTTTTTCCTGGTGGGAATGCGTGGTGGCGACCTACTTCTTCGGGTGTTGCCTCGAATTTCCGTTGCTCTACCTGTTTCAGTTTCGAAAGCGGTGCGGTGAGGCGTTTGAGCGCCGTTGGCCAGGCTGTCGTGCTCGAATGGCTTCGGGTCTGATGGCATTGGGTATCTACCTGCTGCTCATCCCGATTCTGCTGGCGACATTTGCGGTCCATCGTCCCAAGTTGCTGCCTGTTGTCGCCGATTCTGAGTTCACCTCGGGCTCGATCGAACGGATCGAATTCCCCAGTCGTGGTCCCCGCCAGCTCACGCTGCGAGGCGACTTCCAGTCGTTACCACACTCGCGGGGGACGATGATTGTCTGTCATGGAGTCGGGGCCAACCGACGTGACATTTCTGCCATCACCCAGCTGGTGCATGACGCGGGATACCAGGTTCTGGCGTTTGATTTTCGCGGTCACGGGGAGAGTGAAGGGCGGACGATCACCTATGGGGCCAATGAGCGTTTGGATGTGCTGGGTGCCTATGACTATTGTCTGAGCCGCAGTGATGTGGACCCGGAGCAACTCTACGCGCTCGGAGTTTCAATGGGCGGTTCGTCACTCCTCATGGCGCTGCCGGACATGCCACTGGTACACGCGGCAGTCGTTGACTCAGCCTATTCTGATCTTCCAGCCATGGTCGATCATCAGCTGCGATTCTTCCCCCCGTGGCTTCGCGGCCCGTTGCATCAAGTGACGAGAGTCGCCGGGTGGTTCGAGACGGGATACGACATTGAGCGAATCCGACCGATCGACGCCTTGCCCCGAATTTCCGCACGCCTGTTCTTTGTACACGGCACCGAAGATTTCGTCGTGCCGTTCCAGAACTCGGAACGACTGCACTCCGCATCTCCCAGCTCACTGCTCCATCTAGAGCCGTACGCGCCGCATATCGGCACAGTGATGGTGAATCCTGCGGAGTACCGACGCTTGCTGAGAGAGAATTGCGCTCCGCCGGAATAGTCGCGGCGCGGTTCCCAGGCTCTGCTTTGCATTCGAGGATTACACCTTGCGCGGTGCAGAGTGAGACGTTACGGCAAGCGGGGTGGCGTCAGCCCCCTGGTTCTGCGGCGAATCCCTGAAGCACCATCCGGCTCACGCCGGACGCTCGCCAGAATGTCTCATTTCATCCCGCGATAAGTATAAGCATGATGCCTAATTCTCTGGTGCTTGTGTGATCGATACGCGAGTTCGATCACTGGTCTCCAACTTCCGTAAGTGATCCGACTACTTCTTCTCCGCCGGAGCCGCTACCAGTTCTGCGATCTTCACCGCCCGGATGGCTCCGGTGGTGCGGTAGGTTGAGAACCCGAGCGGCTTGTTGAGTTCGACTTCGATGCGGATGCTGACCCGTTTGTCGGCGTAATCGACATTAACCACCTGCTTCTCATCGATCCAGGTCTCGATCTTGGTCTTCGTGACCCGCAGGCGGATCTTGTACCACTTTCCTTTTTCAAAGTCCTGAAAGTTGGTCGTCTCGTTCTCGATCGCCGAAGACCCATCGAGGGTCGACAGCCCCGTCACGCCGCCGCCCCAGCCGCCCAGTACGAACGAGCAGCTGTCTTTCTGGACGGGGAAGGTGATCGTGCCGAAGAAGTCGGTCCCCTCGATGCGCTGGGCTTCAAAGGTGAGTTCGTAGTCGACCTTCGGGAGTTCGCCGCCCTCCCAGGTGATACCGCTCATCGGATCACCGGTGCCGATCTCGATGTGGCCGTCCTTCACGGAGACCTTGCCCTCGCCACCGAACTCGGGGATCTTCCAGTTCTTGAGGGTCTTACCGTCGAAGAGTTCGGTGACCTTGCCTGCGGGCTTCACCGGAGTGAGGACCGGTTTGTCCTCAGCATCACCGCTGCCCCCAAAGATGAATCCACAGATGAGGAGCCCGGCGACAAGAGACCATTCTGCCCAGCGTGTTTGGTTCGGCATGAGAAGTGTCCTGATGGATGTGGAAAATCGGATGAAAGACTCTGGGGAGCGGCAGGCGTGATCCTGTCGAGGTGTGGCATGACTCGTGGCCACCGTTCACGATGGATTCGTGTGTTCAAGGAAATCGACAGTGGTTATGCAATGCGAAAGACTCGGCAGGCTGACGCCGTGCCGCTCTCGACTCGATTACTCCGAACGATCGTCTCCCGGTTCGTGTCTCTTCGGCGGAGCCCCCGGGGCGCTGACCACGGTCAAGATGTCCGTCGCATCGACCAGCACCCGGCGGTTGTCTTCATACCCGACGAGGACCTTCTTGGCCAGGATCTCTTGGGCTAGCACCTTGCCCTTGCCATCCTTAGTGACCACGAACTTGCCCACACCCGGCAGTTCCTGGCGGTACTCCTCGTACGTGTCGTACTCGTACCGCAAGCAGCACTTCAACCGACCACATCGGCCCGAGAGCTTATTCGGATCAAGGCTCGCCTTCTGCAGCTTGGCCATCTTCATCGACACCGGCGGCATCTCGGTCAGGTGGGTATTGCAGCACACCGGCTTGCCGCAATCGCCGTAGTCGGCCAGGACTTTCGCCTCGTCGCGGATGCCGATCTGCTTCATCTCGATCCGCATGTTGAAGAACTGGGCCATCGATTTGACCAGCTCGCGAAAGTCGATGCGGGCCTCGGACGTGTAGTAGAACGTGATCCGCTCCCCACCCAGCAACATCTCGGAGTCGATCAGCTGCATCGCGAGGTTCTGTTCGGCAATGATGCGGCGGGCTTGCAGGAAGGCGTCCTGTTCCTGCTTCCACTGGGCTTCTTTTTTGAGTTCGTCTTGCGGAGTGACGAGGTTCTGAATCTTGCCCGCCTGGTCCTTCCCGCCAAGGTACTGCTTGGTGCGGTCGGTCGCCTCGCACAGGACTTCACCCCACTCGATGCCGCGCGGGCTGCGGATGACGACTTGGTCGCCGCGTCGGTATTCCTCATCGCTGCCGCGCGTGCCGAACTCCGCCACATTGCGGAGAGTGCCGTAGCGAACAATGTATCGGCGAGGCGGCATGTGGGGCCTTCCAGGACAGGGGAGTTCTTCCATGAGCGGAGTCGTAAAATAGTGTACTCGGTTGTCGACGGCGATTGTCAATTCCGATGGGCCAGCGCGAGGACGTTGGGTGGAATCAGCTCCTGTTGCCATCCGGCAATCGCCAGCCAGAATCAACGCCAGTCATGCTTTCCAGGAGCGCCCGAAGTGAACAGATGGAATATCCCCGCAGAGTTGGAGCAAGAAGTGCTGGCTCGCAATCTCGCCTGCGTCTACTGCGGAGTCAGCTTTGCACTTCCAAGCATAACTCGCGGTGCGAAGCCTTCATGGGAGCACATCGTGAATGACGCAAGAATCGTCACTCGCGAAAACATCGCGAGATGCTGCATGTCATGCAATGCGAGTAAAGGAGCCAAAGATTTACGAGTTTTGCCAACGTCAGACTACTGCAGGCAAAAAAGGTATAACCGAAGGTGCCGTCGCTCAAATTGTACACGAAATGCTAATACAGTAACCGTATGGTGGGCCTGCGCCCAAAACGGCGTGTGTTCGTCCCAATCGTCGGTGCATTGACCCCAACGGGGTCGCGCCTCGTAGCCCAGGGTTGCCCGCGCAGCTGGAAACCCTGGGTTTACGAACGTTTCGCAGTATCAACCCCAACGGGGTTGCGTCAGGCATCGGACGCAACCCCGTTGGGGTTGATGGAGTTTTCGATGTTATA
>JANPCU010000237.1:0-3514 GCA_031431195.1 Planctomycetota bacterium | reverse complement strand
CCCCCAAACCCCGCCGCACCCCCCCAAACCCCACTTTCTTTGGCGAATTTAACACCAAAAAAGGCCCCCCTTTTTCTCACAAAACGCCGACACACGCAGATCACCGACTCTGCAGTACGTGCCATTGGGCTAGCGCCGATCCGCTCACCGAATCGGTCAGTTCAGGCCGCTCCGAAGATCGCATGACAGGCTGGGAGCCTACCCCACGCCTCACTTCACGACCTCCATCTGACTTTGTTGGGCGAGGTCTTGAGCCGCCAGCGGGACGAGTTCGGGCGGCGGCGGTACGGACAACTTCTCATTCGCTTTCTCATTCACTCGGATGTAGGGCACCAATGCAAACACCTCTCCCGTCTGGAGGTTTTTGAATCGGATGATCCGCGATTTCTCGGCCTCCGTGGGAGGCTCGCTCGCCAATCGCCACTCCACCGAGCGAATCCCCTCGACCCAGTGCAGCCCCAGCCAGCCCGGCCTCACCAGTTCGACGCCATACCGCGACCCGACCTCTTGCAGTTGGGTGAGATTGGTGATGGAGATCCCCTTCTTGAAATCCGCCCCTCCCCGCAAGGGTCGCAACTCGACCTCGTAATGCCGAAGCAGGAAGTTATGTGTGGTCTCCCAGGAGTTCACAATCTCGACGCTGCGCGGCACGGGGGGATTGCGGTCCAGTAACGAATTCACGAGACACATCGCGAACAAACCCCCGAGGATGCCGACGAAAGAGAGGCCAATCCCCCCAAAAATCATCTCCTTCCGATTCGTCGGAGCCACCGTGGCGATCTGCTTGGCATTCTCCTGCCGAACGGCCACCCACCCCAGGCCAACAAACACCAACAGCACACCAGCGGCACCAAAGCCCCCGCCCCACTTCCAACTCCAGTCTTCCGGGAAGTACAGGATCATGTGCAATAGTCCCACGACCAGCCACAGCCCCAGCAGCACCGACTTCGTAATCAGCAATGCCTTCAGCGGGGTCATCCCCCGCAGTGGCTTCCCATCGAACTTCGGCCAGTCCTGCTCCGGATCGAGGCCGGTCCAGGCGTAGAGGCGAAGATTCGTGGCGAAGTCTCCCGGCAATCCAACCAGCGTCACGGTGTCCCCCACTTCCAGACCCGACTCATAGCGGTCTGCTTTGGCGAGGGGAAATGTGTCGGTCTGCACATCGACAAACTCCCGCTCCTGTCGCTGGGGATTGATGTACTCGACGAGAGCCTGAATCGTGCAGATCGTTCCGATCATCGTGCCATTCAGGAATTGCGGGATCTCGCCCCGTTGCTGGTGGATCACACGACCTGCCACCGGGATTCCGTCGCGGATGTATTTGAAGTCATCCCACGCGCAGAGATTGCGGATCAGCTGCCCGATGCCACCGATGAAAAACAGAGCCCCGACCCAGTGCAGATACCACAACGGCAGGATGTAGTACCCCAGATTCTGGATACTCGGCAGCATCCGAAAGACGGCCAAGGCAATACCCAGCACGATCAGGATCATCGGCTGGGATCGCCGCCGACTGGCGTATGAACCGCGCCAGTTCTGGCGTGGAATCGGGCGAGGAACACCCGGCTCGAACTCCTCGCCAAAGTCGTAATCGTCGGGCGGCGAGAAAGGTCCCAGCGCCTCGGCCAACTCCTCGGGCGAGGGACCACGCGGCTGTGGCCGACGGAAGGCCGTCAGGTCGAACGGTTTTTTGAGTGGGTTCTCGTCCATCAACCCGTCCTCGATGGGTGATTGGTGATGTGATCCGCAGAATACTCCCTGGCCAGCGAATGATGAAGCGAGTCATCGACTCCCCCTGCACACAGCTCCAGCCAGCCAGTGTCTTGTCAAGCCTTGAATTAGGTTCGAGCCTCCCTCGGGGGGGGCGAGGTTCCTGCCGAGCCGCTGACGCGAGAAGACGTGGTCCCTGGCTCGCGGCTCAGCAGGATCTTCGCCCTCCCATGCTGGCCTGACTCGCCCCAAATCTAAACCTTGTCGAGGCTCTCATGAGGCGCTTAGAACTTGGGACACAATCACTTCCCGATTTACACAGAGGAATTGAACACGAAGGTCGCGAAGGAAGCGAAGGACTAAGTCCAACGATTCTTCGCTTCCTTCGCGATCTTCGTGTTCAGGACTCAATCGGGAAGTTGTTTTGCACCATGTCCTTACCTCCCGCCCAGGCCGCAGGCTTCGCGGGCGCGGGTCAGGACTTCGACGGCCTTCACGCGGGCTTTCTTGGCTCCCTCGCGGAGGACATCTTGCACAGTGTCGGGACTGGCGGCGAGTTGGGCGCGGCGATCGAAGGCGGGGCCAAAGACGGTCATCGACTGGTCATACAGAGCCTGCTTCGCTTCGCCATAGCCCATGCCGCCCGCACGATACTTCTCCGCCAGAGCCGTTTGCTGCTCCTCGTTCGCGAACAGCTTGAACAGCGTGAACACCGAGCAGGTCTCGGGGTCTTTGGCGTCCTCGACCCCTTTCGAGTCGGTCTTGATCGACATGATCTTCTTGCGCAGGGCCTTCGGCTCCATGAAGACTTCGATCGTGTTGTTGTAGCTCTTGGACATCTTCTCGCCGTCGAGGCCCGGCACTTTGGCGAGTGATTGCACCACGTAAGGATCGGGTAAGACGAACACCTCGCGCTCGTAGATCGTGTTGAACCGCTGGGCCACGTCGCGCGTGACTTCAATGTGCTGGATCTGGTCCTGACCCACCGGGACCAGATTGCTGTCATACAATAGGATGTCCGCTGCCATCAGCACGGGGTAGGTGAACAGCCCGGCATCGGCGGCGAGGCCCTTGGCCTTCTTGTCTTTATAGGCGTGACACTTCTCTAGCAGGTGCATCTGCGTAACGGTCATCAGCAGCCACGTCAGCTCCGTGACCTCGGGGACATCGGACTGGACGTAGAGCGTGGCCTTGTTCGGATCGAGGCCGAGTGCCAAGAGGTCCAGCGCCGCATTGGTGACGTTCCTGCGCAGGTCCGCCGGGTTGCGAACAGTCGTCAGCGCGTGCAGGTCGGCAATGAAGTAGAGCGCCGCATCGTGCTTCTGCAGCTCGATGTACTGCCGGACCGCGCCGAAATAGTTGCCCCAGTGAATCTGGCCGGTCGGTTGGATGCCTGAGAGAACGCGCATGGAGGGATGGACTTCGAGACAAGGAAGAAGAGGTTGACCTCTGCATGAAGAAGCGGCATCTTCAGGGACTTGCTGCCATCGAGTCAAGAACGCCAGGCATACGGGGGAAGGTGGGAGTCATACAGTGCAGAAGATTGGACAGGATTCACTGGATCAAACAGGATGCTCAGACCCGATGCGAGATGCTGAATCCATCCTGTTTTATCTTGTCAAAACCTCTGGATCCCCGCGTCAAGTCGTATCAGTCACCGAGGGTTGGAGATGAGCGATTCGGGAGAGAGAATCCAGAGCTGTGATCACGACTTTCGTGTAGAATCTCCCCGTGGGGCACGTTTTCTACCAGCAATTCCCGGATCACTTTTGAAGGTCGGCCTGGATTGCCCAGTTTCCCGGTG
>JANPCU010000236.1:0-21263 GCA_031431195.1 Planctomycetota bacterium | reverse complement strand
TCTGGTGCTGTGGATCGGGTATCTGCAATGGCACTCCCGCACGCTGGGGAAGAACGCCCCGATCAAAGAGCCGATCATCAAGCGGTTCAAGAACATCGAATGCCGCGATGCCGTGCTGGCGTGGGATGCCATCGAACCCGTAACCGATGAGGCCGGGAACCCCGTCACCCGCTGGGATGGCCGGACGATGAAGACGCATCCCGTCACCGGCGAGGATGTCCCCGATGAGGCTGCGCGTGTGCAGGAACTGCGGTACATCAACCCGCGTAAGGCGGAATGGCCGAAGGCCGATTACATCGTCGGCAACCCGCCGTTTTCTGGGAAGCGGGGATTTCGAACGGAAGTTGGAAATGGGTATACGGAAGCTCTCCGGTTTTCGTTTCGTGAGTTACCAAAGAACTGCGATTATGTAATGTATTGGTGGCACATGTCGGCATGCGCTATCGCTGGGGCTTCACTCAATCGATTTGGACTCATCACGACAAACAGCATCACTCAACCTTTCAATCAGAACATCGTCAATGAACACATGATCAAGGCAAACCCAGTCTTCCTCAAGTATGCAATACCTGATCACCCATGGGTTGACGCATCGGACGGAGCGGACGTTCGAATCGCGATGACGGTTTGTAGTAGTGACACCCCAGAAGGCATGTTGGCGACTCTTGCAAAAGCGAGAGGAGGAACAAGTACAGAGGACTCCGATGACCTACTCTATCGTAGGGGGCTGGTTCAGCCTGACCTTACCATTGGACCTGATATCATCAATACGTCTAGGCTTGAGTCATGCTCGGGTATCGCGGCAGTTGGCTATCAGTTTAATGGGCAAGGGTTCTCAATAGACCGCAAAACGGCGGAAGATCTGAAAAGGGATTCAGCAGAACTGGATCAAATCATTCGTCCATATAAAGGAACGAGCGATATCACTCAAGTGGATCGACAAGCATGGATGATTGATCTTTATGGACTTGAGATCGACGAGGTTCGGGAACGATTTCCCTCCGTGTTTCAGTGGGTTCATGACCGTGTAAAGCCCGAACGAGATGTGAATCCTCGGGTTGCACGCCGAATGAAGTGGTGGATATTTGGCGAAGCATTGGCCCCATTTCGCCCGGCTTTGTCAGGGCTGAGTCGACTCATTGCAACCCCCATCACGTCTAAGCATCGACTGTTCGTTTTCCTTGAGGAGAACATTCAGGTTGACAGTACGGCAGTAATGATTGTGTGTGACGACGCATTTGCTCTTGGCGTTCTGTCTTCTGTAGTTCACACAAAATGGGCGTTGCGAGCGGGAACTCGAATGGGAGTCGGCAATGATCCGAGATACAACAAGACCCGGTGCTTCGACAAGTTCCCCTTCCCCGATGCCACCGAATCGCAGAAGCAACGCATCCGCGAACTCGGGGAACAACTCGATGCCCATCGCAAGCGGCAACAGCAGTTACATCCCGATCTGACGTTGACCGGGATGTATAACGTCCTGGAGAAGCTGCGGTCCGGGGAACCGCTGACCGCCAAGGAGCGGAAGATTCACGAGGACGGGCTGGTGTCGGTGCTGAAACAGATTCACGATGACCTGGATGCCGCCGTGTTCGCGGCATACGGCTGGCCGGGGACGCTGACCGATGAAGAGATTCTCGAACGGCTGGTCGCTCTGAATCACGAGCGGGCCGCCGAAGAAGCCGCCGGGAAAATCCGCTGGCTGCGTCCCGAGTTCCAGAACCCCCAGACCGGCGAGCCGACGAAGACGCAGCAGACGCTCGTCGAAGCCGATGAGGACGAAGACGACAGCGAAGACGCCCCCAAGGCCAAGGGCAAGAAGAAAGCCGCCCCCAAGGCCACCAAAGCCGATTGGCCAGCCACGAGTACCGAACGCTACCGAGCCGTCCGGCAAGCCCTCACCACGCACGCCAAGCCCGCCACAGCTGCCGACATCGCCAGCCAGTTCACCAGAGCCAACAAAGCCCACGTCGCCAAAATCCTCGAAACTCTGGTCGATGTCGGGCTGGTTCGCGTGACAGCGAGCGGGGAGTATGCCCCGTGATGCGGATGGCGAGGCGAGAGGACGCCGGAACCGCCCTCGACTTTCCCAGCGAACGCCCTCCCCGGTTGAACGTGCGACATCGATCGCAGATACTTTCAACCGGGTGCCGTCAGGTGTTGCAACGCTTGATCGCTGAAAACAGACCGGCGGGCTGTGCGGAGCTACTCCCCGCGCCGCCCGCTGGTCGACCCGACTGGGAGTAGCGGGAATGGCGTCGCGGCATTTTGGTATCACGCCGATTCAGACAAGAGATGAAGATGGCAGTTATTTGCCGACATTGAAACAGATTACCAGATCTTGCACTACATCTGGAACAGGTTGCACGAAGATCAGCATGGCCGATGTCGCAAGTTTGGCTGAGTTCTTAGAGAATGTTGCATCCAAAATCGGGATTACGGCCACCACAATGACAAGTGGCGTTTCCTTGTTGGAACTCAGTAGACTCGAAGGCATACCAAAAGCGATTGAAATGGGACGAATGGCACTAAAGACACTTCACCAATATTTCGAGTTCAACTCTTTTGACAACAACGAACTCCCGACCGGTTGGGAGCCCGATGTAATTGAATACCGAGTCTGGCTCGGAAGCTCCAATGTCAAATCAGGGGAAAAGTCAAGAATCTATACAGTCAACGACTGGCCTCGTCACCCCATACGGAATGTCGAGCATCTTCGGGCGTGGCTATCAGCCTGGCTCTGGCAGGTCCACATGGCATTCAGTGAGGCGTCTTTCTGGACAGACCCGAAAGGTCTCGTGGCTGTCTGGTTTGAAGATGTTTACGGCATTGACTATGGGTTTAACGTCAATGACCTTGAACCCGGTTTGAAGATAGTTCGCCGTGAACTGCGGAACTCTCGCCGGGCGATGAGGGAATTGGGCATCTCGCTTCCGACCGGGTTCGATGTAACTCCCTCCGACTTTTTCCAAGCCGAGCAGCAATTGGTACTGCTGATCGATGGCTTGCCGAAGCCCGCTGATGAGATGCCCCCCGAACACACAAATCGAAAGCGGGGCCGTCCCAAGGGTTCAGTGACTACCGATGTGGAGGGCGACGCAAGGATTGCGAAAGACTGGTCCAATGGGACAGGGAAATTTGAATCGCTTGAGGCACTTGCTGCCGAATTGCAGAAGACGGTTGAGGAAGTCAAAGCGGCTTTGAAACGTCATACCAGCCGAAAGAAACATTCCAAATAAATCTGCTGCCGGAATGTCGTCAACTCCAATGATTTAATTTCCGCCCAGCATACCGCCTGAGAACAGCTAGGTCGTGTACTGTCCCTTTGTGGCATCGACCGGAAATCAATTTGTTGCCAAACGGAAATCAATTCGGGATTCCAGAACAGACATGAAAAACCTTGCATCGCGTTGAGTGTATCGCACGCTCGACGGTTCCAAGACCTCTTGCAAGGAAACCCGAATGTCTACCGTCTCTGGTACGTATGACGTAGACGCGATTGCCGAGTTGCTCGGCTGCTCATCGCGTCATGTTCGGCGACTCGCTGACATGGGCGCTCTCATGCGTCCGATCCACATTGGCCGTCTGGTGCGTTGGCGTAAGGCCGATGTGGATGCCTGGCTGGCCGCTGGCTGCCCCTCTTGCCGTCCCTCGAAGGCGAGGGCGACATGATTGCGACCGAAGGCCATGAAGGTGGCGAGAAGCGAGCGGCACGGCTGCCACCGACTTCCCCGCTGTGACCTTATCAGAACCGTACTGACGATGGGCAAGAGGCGGACCGGCTGTAACCGGTCCGCCCCTGCCCTGCGTTCCACTACTCGGGTTGCCGCTGTTGCTTTGACGGGCGCAGCTGCCTCCCTTCATCAAGGTGCGATCATGATACAACCCCGTGCCGAAGCGGGCAGTTTTCTGCTGCATGAAGCCCTGCGATTGCGTTCGCTGGGGATGTCCATACTGCCGATCGGCAAGGGCAAGAAACCCGCCAACCGAAGCTGGACGGATCTGCAACAACAGCCAGCCGATGAGGGACAGATTCGGGTGTGGTTTCGCAAGCCAACGGTCACGGGGCTGGGGATCATTCTCGGGCCGGTGTCTGGGCATTTGGTTGTGAGGGACTTCGATGTGACTGGGGCATTCGAGGCGTGGTCGGCTGCGTACCCGCAGCTGGCACAAACTCTGCCGATCGTTCGAACCCATCGCGGGGCGCACGTCTACGCCCGCATGCGTGGCATCTCGACCGTGATCATCGGCGACGGTGAGCTGCGAGGACATGGCGGGTATGTGATCGCACCTCCCAGCCGACATCCGGAGGGGACTCATTACCGCTGGGAGCGTGAGTTCAGTTCACTGGACGACATCCCGTGGCTGACAGTCGGGGAGTCCGGTTTCGGTGAGAGATGGGACGGTGGTTCTCTCACTGGAAAAACTGAGCGTGCAACAGAGAGGACAGATGAGAACAGAGGAAGACTGAAGACTACAGAGGAGAACAGAAGTCATGAGGGAGGGGTGATTCGTGCTTCAAAACTTCAATGTGAAATGACTCCCTGGCTGCAAGATGCGATACTCTCGACGGTCCCGAGTGCGCCCGGGAATCGAAACAAGGCGATATTCGAGTTCGCCCGCAGGCTCAAGTCTCGTCCCGAATACGCGGATGCCGCCCCCAGTCAGTTGGAAGAGCTATTGCGGGCATGGCATCAAGTCGCGTTGCCGAATCTCGGGACGAAGGACTTCGACGAAACCCGCATCGACTTCCTCAAGGGGTGGGACAAGATCAAGTTTCCACACGGAACCGGGCCGTTCGCCGAAGCTCTGAAACGCCTTGAAGCGACCGCTTTGCCGAACTGTGCTGATCGCTATGACGATCTGAAGAAAAGACGACTGGTCGGGCTGTGCCGAGAACTGCAACGCGACAATCCGACCGGTCCGTTCTTCTTGAGTTGTTGGACTGCCGGGACGTGTCTGGGGATCGATCACACGACAGCCAATCGCTGGTTGTTCCTCTTGCGTGAGGATGGCATCCTGACTCTCGTTGAACCTGGGAACACGAAGCGGGCGGCTCGTTACCGATACATTCCTGACGACTAAGCATGAGTTCGCTTTTCATCCACCGGCGGTGGCGAGCCTGGACAACTGATGTTGACGAAACGAAATCCCCTGTCATAGTGATGTCATGGCCAGAGTCACCTACGAACTGGAAGCGGTCCAACAATTGGCGGGTTTGCCGAATGTTGTGCTGGCTCGGCTGGAGAACATCGTCCGGCGGTT
This sequence comes from Planctomycetota bacterium, assembly GCA_031431195.1. GTDB lineage: Bacteria > Planctomycetota > Planctomycetia > Planctomycetales > Planctomycetaceae > TH-plancto1. Next base: position 15,998 of record JANPCU010000236.1, on the reverse strand, counting down.
GCAGAACTGGCCGGACGTGAGTGGAGCGAAACCGTTGCGGGGCGACTTGGCCGGGCATTACCGCATTCGCACCGGGGACTATCGAGTTCAGTTTCGGGTTGTCGGTGACGAAGTGCTGATCGAACGCATCGGACACCGTGACGGCTTTTACGAGGATTGACCATGTTGGGACTGCAACGCATCGAAGTGGCTGGCAAGCGGTTTGTCTTGCTGGAAGAGTCGGACTATGAGCGGCTGTGTCGCGAAGCGGGTGAGGCGATGGCCGACGATGACGCCCTGCCCCCACTACCTCAACCGGATGCAAACGGTCGGTTTCCAGCTGTGGAGTACACCCGGATTTCGCTGGCTCGGAACCTGATTCAAGATCGCAAGGCAGCGGGGTTGAGTCAGGAGCGTCTGGCGGAACTGGCTGGCGTTCGTCAAGAAACGATTTCGCGACTGGAATCCGGAAAGAATACGGCGATGCCGGGAACCGTGGCCAAGATTGACCGCGCCATCGTGGCGGCTCGCAAACGCATGGCCAAGTCGAAGGGGAAGTGAGATGGGGAGCGTCTACAAGAAGACTGCTACGAAGCCGCTGCCGAAGGGGGCGGAACTGTTCACCAAGGCCGGGGAACAGTTCGCCCGCTGGAAGCCAGCCAAGGGCAAGACGCGAACCGCCCCGGTGACGACGGGGAAGGATGGAACCGACCGAATCGTTATCACGGTGGGAACGTACATCGCCAAGTTCCGGGACGGCTCGGGGTATGTCTGCGAAGTCTCGACGGGTTGCCGGGATGAGGACGCCGCCCGCTCGGTACTCGGCAAACTGGAACGCCGAGCCGAACTGGTCAAGAGCGAAGTCATCAGTTCAGCGGAAGCTGCGACTGCCGATCATCAGACGACGCCGGTGGCCGATCACTTTGCTGTGTACCTCGACCATCTGCGAGCCAAGGGCACATCGGCAAGGCATGTCGCCGATACTCGACGGCTGGCGGAACAACTCTTCCATGACTGTCGCTGTGTCACTCTGCGGGACATTCATCGCGAAGCGGTCGAAGGCTGGCTGGCTCTCCGCTTCAATGACGGCATGGCAGCCCGGACCCGCAACAGCTATTTGCAAGCGGTGAGGGGGTTCTGTGGCTGGTGCGTTCAGACCGAACGGTTCTCGGTCAATCCGCTGGCTCGCATCGCCAAGGCCGATGAGAAGTGCGACCGCAGACGACAACGGCGAGCGATGACGGAACCGGAGCTGCTCAAGCTGTTGCAGGTGGCTCGACTGAGGCCGCTGGCCGAATGCGGACGGGAGACGCTGGCCGTGGATGGGAGCGAAGCCGAAGCGACTGGCAAACGACGCAAGCGGTCGAACTGGACGTACAAGGCGCTCACGCTCGATACCCTCCCCGCTGCCGTTGAACGGGCACGGGAGCGGCTGGCCGAAAATCCCGACTACGTGGCCGAACTGGAGCGGCTCGGGTGCGAACGGGCGTTGATCTACAAGACGCTGGTTCTGACCGGGCTGCGTCGGAATGAACTCGCTTCGCTGACAGTGGCACAGTTGGAACTCGACGGGGCAATGCCGTTTGCCGTGTTGCATGCTGCTGATGAGAAGAACCGGCAAGGCTCGACGATTCCTCTCCGGGCCGATCTGGCGGCTGACATGAGGGAATGGCTGGCCGACGTTCCGAAGCCCGCTACGCTTCGCCTACGCGATCACAACGCCAACCCCGACCCGTCCCGACCGCTGTTCACGGTTCCCACCTCGCTGGTAAAAATCCTCGACCGCGACTTGCTGGCCGCTGGCATCGCCAAGGCCGATGAGCGGGGCCGGACGATTGATGTTCACGCCTTGCGGCATTCGTTCGGAACGCTGCTCAGCAAGGGGGGCGTTGCACCGCGAACGGCTCAAGCCGCGATGCGTCACTCATCCATCGACCTCACGATGAACACATACACCGACCCGAAGTTGCTCGACGTGTACGGGGCGTTGGACTCGCTGCCGTCGCTCAGTCTCGACGCCTCTCCCTCGACCGAACGTCAGACGATGCGAGCGACTGGGACAGACGATCAAGACGCCACCGCGAACCCGCGACACGTTACGCTCGCTGGTGCAAACGTCGTTTCGCAGTTTGCACCAGCGTTTGCACCAGATGTTGGCCAACGGGGGCAATCTGTGTCGTTTACTGTCCTCGCATCAGACAATGCCGATGAATCGACCGAGAGTCGGGCGAGCGACAAGAACACAGTAAAACCCAATAAAAAAGCCTCATTCGCAGTGTTTGCGAATGAGGCTCGGAAGCGAGGCGGACGGGACTCGAACCCGCAACCTCCGGATCGACAGTCCGGTGCTCTAACCAATTGAGCTACCACCCCAGATTCTCGCTGGAGCGAATCCAAAGTGTAATCGGAACCGTTCAGGCGTCAACCCCGCCGAATCGAGGTTTTGGCGTTGATACTCAATCAGTGCTGACCAAACAGGCACACGACCGGCAGGACTGGCATTCGCCGTTCTCAGCTCCTGACCGGTACATCTGTTCGCTTCGGAATTTTGTTCTGGCGGGTTGTGGGGTCGTGTCGATCGTCGCAGCCTGATATCCTAACAATGCAATCCGGCTCCCGGCACTGGGAATCCTCGGATGATCATAGCCCCAGCTGCTTTCCAATGGCGGGGCCTGTTTCTCCACATCTCCCCCACTGATCCCGACGACCATGGCCGCTGAACCGATCTTTGACTACAAGCCGTTCAACTACGACAAACCGCAGTTCACTCTTGATGATATCCGCAAGGTCAATCCCCAGCGGCACGAGATGGAGCAGCTGTCGGGGGTGGTGTGGGTCGATTTGGCTCAGCATGGGCTGATCGGATTCAAGGATTTGACCCATGACGAATTCTGGATCAAGGGTCACATGCCCGGATTCCCGCTGATGCCGGGCGTGATGCTGTGCGAGGCGGCAGCTCAGTTGGCCGGGTTCTATGCTCGCAAGTACAACATTTTGCAGGGCGGGGATTACCTGGGGTTCGGCGGGATGGACACCGTGCGGTTCCGGGCACCGGTGTATCCCGGCTCGCGGCTGATTCTCTGTGCGCGAGCGACGCGCGTGATGCCCCGTATTCTGGCGAAGTTCGAGTTTCAGGGCTGGGTGGATGACAAACTGGTCTTCGATGGCGGGATGATTGGGGTGCCGATCAGCCGGACCCATCCGACGCCGGGACAGTAGCTCTCGGTTCCCCCCGTTTCCCTGCGACGCGGAGTCTTCGCCCCCCGGGGCAGGCCTGGGGCGCGGAGACCCTGGGGATGTTGCCCGCTTGCAAATCGTCTCGGCAATCAAGATACTTCTGATATGCCGCGTTGGGATCAGCCCAGACGCCGAAGAAATGCACCTTTGCTCTAAATCTTCTTGCACCACTGCTGGTTGGCATGTGCTGTAAGTGGACACTCTGCATAGGGTTTCTTGGGTTTCATTGTTGTTTCTCGTGGTATGTCTTGTGTCTGCTTGATTCGGTGTTCGGTTGTCGACGTGGTTGTCGTCATCCTACCGCCGGGGGTCAAGGAAATTCAAGATGTGAGGCTAAAACCTCACTTGCCGTAGTGGCGGAATGGCAGACGCGATGGATTCAAAATCCATTGTCCCCAAAGGACGTGTGGGTTCGAGTCCCACCTTCGGCACTGTGACAGCTCACCGCAATGAGCACGGTAAAACGCTGGGTTCCAGCCCCAAAAACCCCGAGTTTCTCGGGGTTTTTCGCTTTTCTGGGCGGGCGAGTGTCAGCCTCGAAATTGGCGAGTTCAGTGCAAAGTGATGCAATCTGTACCCGTTTTGATGCGAGCTGTATGGCACCATAGATGGCACCAGTGGGCACCGTTTGGCCCCCATTTCGGGCGAGGACGGCACCACTGTGGGCACCATTTTGCGGACGATTTCGCCGTCGAGAACTCCCCGATGCGACCATTTAAAGTCGTTTGGCTCCTCACCAGTTCTTACCGAGTCGGCAACGGCGGCAGGGCGGCGACGGCGATCGACTGGTCGTAGACTTCCAGCATCGTATACGTGTTCATCGTCAGGTTGATATCGGAATGTCTCGCCAGAATCTGGGCGGTCTTGGGAGAGACACCCGCGCGGGCCAGATTGGTGATGAACGTCTTCCGCAGGGCGTGAAAGTCCGCGTACAGCCCGCGATCATCAATGTATTTCAAGAACGAGGTCCGTTCCCGTCGGGCCAACTCTGCCGGGTTGTCCTTGGCCTCGTTGAGCCAGTCCTTGCGGGCCTGCTCCAGATCCCGCTGCAGCATCCGGGCCGTTCGCTTGCCCGCGATCCGGAACAATTGCGAATCGCTATCGAGACCTCCCTTGTCGAGAAGCCACTTCTGAATCCGTTGGGCCAGGTCGTCCCGGAGTGGTATCACATCCGTCCGTCGCCGCTTGGAGTAACCCGCTGCGACGGTCATCGTGGGTGGCGTCGATTGGAAGTCGAACGACCGGGCGGTGACCGAATCGATCTCCCCGACGCGAAACCCCGTGTAGGCTGCGATGATGTACAGGATCTCGCGGTCGGGACCGGGGATACGGAGTCGCATGCGACTTCTGTGCGTCGAGGCCAGGAGGCGTTCGAACTCATCCGTCGAGAGCGGCCTGCGGATTCGTCGTCGATCCAATTCGACATTGAGGCCATCGAGATGGCTGATCGGGTTGTCCAGGAGTCGCCGGTCTTTCACCAACCACCGCAGGAACATTTTCATTGCCCGCAGGTAGTGGTTGCTGCTGGCAATGCTCTTCCCGCCATTCCGATAGGTGGCGAGATACTTCTCGACCTGACTCGCGGAGATATCCACGAGCCTCTTGATCCGGCATCCCTGGCACACATCGCGAACCCGCTGCATGGTCGCCCGCACATGGGAATGCGAAGCCCCCCGATTGCGCAGTGACGCCTCGTAGTCGGCGATCTGTTCCTGGATCGGTCGCAGCCGTTCTGTGTCATAGGAGTCGGTCAGACCGGACTTCTCACGCTCGGACTGCCGCACCAACTGGTTGAGCATCGCCTGGGCAGCGGCCTTGTCCTTGGCCAACGGGACGCGACGTTCGCGACCGGTGGGATCGCGGTAGCGGCCCCACCATTTCGGGGCAGACTTGTGAATCTTCTTACCGGTCACGGGATCGATCGTGACAATCGGCTTGCGGTAGAGGCTGGCCATCGGGAGTCCTTCGGGGAGGAGGAGCGAACAGGGTGTGACAGGATGCCGAGGATGGGGTGGAACTCAAGTCACTTTTCGTCCTGAATGGTGTTCCAGGCATCCCGCTTCGGACATCCAGCGGCGATCCACTCTTTCAATTCATTCACACGCCAGAAGGTCGATCGCCCGACCTTGATCGGAGCCGGAACGAACCCTGCCGCATCCCAGGTCCGCCAGGTGCGGAGTGACATTCCGCACTGGGCCGCTGCTCTGCGGGCTGAAAGCAATAGCAGTTCATCCTGCTGATCCGCTGCATCTCGACTCTCGGCCATCATCCAGAGATTGACGCCCAGCTCCTGGAACCGCTCGCGGACTGTGGCCATGTGCGTTCGCACGGAGGTCTGGGAGCACCCGAGCCGTCGAGCGATCTCCGCCACCGAGTGGCCCTCCGACAGCAGTTCACAGATCTCTCGTTCGGGAAGATCGAGCGCTGCCATCGCGGTGCGGATGTCATTCGTCCGTGAGAGCGATTCGCGGTACGAGGGTTCCTGAATGGAGCCGTTGGAATCGAGAGTGCTGCGTTGGGGTGATCGCTTGGACTGACGAACTCGCTCCATCCTATTTTGGAATCGCTGCTCTGAGGTCCGAAGCGTCTTCAGCTTGTTATCGATGACGACTGTCAGCGCGGTCTTCTCTGTTGCCGGGTTTTCTGGATCAAACGTCCATTCGAAGTCCAACAACTCAATCGCGATCTCCTGGATCGCATCGTCGACATCTGCGGGTTGCAGCCGATAGTGCTTGGCTCGCTCGCGAATCAGGTCGAGCTTCCAGGTATCAATCGTGCGGGGTGGAACGGCTTCGAGCATGGAGATCTCCTCGTGAGGTTTCGCGGACGGTGTGCCAGCGACGGAGGAGATTGTTTCCGAGAGCGCGGGGACATTTGCATGTACTGAAAAATGCGCACTCGTGTCCCTGTCCCCGCGGGGACATGCGCGCATTTTTCGCGCATTTTCATGTCCCTGCGGGGACATTTTCGCGCATTCGCCTTGTGCCGCAACGAATTAAGTGCGGGGACATTTTGCGCATGTAATCTTTCGAAATGTCCCTGTGCAAATTCGGCTTCGGCGGAGATTAAGTCTATGGAGGGAACGACAACGCCCTTCTCAATCAAAACTCACCGATGCTTGCCATAGAGACCACAAATGCCCAACTCCACTCCTCCCGTCCAAGTCGCAGTCGATCTGGACCACCCCGCCCTTTCGGTTCCCGGCCGCCAGGGAATGGACTATGCCTCATGGTTCATCATGGTCTTGAAGCGATTCGCGATCCGTCGCTACCGCTTCCCCCCGGATGAGGCGGACGACATGGGACGAGAGATTGTCTTGCATCTGATGGAGAAGTGGCCTCAATTCGATGAGGAGACCGCAAAAGCCACGACCTTCATTCAAAACATCGTTCGAGCGCGGTTTCGCCAGATCGTCAGAACTCGATTTGCCCCCAAGCGTGACATTCGTCGTGAAGCGCAGATGTCGTATGCCGCTGAATTCGGTCTCTTGGATGGCGTTCGAGGACAGCCGCATATCAGCGATCACGAGTTGATCGAATTGCGTGAAGACGTGCAGTCCATCACTTCGCGATTGCCAGATGAATTGAAGCAAATCGCCGCACTGCTCCAGGAGATGACTCCCTCCGAGGCAGCCATCGAGATGGGAATGACCCATGGAACGTTTTGGAGCCGAATGGCGGAACTTCGTCAACACTTCGCCGCCGAGGGATATGGCCCCGGCGGTGATTCACCAGAAACCTCAGATCAGGAGAACGCATGAGCTTGTTGTCGTCAGTCACTCAAGGGGTGCAGGTGCTGCCTCGGCGGGTGATGGTGTATGGGGTGCATGGGATCGGGAAGAGCACCTTTGGGGCGATGGCTCCGGACCCGATCTTTATTCAGACCGAGGATGGGCTGGCGAACCTTGGGGCTGCCCGGTTTCCGTTGGCGGAATCGTTCGAGCAGGTCATGGCGTCGATCACGGCGCTGTATACCGAGCTGCATGACTACAGCACGGTGGTAATCGATTCGCTCGACTGGCTGGAGCAGCTGATCTGGAAGCAGGTGGTGCGAGAGCGCGGTCCGGCGAACAAGACCAAGGTCGAGAACATCGAGGACTTCGGGTTCGCTCGCGGTTACATGTATGCCATCGACTACTGGCGGGAAGTTCTCGATGGCCTGAACGGGCTGCGGAACGATCGGCAGATGATGGTCGTGCTGATCGCCCACGCCAAGATCGAGCGGTTTGAGAACCCGGAGACGGAAGCGTACGACCGGTACTCGCCGCGTCTGAACAAGCACGCGTCCGCTCTGGTGCAGGAATGGTGCGACGAGGTTCTGTTCGCCAGCTACAAGGTCCACACGAAGCAGACCGATGAGGGGTTCGACAATACCCGTACTCGCGGGATCGGCACTGGTGACCGCATTCTGCGGACGACCGAACGTCCGGCTCATATGGCGAAGAACCGTTTGAGTCTGCCCGAAGAGATGCTGCTCGACTTCCGGGTTTACGCCCAATACCTCGGCCCGGCTCAGACCGCGTAGCCGCTCCCTCTTCTTGTTCACTCGCTGCGCTGAAGGTCCGCGCAGTGGTCACTCACTCTCAACTCTTTGGAGAACTCTCATGGCTGATCTGCGTGGCTTCGATGCCAACTCTGTCGAACCGAATGACTCGTTCGATCCGCTCCCGAATGGCGACTACCTGTGCATCATCACCGCGTCGGAGATGAAACCGACCAAGGCGGGTGATGGGGCCTTTCTCGAACTGGAGTTGCAGGTCCTCGACGGTCCGCACCAGGGGCGCAAGCTCTGGGACCGGCTGAACCTCAACAATGCCAACGAGACAGCGGTCCGGATCGCTCGGGGGGCACTCTCCTCCATCTGCCGAGCGGTCGGTATCCCCCAGCCCCAGGACAGTTGCGAGCTGCACGATCTCCCACTGATGGTGAAGGTGGCCTGCAAGAAGCGGGATGACACCGACGAGATGACGAACGTGATCAAGGGGTACAAACGCCGGGATGCGGGTGTCGCGACGCCTCCTCCTCCCCCGATGCCCGCTCCCGGCAGCCCTTCCACGGTCCCATTCACTGCTCCCGGTGCTCCGCGTAGCGGAGGAGCACCGTGGAAGCGGAATTGAGAGCTGACCCGGGGGACATTGCTATGTCCTCTGCTGATCGGGCAGCTCCAGTGGTAGCCCCACTGTGTTATGTGCTGCCGTTCCCGCCGAGCGTCAACCGGTATTACCGGCATGTGGGCTACCGCACGCTCCTCAGCCGCGAAGGCCGAGAGTACCGCGAATGCGTGTGCTCTCTCCTCGCGGGGCGGGTCGGCCAGCCTCTTTCTGGCCAACTCCAGGTCCAGCTGGATCTGTTTCCCCCGGATGCCCGTCGTCGTGATTGGGACAACTTTCAGAAAGGCGTGTGGGACTCGCTCCAGCACGCTGGTGTCTACCTCGACGACAGCCAGGTCAAACGAGCTGTCGTTGAGATGCATCCACCTTGTCGTCCCGGTCACGCGGCGGTCGTCATCCGCCCGTTCACTCCGTCACCTGAAGAAGACCGACCATGCCCACCATCGTTCACGAACGCGATATCGCCGATCCCCCCGACCTCGCTCCCGATGATCCGCCCGTCATCTTCGAGCGGCTGTTCAAGGTCACCACTCCGGATGGCACCGCAGAGACCTACACGCCGGACGAAGCATGCGACCTGATTCTCATCCTTGTCGAGCAACAGTTCTGGGACTGGTTCTCCGAACCGGCCTGTCCACGACGGTTCAAACCCCGCATCAAGCTGTATGAAGTCTACTGAACGTGTTGACGCTCCGTCCTTACCAGCAGCTGGCCGTCGATGCGGTGTACCACCACCTGCGGGAACACGACACCAACCCGGTCGTCGTGATCCCGACCGGTGGGGGAAAGACACCCGTGATGGCGACGATCTGCCGCGATGCGGTCGAGCAATGGAACGGCCGCGTACTGGTACTCGCTCACGTCAAAGAGCTTCTGCAGCAGTCAGTCGACAAGCTGCGACAGGTCTGTCCTGACCTGTCGGTGGGTGTCTACTCCGCCGGGCTCAAACGACGTGATACGGAGCATGCGGTGATCGTGGCCGGAATCCAGTCGGTCTATAAGCGGGCATGCGAACTCGATGCGTTCGATTTGGTGCTGGTCGATGAGTGCCATCTGATCCCCGCCGATGGCGAGGGGATGTATCGGCAGTTCCTGGCCGATGCCCGAGTCATCAACCCGCAGGTCCGCGTGTTGGGTTTCACAGCCACTCCGTTTCGACTGGATGCCGGTCCGATCTGCCGCGAGGATCATTTTCTCAATGCGGTCTGCTACGAGGTCGGTGTCCGCCAGCTGATCGCTGATGGCTTTTTGTCGCCACTGATTTCGAAGGCCGGACTGGCGAAAGCCGACACCTCACAACTACACGTCCGAGCGGGCGAGTTCGTCGCCAGCGAAGTCGAAATGGCGATGGACGACGCCGAATTGGTGGAGTCCGCCTGTGCTGAGATCGTCGAAGCGACCAGGGACCGCAACGCCGTTCTGATCTTCTCCAGCGGCGTCAAACACGGACGGCACGTCTGCCGGGTACTGGCCGAGAATCATGGCATTGAGTGCGGGTTCGTCTGTGGTGAAACGCCGGATGCGGAGCGGAATGAACTCCTCGCCCGGTTCCGGGGTGAGCCGGACGGGCTGTTCCCTCGAGCCCCGCTGAAGTTCCTGTGCAACGTCAACGTGCTGACGACGGGCTTTGATGCTCCGAACGTCGATGGTGTGGTGCTGCTCCGACCGACTCTCTCGCCGGGGCTGTACTACCAGATGGTCGGTCGCGGGTTCCGTCTGTTCCCCGGCAAGGCGAACTGCCTGGTCCTCGACTACGGCGGCAACGTCTTGCGGCATGGACCGGTTGATCAGCTGCTTCTGAAAGACAAGTCCCGACTGGGAGATGGCGAAGCTCCCGCGAAGGAATGTCCCAGCTGCCGGGCGTTGATCGCCCCGGCCTACTCCCACTGCCCGCAGTGTGGATTCGAGTTCCCGCCACCGGAACGGAAGAAGCACGATGCCCAGGCGTCCCGCGCCGGTGTCCTAGCCGGACAAGCGACCGACACCGAGTTTGAAGTCCGCGACATCACCTACAGCGTCCACACCAAGAAAGATGCCGACGAGTCGGCCCCCAAGACACTGCGAGTCGACTACCGACTCGGTCTCGACTACTGGGTCAGCGAATGGATCTGCCTCGATCACACCGGCTGGGCAAGGCGCAAGGCCGAGCAATGGTGGAAGGTCCGCTCGCCCGATCCAGTTCCCGATTCCGCACAACGAGCTGCGGATCTCGCCGAAGCCGGGGCACTCGCTCACACCGAGTCCGTTACCGTGCGTTCTGTCGCCGGTGAGAAGTTCGAACGAATCATCGCCTGCCAACTCGGGCCGAAGCCCGAGCCATGTGTGGTCTGGGCGAAGGTCGATCTTTCGGACGTTCCGTTCTGAGGTAGCGATGCCCAACCGCTGGACTATGGGTGTTCAAGAGTGCTCGTTCTGCGGAGCCTCGTTGAGGTTCGGCGGTGACACTCACGAATGCGGAACTCGATCCCGTATCGAGTACGACCTCGCGGCGACGGATCAACAGAAGGCACTGCTGTCCGAAGCGGTCCGCAAAGTCTGGGGCATTGACGAAGACCGGTGGTACGCCCAGCGACCGCATTACCGCGAGCTCGTCTTACGGCATCAGGAACAGAAAGGCTAACCCGTGTCTCGCGTGCTGATCATCGGAGACACCCATTGTCCCGGCATGCGGACCGGCTATGTCGACTTCCTGAAGCGCGTGGCCGACAGCTACTCGGTCACACGGGTGGTCCACATCGGCGATCTCGTCGACTGGGCCTCGATCTCGTACCACGAGAAGAGTCCGTCATTGCGGAACGCCTCGATCGAGTATGCGAAGGCCCGACGACAGGTGGCCACACTCACGAAGGCGTTCCCGAAGGCCGACTGGTTGATCGGGAACCACGATGCCCTCACCGAGCGGCAAGCGGTCACTGCCGGTCTTCCGCCCGAGCTGCTGAAGGACTACGCCGATATGTGGAACGCCGGTTGGTTGATCCATCCCCGGTTCTCCAAGCTGATCATCGACGGCGTGATCTACTCGCACGGCGACAGCGGACGAGCCAATCAAGACGCTGCATATCAGCAGGCCAAAGACAACTTCCGCTCGACGGTCATCGGCCACTTCCACAGTCAGGCCGGTGTCCGCTGGTGGGCCAACCCCGAGTTCCGCGTGTTCGGTCTCTCGGTCGGCTGCGGCATCGACGCCAGCCGTTTGCAGTTCGACTACGGCCGCCGGTTCGCCCACAAGCCGATCCTCGGTTGCGGCGTCGTGATCGGCGGCAAACAAGCCTACTTCGAACCGTGGCTGCTGCGCAGCCGCTAACTCTCACCTTGGAATAGGAGAACCATGAGCCCTCTCGCTGCCCTGACAAAACTCGTTGACGACCAACTGGCCGAGGTAGGAATCACGCCCGGTCTGCTGGCGATGATCGACCTCTCCGTCGCTTACAGCCCCGTGATCCCGTTCGCAGGTGGGACGCTCGATAACGCCGTCGATGTCCGAGCGTGGGGATTTGTCCCCGATGACGACACGCCCCGCCGATTCGAGGTTCTGCACTCCGCCGTCCACAACCCCGTCAACCACGACTCACTCAAAGTCATGCGAGCCCGCTACCTGTTGGCCCGTGATGCCCACTATGCCCCCATGTACGCCACCCTCTTTGGAGAACCCGATGCTGACAACTCTGACCCGAGTGCAATCGCTGGAAGTCCGGATCAAGAAGACGACCACGCAGACCGTGGTCCCAATGATCTACATCGCAGCCCCGTACTCGGAACCTGATCCGGTTGCGAATACCAAGCATGCGATCCGTATCGCCGACGCTCTGCTCAAGGCCGGATTCACGCCACTGGTCCCGCACCTGACAATGCTCTGGGACATTGTCTCGCCGAAGTCGTACGAGACCTGGCTCGACTATGACCGCGAACTCCTCGCCCGCTGCGACGCCGTCCTCCGCGTCCCCGGCTATTCGGTCGGAGCGACGAGAGAAGCGAGGTTCGCCGACAGCCTCGACATCCCCGTCATCCGTCCCAGCTCCGCTTCGCCCGAGGACTGTGTGCGGGCCGTCCTCAACTGGCAGGTGTTTGGATGATCTGTTTGCTCTGCCTCAACCGCCCCTGTGACGACGGCGACTCCATCGGGAGTCGTCAGGGGCTGTGCCAGGACTGCTGGGAATCGGCGTGTTCGGCTTCCTGGTGGGACGCCGTCACCGCACTTCCGACTTTGGAGGAACTCACCTTGATGACCGAACACGATCTTCCTCGACTGCGGGACGCTGATCCGCCCGATCAGAACCCGAAAGATCGGGCTTCTGCCCACAAACCGCCATTGCATCTGATCCCGCCATCAGCGGAGATCCTGGAAGCGGTCGTCATGGGGCTGGGGGCTCGCAAATACGGTCCGTACAACTGGCGGACCGCACCGATCCGGGCCACGGTCTACATCGCAGCTGCGAAGCGGCATCTCGCCCAGTGGCTTGATGGGCAGGACGACGATCCCGAGAGCGGTGTGTCGCATCTGGCTCACGCCCGAGCGTGTCTCGGCATCCTGCTCGATGCACAATCGCTGCATAGCCTGAATGATGACCGGCCACCGGCTGGGGCGGCGGCTCGGTTGATGACTTTGCATTCCCAGCCTCAGGAGCCGGTCGCATCGTGATCGAACAGCCTCAGCCAGTCATCCCTCTCGAAGCCGCCCGCGAGTACGTGCGCCGGGGCTGGCGCGTCGTGCCAATCCCGTTCAAGCAGAAAGGAGCGGTGATCGACGACTGGGGAAAAATGGCACTGACGGAAGCGGACCTCCCCGCCTACTTCGATCAACCCGCGAACATCGGGCTGATCCTCGGCGAACCATCGGGCTGGCTGGTGGATGTCGATCTCGACTGCCCCGAGGCAATCGAGATCGCGGAGCGGTACCTGCCGCCGACTCTAGCTGTGACGGGGCGACCGAGCAAGCCCCGTTCGCACTACTGGTATTACGCTCCGGGAGCCGTCACTGCCAGACATGCCGATCCGGTCACCCACAAGATGATCGCCGAGTTCCGCTCCACCGGCGTACAGACGGTCGTCGGCCCGAGCATTCACCCGGATGATCAAGAGGCGTACGAGATCCTGTCCGCCGAACCGGCCACGGTCTCGGCCCCCATGCTGGCAGCGTGCGTTGAGGCCCTGGCCAAACGCGTGATCGAACTGCGTCACGGCACGCTGCCGCCCAAACCAGAGCCCGTTCGCGTCACAAACGCCACCAGTCGCGTGGAGTCGCCAACTAATCTCGAACGACGGGCACTGGCCTACCTCGCCAAACTCCCCCCCGCCATTAGCGGCCAGGGCGGCCACCCCGCGACCTACGCTGCTGCCACATCGCTCGTCCACGGGTTCGGCCTGGACTCGGAACTGGCACTGACTCTGCTCCTGCAGGACTACAACCCGCGCTGCGAACCACCCTGGAGTGAGAAGGAACTGCGCCACAAGGTCGAAGACGCCGCTTCCAAACCACACACTCGCCCCCACGGCTGGCTCCGCGACCAGGAACGCGAACCACCAGCGGAAGACACCTCTGTCGATATCTCGGCTCTGGTCGCGAAGGCGGCCAATGCCAATAGCCCGACTCCGCATGTCGAGTTGGCGGTTCCGGATGAGCCAGACGAGGCACCTGTCGATGCTGATCCGGGGCCGATTCCCGACCGTCTGCTCTACGTGCCGGGGTTTGTGGACGACGTTACACGATTCACGCTGGAGACGGCTCCATATCCGAATCGACCGCTGGCATTCATTTCGGCGATCGCACTGCTCGGAACGCTCACGGGCCGAAAGATCCGTGAACCGGGCAATGTTCGCACCAACGTGCAGATTCTCGCGCTGGCAAGCTCTGGCGTCGGGAAAGATTGGCCGCGAAAGATCAACGCCAACATTCTGCTCCATGCCGGTGAGGCACGTAAGTTCGCAGGCAAGTCTGCCAGCGGCGAAGGGATTGAAGATCGCCTCGTCCGACATCCCATCATCTTGAAGCAGGATGACGAGATCGACACCCTGTTTGAAAACATGCGGGACAACAAAGAGGCCCGCTACCGCAATCAGTTCAGCATGCTGCTCGAACTCTACGGTGAAGCCGGTGCCTGGCGAGCGGTTCGCGACAAGGCGGGAACGGAAAGCACCATGATCAACAATCCGCATCTGGTTTTGCTCGGGACGACGACTCCGACTGAGTTCTACTCCTCACTCTCCAGTAAGATGCTCAATAAGGGGCTGCTGGCCCGCTTGATTGCCGTTGAAGCAGGGGAACGTGGACCACGAAAACGAGCGGACTGGCGAGTTCCCCCAGATCACATCATTGAAGTCGCTAAGGCCTGGTCGACATTCCGGCCTCCCGAATGGGGCAATCTCAGCGATGAATCAACCGGGAAAGCCGAGGCATTTGCTGTGCCTTTCACCGACGATGCTCATCGCATTATGGAACGGTTCGCATCGGAGTGCGATGCCGCGTATCGTGACGCCTACCGAGCCCACAAAGAACCGGTCATGGCGATCTGGGCACGCGCCGCTGAGAAGGCCACTCAACTGGCACTGATCTATGCCTGCTCCGTGCATGGCACTGAGCCGGTGATCGAACTTCCTGCCGTCTCTTGGGCGAGCGAGTTCATCAAGCACACGATTCTCCGCACGCTGTACATGCTCGGCGAGCAGTTTCACGAGAGCGAGTTCGAACAACGCTGTCAGGCCGTCATGTCGACGCTGAACGCTTGGCGAAGGGAGCACGGCGATGATTGGATGCCCTACCGTGACGTTGCTCGCAAGCACCGTTGGTCACGTCGTGACCACGACGCAGTCCGCGAAACACTCGTCGATCAGGAGCTGATCGACACGGACATCATCAAGACAGTCGGTCGCCCCAGGCTCGTCTATCGGGCTCACGCTCAATCAAAGTCGGGCGGTGGATGACGACAAGTTTTGTCCGGTCGAGGACCTTTCGTCCAACTCAGCTGCGCACGGCCCAGTGCCGAAACAGCGGTTCTGTCCGTGGACAAAAGGGGGTCAGGCTGGACGAAAGTCAGGTGATGTAAGTCCAGATAAAGCTGAGAGATAGAGTTAGAAAGTAAGAGAAATACCCCCTTTTGTCCTTTTGTCCAAGCCCTCTCTCCGGATCTCATTTCAACTCCCATTCTTGCTGGCGCGTGTGATCAGGGGACAAAAGGACAAAACTTCCAGAGTCAATTCCATTCGGAGACGTTGATGTATTGCTGCGATCGTTGTCAGTTCTACGAACCCAAACGCAACGGAAAGACCCGACCAGGATTCCGGGGAGACGGTGAGTGCCGACGACACCCACCGGTGGACAGGAGCAAAGCTGGTCCGGACCAAGCCGTGTTCCCCATCGTCTGTTGCGACTGGTGGTGTGGCGAATACAAGCGCATCACATAAAAACGCGAAGGCGTTCCCGAACACAATCCAGGAACGCCTTCGTGAGCCGATGAGCACGTGCGGGCCAACCCATGCTCGGGCCAAGAAATATGATGCGCCTCACCGTGCCAGATCGCAATCGAAAGCGAATGAAATTTCCATCAGCCTGCCAAAAGGGAGGTACCACATACCGCGTGCCAGGCTGGCAGGGTCGGATTTAGGGCGACCGGCCAATAGGTACTCCCCCGGCAAGAGGCGCAGGTGATGCCAGAGGGAACCGTGGTGGTCATAGGCA
>JANPCU010000235.1:0-2802 GCA_031431195.1 Planctomycetota bacterium | reverse complement strand
TTTTTCGGAGAAAAAGGCGACAAAGTCAGTGCCATTGGGCTCACGCCGTGCCGCTCTCGCGTCGGACCGCATGCGAACGGCGACACTCATTGAGGTACGATCCCCACATGTCCACTGCCGCACCATTGCCGAATTGTCCCCGCTGTGGGGCTCCCGTGGACCCTGCTCTCGCGGGCGGGTCGTGTCCCGCTTGCCTGCTGCGAGCGGTCGCTCTCGGCACAGCTGCGGATTCACTTCCCGCGTTGCCGTGGGTGCCGCCGTCTGTGGCCGAGCTGGCTCCGGCGTTTCCACAACTGGAGATCGTGGAGCTGATCGGCCACGGCGGGATGGGAGCGGTGTATAAGGCCCGGCAGAAGTCGCTGGGGCGTTGGGTGGCGCTGAAGATTCTGGCTCCGCAGCACGCGAGCAAGGCCGACTTTGCGGAGCGATTTTCGCGTGAGGCCCAGTTCCTGGCCGAAGTCAATCACCCGCATATCGTCACGGTCCACGACTTCGGACAGGCGGCGGAGTTTTACTTCCTGCTGATGGAATACGTTGACGGGGTCAGCCTGCGGCAGGCGATGGTCGCCGGGCGGCTGTCACCGGAGCAGGCACTCGCCATCGTGCCGCCGATCTGCGAAGCACTGCAATTCGCTCACGAACGCGGCATCGTCCACCGCGACATCAAGCCCGAGAACCTGCTGCTCGACAAGGAAGGGCGGATCAAGATCGCCGACTTCGGCATCGCGCGCATGATGCGGGCTTCGATGGAGGGGACGCACGGGTTACCCACTTTCGACAGGCAGACAGGAATGTCTGCCCCACCTCGCAGTGGCTCTGTGCAAACAAGTGGCACAGACATTCCTGTCTGTGTCCCCGACCTCACCCAAGAAGCCGTCCTCGGCACTCCGCGTTACATGGCCCCCGAGCAACGCGACCGACCCGCCAGCGTCGACCACCGGGCCGACATCTACTCTCTCGGCGTGGTCCTCTACGAGATGCTGACCGGCGAACTCCCCGGCCCCAGTTGGCGACCACCCTCTCGCCATTCCGCAGCTGATGTCCGGCTCGACCAGATCGTCCAGCGGGCCTTGGAGCAGAACCCGGACCTGAGGTATCAGTCGGCGACGGAGTTGCGGACGCAGATCGAGACTTCGATTTCGAAGATGGAGCCGCAGTTAGCAGAACAACTGTGGGCGGCGAAGAACGAACCAGTTCCAGCAGCCCCGCGTCGGAAGCAACTCGTCATGATCGCCGAGCTATTCGGCATCACGACCCTCTGGGGGCGGCGCTGCCTCTTGCTCTCGTGTCTGGGCTTCCTCGGGTTCCTGGGATTCTTAGGATACGAGGACGATGTGTTCGAGCCGCTGTGGGGGATGTTTGGTTTCTTTGGCTTCTTCGGATTCCTGGGAATCGCAGCACTGATCGAAGCCTGGGTCATCCCGTTGGAAAAGTCACCGTTTAAGCGAGCCTTGCGAAGGCACTGGAAACTGATCACCGGGGTCGCGGTCGCCATCGCGGTGTACTTGGGCGTGGCGATCTTCGTCATCCCAGAGTTCCAGACGCATGCCAACGTCATCATGAGCAATCCCGCGATGGAAGGCTCGTACTTCGTGTTCGATCATGAGGTCGAATGTCCGCCGGGTTGGAGTGTCTGGGTGAGTCTGGTCAGTGATCCGGGTATCACGGGCCGCGAGGTGGAGAGCTACCAGGCACAACTGGAAGGGACCGGCCACGTCCGCATACCAGTTCGGTTGATGAATCCGCACACCGGAACCACGCTCCCTCCGAAAGTCCACGAATACCGGCTGGCTCCTAAGCGTGGGGCGGGATGGATGCTGTACGGAAAGATGTATCCGAATACGGGCGGGAGTGTGACTCTGATGATGTACCCGGAAGGGGAATCCCCGGCCTCCCAAGACCGCGTGCCCTACACGACCATCAAACTGCCGACACGCCCGCGGTCAGCTCCCTTTGCAGCGACCTACGAACAAGGCCAGATCGAGCTGGTCCGCCTCACGCCCCATCCCTCGGACGGCCAGACCCAGTGGCTGCCCAACGGCCAGCCCTGCATTGAGACAGGTCTCCCCGAATCGAACGGCCACAGCTCATTTGGGGGGAAGGTTATCAAAGAGATCACGGTCCGCGTGGTGAGCAACACGCGCGACAACTCATTGCCCGTTCTGCGATTCCCCGAGAACTCTGGGTTCAGTGGCATGGGCAGCAGCTTTCACCGAGCCACCGACAAGCAACCCGCTGCGATCATGATGCAGACAATCGCCTGTCCCCCCAAGGCCCGCGAGATGACCGTCGAGATCGGCGTGGCCGACGGGGAGTGGAAGACCGAAATCAGTTTCCAGTCGGGTGACTACCGCTCTGATCGGCATCACGGAAGTTCCACCTCCGGCGGTCCCGGAGGTGACTGGCAAGGGACGGTCCAAGTCACTGATGCCGTCGGCGACAAATTACCGGTCTCGTTCAGCTACACTCACCGCGAAGACGCCGAGACTCGGCTGGTCTACGAACTGGCCGATGGTCAGCTCATCCCCATGCTAGGCACGTCCGGACTCGGTAACTCTCGGACCGGGCTGATGACGATCCCGGTCAAGGAGTTCGAATCGATCAATCACTTCCACGTCCAGTACCGCCGCTACCAGTGGGTCGAGTTCCGGAACGTCTCGCTGGAACTCGGGCATAAGACCGTGGTAGAGGTTCAGAGTGCCTATTGAGAGAATCCCGGCGAGCGGGGCGGCGTCAGCCCCCTGGTTCTTCGAATCCCTTCACACTCGAAATCACCAGGGGGCTGACGCCGCCCCGCTCGCC
>JANPCU010000234.1:0-11958 GCA_031431195.1 Planctomycetota bacterium | reverse complement strand
CAGAGAAAAGACTCTCCCTCCGAACTCTGCGTCCTCCGCGCCCTCTGCGTTTTCACTTCGCTCGTCCGTCGCGTTCGAGGTGTCCCCTGCGGGTGTCGCGAATTTTGGGTGAGTATTGCCCGTTGGTTTTGGATGCCAACTTTCCTGACGCACACACGTCGCCAGCCTGTCGCCTCTCGGGCCAACGCGATGGCCCCTTACCAGAATGTCTCGAACCTCCACTTCCACCCCGTTCGGGGCCATGCGCAAAGCCTCCTGACCACGCCACCCTGTTTTTTCACACTTGTGGGCAAAAGCGGCGCTGGCTAATTCGAGCAAGTCGGGAATGAGAGATTTCCCTCACCAGGGAGTGCCCTGAGTATTTCCACTCGAAGGCGACTTTCGAGGATGACGCCAGCCAGCTGGCCGATTAGTATGAAGATAGAACCGCACCTTCACATGCGTGATGGCTCAGCGGAATCCCTGAAGCGGGCGCTCAGATGGCTAGCCGTTGGATTGTCTTTAAGCGGGGGGAGGCAACGCTCGCGTTTGGCGAGATGGTGGGTCTTGCGCGCGCGGGTGAGATCAATGAAGACGATCTCGTGAAAGCCGATTGGGAGCCGGAATGGCGGCCTGCCCATACGGTGATCGGCTTGTTTTATCGAGTTCGCCGATCAGTGACGGAGTCGGTGGCCGAGTCACAGTCGACTGGGGCACCGCAGGCGGATGCACTCAGCAGTCCCGAGTCCGGTTTCTCCTTTGAGGAGATCGCAGCCGACCTGTGCCTCGAACCGGCGGGAGAGTCGGAACAAACTCCCACGGCGGATCCGCGCTGGATGCAGCGCTACCGCGAGGTAACTGAACAGCGGGGGAGCGAAGTCGCTCTTCCCTCACCAGACGCCATGCCGGGGACATCGTCCGTCCGTTTGTTGGCGGATGAGGCCGTAGCCGCTCAAGAGCGGCGTACCGCATTTCGCGAGCAGCTGTCCCGGTGGCAGGGCCGCTGGGACCGAGGTCGAACGTTCGCTGGTTCGCCGGTGGTGTTTCGGGTGACGTGTGCCGTGTTTGTAGCAGTCGTGGTCAGTCTGAGTCTGGCGACCTGGTCTCGGCAAACGGCCATGCGGTTTCCCAAACCCGGCATGCCAGACCGCTATGTGGTGCCTGGTCTGGGAGACTGTACGCCGAAAGAGTTTGGGGTGGTTCTGGTCGAGTTGGCGCTGGCCTCCGCATTGGTGGGGTATTTCGGGGCCAAGCGAATTGAAGGCTGGGCGGAGACCTGACCGCTGACGCCGAGATGATGTTCCTTATTCGCAGGAGAGAGTCGTGACCCGACCCCGATCGCCATCGAAGAAATGCTTTTCTCGGCACCAGACACAGGCGCGGACGGGGTTCACGATCGTCGAACTGCTCGTTTCACTGGCGGTCATTGGTATCCTGATGGCCTTGCTGCTGCCTGCGGTGTCTGGGGCGCGCGAAACCGCCCGTCGGACGACGTGCATGTCCAACCTGCACAATCTGGCCATCGCGCTGACCTCGTTTGACACGGCCCGGAAACGCCTTCCCGCGTCCGGAAACTGGAGTCATGACGCCAACCTCAATTCGTTTCCGCACAGTACGTGGGCCGTCAACATACTTCCCTATGTCGAACAGTCGACCATTTACAACAAGTGGGATTTCGAGAAGCCGATGGACGATCCGGTGAACGATCCGCTCGCTCGGTCACAGATCGCCATCTATCAGTGCCCTTCGGACATCTCGCTGCTGGGTCGGGGGGATCTGAGCTACGCTGTGAACGGCGGCGTCGGCTACACCACTCGCCACAGTTCGGGGACACGCGATGTCCCCGTCGACACCGAGAATCGCTCGATCGATCTCAATGGAGATGGCATTTTTCCGCATGACACCTCGCAGGTCGGCAACTCGCCCAGCGACCGCGATCTGTTTAAGCGGATGGGGATGTTCTTCATGGAGACCTGGAACACGGACATCACCAAACGCCATCACCAGCTGGCCGATGTCTCCGATGGTCTGTCGCAAACGATCATGCTGGCCGAGAATGTGCGGGTCGGAGCGGACCCCACGTATGCCCGAGGCGGGTTCGCCAACACCGACCCGCTGCGCTGTGCGTTTTATCTCGTCGATCCCTGCGCGAATCAGAGCTGCGGTCCGGGGCAGGTCGACTACGGCCCCTCGAACTCGGGGATCGCTCGCATCAATAGCGGGCTCACCCGACCCGAGGGCGAGTCTCCCGTCCCGAACAGCTTTCACCCCGGCGGAGCTCTGATCGCCCTCGCCGACGGCAGTGTCCGTATGATTATCGAAACCATTGATGGTCCCGTTTATTCTGCTTTAATCACCCCGCAGGGAGCCCAGCTGCAAAGTCTCCCCCTTCAACAGGTGCTGGTCGACAATGAGTTCTAACCCGTCGACCGCCGAGGTGGATCTCCCTGCGGAGACCTCGCAAACATCCTGGCGAACGAAGTGGCGATACGGGGTGGCGTGGGCCGGTGTTCTCGCGCTGGCTGTGGTGTTACGTTTGCACCAGTTGCATGAGGTGTCGGCGTGGTATGACGAAGCGGCGGCGTGGAAGACGATTCAGTTCTCCTGGTCCGAGATGTTCCATTCGATCGAGCAGAACGTCCATCCGCCGGTCTACTATGTGATCTTGAAACTGTGGGCGGTCGTGTGCGGGGATTCGCCCGACGCGCTGCGAGCGTTCAGCGTCGTCTGCGGTGTCATCTCTGTCGGATTGATCGGCGTCATGGTGCGCGAGGCCACGAAGCCAGACGCGCAGTCACCTCGTGAGGCATGGTTTCCGCTACTGGCAGCGGGGCTGTACGCCCTCAATCCGCTGGCGATTGAGCAGGCTCAACAAGCCCGCATGTATACCCTGGGAATCCTCTTCGCGGGGCTGCTGGGTTGGGGCACACTCCGTATCTGGAAGAGGCCGCGCGAGTGGTCGGGCTGGGTGCTGGTGATCCTGTTCGGCAACCTGCTGCCGCTGACCCATTATTACGGACTCTTCACCTCGCTCGTGGCAGCCATCGTGATCGGTGCCCAGATGGCCGAGATGTGGCAGGAGACCTCGATCGAAGTTCGCAACGCAGTGTGGGCACGATTCGGGATGGCCATTTTGGTCACACTGCCGGTGTGGATTATCTGGGGACCGGTCTTTTCTGCCCAACACGCGCGGGTACAGGCGGCCTACTGGATTCCTCCGTACTCCTGGAGTGAGCCGCTCATCTACAGTGCCGAGTGGGTCTCCTCCCCCTGGATTCGAGACTGGGGCACGTTTGCCTCCATGCAGCTGTGCATGTTGTGTGGGGGGGGGGCCGTGTTTATCGCCAAGTCCCCCGCCCGCATTCGGTGGATCATCGCGGGATTTGCGTTCGCTCCGCCGGTGCTGAGTACGCTTTATAGTCTGGCCTCGCGAAATCTGCTGCAAGGGCGGTACTGGAGCTTCGCCCATCTGTTCTTGATCGTCGGCATCGTGATTGCCGTTCGTGGTCTCTCGCATGTATCCGTGCGGCGCGGGGTGGCAGTGGCCTTGATCGGGTGGAGTCTGTTGTGGGTGGTCAACGATCGCGGACACCGCAATCTGCTGGCCGAGCAATGGGGACTACGCGGGGCCGGAGAGACGCTCCGCATGGTTCGTCTGCCCGGTGAGCCGGTCCTGGTGGCGTCTCCGTTCTTTCACCCGAGTTTGCAGTGGTCGCAGGACTCACCCGACCGGATCTATGTGCCCGACACCGGAGGGGCCTACACGCATTTTGAAGGCGGCGCGATCTTGCGGAAGGAGGAGGTACTTTCTCTTTCCTCCCCGATCGAATCGCCCACCGACCGCCTGTGGGTCTTGGCGGATGATTCCTTTTCACACAGTATACAAGACCCGATAAAGCTCCCGCTGCCGCCCGAGTGGAAGCTGGTGAAGACCTTTAAATTCTTCGAGGGGAACCGCCTGCCGTCGAGCCTGGAGTTACGCGAGTACGTGCGGTGATGACCGTGCCGGAAGCGTCAGCGCGGAGAGATTTGGCGAGCCCCCGGCGTGAGCCGGGGTGTTCGGTCGAGAGCACGTCCTCTGGTCCGAGTAAACTGTGCGAAGTAATCGTGCGGCACTGTGTGGTTTCCACTGGCGACGCGGTCGGGCTCCGAACACCCCGGCTCACGCCGGGGGCTCGCCGGAATCGTTTCAGACGCTCGCCGCTTCGCCATTCAGCGTCGAGCGAATCGACCGCAACAGCCCCCAGCCGAGCAGTGAAATCCCGCCGATCCACCCGACGTTGAACAGCACCTGCTGGTAATACGGTCCCGGCGGACTCAGGAATCCGAAGACCATGAACAGACTGATGATCCACGCCACTCCGATCACTCCGTAGAACGCCCCCGTGAGCAAAATCGACACCCACGGATTGAACCGCAGCGAGAGCCACGTCAACACGATCAGTGCGGTCACGAACTGGCTCACGACTTGCAACACATTTCCAAGAACGGCCAGCGGCTGACTCATCGGGTACTTCCAGAAGTAGTCCAGATCAGCCGAGGTGATGCTCAGGGCCAGCCCGCAGAGGAACGCCACCACCCACGGGATCAGGTGACAAGCCGCTCCCAGAATCTTGCGACGACAGATCGTCCCCAACGACAGCGGCAACAGCTGTAGCGACTCCCAAGTCTGACGGCGAAGTTCGTACGCGAACAGGTTGACGGTCAGGTACAGCAGGTCCAGGAAAAAGGCGTCGATAGCACAGACCATGATCGCTTGCATGGCCTCTTCAAACCATCTCGGATTCAAGTCTGAGACCGCTATCCCCACCAGAACCGCATAGGCGAGATCCGAAGCCAGCATCACAATCCCGATCATCCCCAGGCCCGCGACGGTGATGCGGATTCGAAGCCCAGTCACGCCACCGCCGAGCAAGAAGTAGTCCTTCCAGGCGATCGCGTTGTTCCAACTCCGGTGCGAGTATCGGCTGCGACAGGAGGGTGGGGCTTCGACGGGATGGCTCTCCACCATCGGAGTGGGCAATGAGGGCTCCGAGGGGCTGGCTGGCTGGCTGATGATCGGAATGATGGGTTCCGCACCCTTCCGCGCCTGACGAAAATGAGTCATCCAAAACCAGACACGCTGCCACTTCTCCTGCACCCACTCCAGTTCGGTCTGCGTCGACTCATGCGGGTTCCAGTAATTGAACGACCACACCGAAAGCACGCAGAGCAACCCGACCCACGTCAGATTCGCCCCCAAAGCCAGAGGAGTTCCGGGCACAGTGGCTCCCGATCGCAGCAGCGCATCCATCCTCACCGGGAGGGACATTTGTGCGGCGAAGCTGGCCACCGCATGCAGCATGTCCCACACGACACTCCCTCGATTCGCGGCAAATTGAAGCTCGTCCGCGAGTGTCACCGGCCC
Source organism: Planctomycetota bacterium (assembly GCA_031431195.1). Classification (GTDB taxonomy): domain Bacteria; phylum Planctomycetota; class Planctomycetia; order Planctomycetales; family Planctomycetaceae; genus TH-plancto1. The sequence continues at coordinate 6,572 of JANPCU010000234.1, read as the reverse complement.
CAGCGACCACAAGCACACCAGCACCCCGGCGGCCACCACCGCCCCGGCACTCGTCCGCATCACCACCGACGCCAGCATGCTGATCGCCACCACCCCAATCAACTGACCAAACACCAGCAGATACACGTTCATCATCAACAGCCAGTCCACACCTCCCAAAGTGCGCGTCAACCAGACCAGCGGCAACTGCACGATCAACACCAGCAGCAGTTGCCCCAGCTTGGGCAGCGCCTTGCCCAGCAGTAACGAGGACGGGCCAATTCCAGTCATGCGCAGCAGTCCCAGCGTCTGGTCCTCTTTCTCCTCAGTGATCGTCGGCGCGAACAGCAGCACGCCTGCGATCGTCACCGCCCAGAAATTGGTCCAGCCGAGTGCTTCCAGCAGTTCACGACCGGGGGCCTCCTGAAAACCCATCGACTCACATGCGGCCACCAACGCCACCCCCACTCCCACAGCCACGACCAGCCGCAGCAAATGGAACCGCAACAGCCGGGAGTCCTGCCGGAGCGACCGTAGAGTCAGTGCCCATGTGCCGTGCATGCCGAAGTCCTTGTCGGGGGGGAGTGAGGAAATCGTGAAACCATGGACCAAAGCCAGACCTTAGCCAAGCACCAGTGCTCTGGCAACGCTCTGTGTTTGGGACATTCAGTTCGCGAGAGAGAGGGCAGAAATGTGAACACGACCGAAGCCCGTGGGGCACGTTTCCTACGTGCCCCTGGACTGGCTAGGGGCGGGCCAAACTCCTTCATATGGGCGCAAATCCCATCCGAAGGGATGGCCGCACAAGACTCAAGAAACGCAAAAGGAAGAGCCTCCCCTATTGCGTTTCTTGAGTTTCTTGCGGCGACCACTCCTCAACAACGCTGGCCGGAGACCGTGAATCAGATCAATGGCGGGTTGTCCTTAGCTGGCGCTACGCTGAGGACGGGCACGTAGGAAACGTGCCCCACGGCGAACTGTTGCACCACAACCATGTTTACGGGCCGGACAGGGTTCAGTCGGCCCGACCAGTTGGGCTTACTCCAACCCTTCAAACAGTCGGCTGCCGACGCGGATCAGGGTGGCCCCCTCTTGAATGGCGACCTCGAAGTCGCCGCTCATCCCCATCGACAGGTCCGGCAGCTGGAGTAACTCCGGTGAATTCGCCCGCAATTCGTCTCGAAGTGTCCTCAAGCTCGCGAACACCGGACGGGCCGATTCCGGATCGTCGGCGAAGGGAGCCATCGTCATCAGCCCTTGCACGGTGATCCCCGGTAGTCGCACGATTTGGTCCCAAGCGGTGCGCAAGTCGGCGACCGTGAAGCCGTCCTTCGAGGCTTCACCCGAGACGTTGACCTCGCACAGAAACGGCAGTGGGATCGGCTTCCAGCCTGTCGTGTTCACATGAGTCTGGCCATCGGAAGAATGACAGGCTGGAAGCCGATCCCACGATACGGCCTCCTCGGATAGACGCTCCGCCAATCGCAGTGAATCGACCGAGTGAATCAGCGTCGCCGTGCCCAACATGCTCTTGGCCTTGTTCCGTTGCAGATGGCCGATGAGGTGCCACTGGACCTGCGGCCAGCGCGCCTGCCGCTCGGCGAGTTGTTGCGGTCGGTTCTCGCCGAACTGCGTCAGCCCCAGCGAGATCAGCCCTTCGATCCATTCCGGCTGGGCGTACTTGGTCACCGCGATCAGTTGCACGCTGTCCACCGATCGACCCGCAACCCGGCAGGCAGCCGCAACCCGCTGCCGGACGGCTTCGACATTCTGACAGAGGGTTTCTCGCAGGCGGCTCATGGGATTTCGTTCGCGGGAGAGTGGCTCAATCTTCCGTGCTCGGCAGTGACAGCAGATTCTAGCACGCCCTGCCCCGGTGCAGAGTCGACACCCGAAAGGAGAGCGGCAGAGGTCTGTGTAACAGGAAAGGCGATCGGCCAGAGTTCGCGTCCCTGCCAGACTTCCGAAGGAGTGTGGTCACCATTCTACGTAGGTTCTCGGTCCTCCACCCAGGGCTTCTCGTGCGTGAAACACACGAAAATCACTCACCTCCCCTCAGAACGAGAGGCCACCTCTGGCCCCTCTTTGTCCCGCCCGGGACAAAGAGGGGAGCTTCCTCTGGTAAAACGGGCCTTGCAGCCGTGACCCGGTGGGGTGGAAGAGCAGCTCCCAGCCGAGGGGTTTTATGCGTAGGACCGCGACCACACTCCTTCGGAAGTCTGGTGGTACGCGATGTCTGGCCGCACGCCTTACTGGAGTGTGAATTGTCGGGCGGCATTCGCCAGATTCTGGACGACATAGTCAATCGAAAGCGGCAACTGCCTGCTCTCAAAGGTGGTTCGATCAAAGACGGGCAAGCTGCTGAATTGCCGGTCGAAAGGGATGCCGGATGACCCCAACTTGCTGGCCAGGCGTTCGCATCCCTCAAACCACAACGGGTCCGCCGGGTGGCAGGCGATTCGCTGAAACAACGGCCAGTTCAAGGGATGCAGGTGGAGTGTCGCCGTCTCCTGCCGAGCCGCTTCGACCGATTCGAACACCTCGTTCAAGGCCGGTTCGCTCCCTTGATACAGATGAAAATCGACAGCTGCGGAGATCGCCGCTACAACGGGGAATTGGCGTGCCGAGCGATAGGCGAGGTTCAAGGCCCCGCCTCCGCCCATGCCGATCCCGATGACACCGATCCGGGGCGGTCTCACTTGGAACATGGCCTCGATCCAGGGCACGACCTCCGACCGGACCCAACTTAGCGGCCCGCCTGCCGGGAATTTATCTGTGGGAAGCGAAAGCCACCAGCTGCGACCGGCCAGCGGGCAGATGACCGGAACCGGAGAGGCTTCGAGCAGCTCCCGCCAATCGGGGCGTTCCGAAGGGGCCACCGCATCGAGATCGTGGAGAAACAGAATCGCTTCGTCGGTGGTCCGCGTCGCAGGTGTCCACACCTCAACGAGGTGCAATCCAACGGTGGCTCGTGTCCAGTTTCCGGAAGACATCAAGGGGGCTCATTTCTGTAGGTCGATCAGCCAGAGTTCGCGTCCCAAAAGACTTCCGAGGTCTTCCGAGACTTCGGATGGAGTGTAGTCACCATAATACGCTGAAACCCATCGGCTGCGAGCAGCTCTTCCCCTCGCCGGGGCACGGCGAATCTGGCCCGTGTTATCAGAGGAAACTCCGGTCATTGTCTCGCCATTGTCCGGTCTTTGTCCCGCCAGGGACAAAGAGGGGCTAGCTGCGACGTTTTGTTCTGCGGAGGGTATGGGATTTGGCGGTGTTCCACGCCTGGGAAGCCCTCGAAGTGAAGGACTGAGAACCGACGTACAATGGCGACGGCACTTCTTCAGAAGTCTGGTGAGCCAGTTTCCACGGACCGATCGCCGAGAGCAGCTGGGGAGGCTGTCTTCAGTTCGCAATGACCAGAATGCTCAGTGCCACTGATCAGTGGGGCTGACATGCCTGTCTGCCGTTCCTGCAAAACCGTTCTGAATCTGTTCTCCGAATTTTCGATGCGAATCGCGAGGTCCACCGACTCGGCGATGTCCGTTTGCAACTGAGTCCGCAATGCGTCCACTCCCGAAAATTTGACGACACCGCGCAGGCGATCCAGAAACTCGATCTCGAGCGTCCGCTCATACAGATCCCCGGAGAAACCCGCTAAGTGGGCTTCGACTTTGAGCCGGTCTTCCCCAAAGGTCGGGTTGGGGCCGATGTTCAGGGCCACGGGATAACGGACGCCGTCGACACGGGCTCGTCCCGCGTAGACTCCGAGAGGGGGAAGCAACGTTTCGATCCCATTCAGGTTCGCGGTGGGAAACCCAAGCAGCCGACCTCTTTCCGCTCCGTGGGCCACTGCGCCAGTGATGGAGTACGCCCGCCCGAGCAGGCGGCCAGCTCCAGCGACATCGCCTCGACCCAGCGCGCTCCGCACTTCGCTGGAAGAGACCATGATCCCCGCCTGTTCACAAGCCTCCACAATCCTCAGCGGCATTCGCCGAGGCAAACACAACTCGCGAAGCAGGGCCACGTCTCCGGCTCGTCCCCGTCCAAACCGAAAGTTCGGCCCCTCGACCAGGCCGCGACACCCCAGCTGCCGGACCAATACGTTCTCGAAGAATTGTTCCGCGGTGAGGGCGAGCAATTCGCGAGAGGCGGGGTAAACAATCACCTCGTCCACTCCCAGTCCTCGGATCAACTCGATCTTCTGGGTGAGGGTAGTCAGCTGGGGCGGCACGCGGTCCGGAGCCAGAATCGCCAGCGGAGGCGGATCAAAAGTCACTGCCATGGCACGCGTGCCCAGTTCGCGGGCCAAGTCGACCAGCTGCTGGATCATCCGCTGGTGCCCCAGGTGGACCCCGTCGAAATTGCCCACGGTCAGCACGCCACCGGACGCAGTCGGAGCGGGAACAGGCATGGCGTCAGTTGTCGACATGGACCGGCGGAAACTCTCTCGAAGACGAATCGCAATGCCTCGTAGAATAACATGTGAGAGAACTGGCCAAAACCATGCCGGGTCCGACCCGGGCGACTCAGCGACATTGCGGATTGGAGAATCCAGAGGCGTTCTCGACGGATTTCCCCCATTTGAGGGGCCTTCCGTCTGTCGCGATGCCCCTCGGTCCGCTGTACACTGGTGTCCAAGGGACTCGGTTTTTGGCTCTTGGGGCCTCACAAGAGTGAATCCCGGAGTCCCGCCAGAGAGCGATCCGCACCACGCCCGCGCTCTGCCGATTCGCGTTCATCCGGAGAACGACCATGCCGATGTTCGATTTTCAGTGCCGCCAGTGCGGGCAACAGTTCGAGGAACTTGTCCGCCGGGACGAGACACCCGCCTGTCCGCAGTGCCAGGCCACGACCGTGGAAAAACTCATGAGTGCCCCCGCAGGCCACGTCGCCGGTGGCAGCAGCCGCTCGCTCCCCGTTATGGGGCAATGTGCCCCCCCGCCGGGACAGCACAGCTGCGGATCGGGCTGCCGCCACGGTTAGGTGGCCGCCCCGTGGGATAGGCTTCCAGCCTGTCGTGAATTGAGACAGACGACACACCAGGAGTCACAACATGCGTATTCTGATGGCCGCCTCGGAGGCGAATCCTTTTGCCAAGACGGGCGGTCTGGCGGATGTTTCATCCGGGTTGTCGAGGGCACTCGCCGGGCTGGGGCATGAGGTCACTCTCGTCTTGCCGTATTATCGCAAGGTCATCAAGCCGGAATTCGCCGGTGAATCGGTCGGAAAGCTCACCGTTCCGGTCGGCGAAAAGCGGGTCGAGGCTGAGATCCGCTCGACCACGCTTCCTGGTTCGCAGGTCCGCGTCCTGCTCATCGATCAGCCCGAGTATTTCGACCGAGCGGGTCTGTACGTCGACAAGGGGCATGACTACGCCGACAACGCCGAGCGGTTCATCTTCTTTTCGCGAGCTGTCCTCGAAGCTGTTCGCAAACTCGACCTCCAGCCCGACATCATTCACGCTAACGACTGGCAGACTGGCATCATCCCCGCGTTGCTGGCCAGCGAGTACCGACTTCAGCCGTGGTTCCAGAAGACGGCCAGCGTCTTCACGATCCACAACATGGCGTTCCAAGGACGCTTCCCCTGGTGGGCGTATAAGCTCTCCGGCCTGCGCTGGGAGCTGTTCAATTGGCGACAACTGGAGTATTTCGGCGAGCTGAATCTGCTCAAGGCTGGCATCGCGATGTCCGAGGTGGTGACCACAGTCAGTCCGACTTATGCCAAGGAAATCTGCCGACCCGAGTTCGGATATGGTCTCGACCCGGCGCTCCAGACGCGCGGTGATTCGCTCGTCGGCATCATGAATGGGGTCGACACGACGGAGTGGAACCCGGCCACTGACACAGCCATTGCACAGCGATATACCTTGGAGACCGTCAAAGACGGCAAGGCCGCGTGCAAGGCGGCTCTGCAACGGGAAATGGGCTTGCCGCAACGCCCGGACGCCATGCTCCTCGGTCTGATTTCCCGCCTCACCGACCAGAAGGGGCTGGGGCTGATCGCCTCACGAGCTTCGGAACTCTTCCGGGCCGATGTGCAGTTCATCTGCCTTGGCACCGGGGAGACCAAGTACGAGAAGTGGCTGCAAGAACTCAAGGTGCAGTTCCCCACCAAGGTCGCAGCTGTCATTGGCTTCAACGAGGGATTGGCGCACCGGGTTGAAGCGGGGATCGATGCTTTCCTGATGCCGAGTCAGTTCGAGCCGTGCGGTCTCAACCAGATGTACAGCTCGGCCTATGGCACGCCTCCGATCGTCAGCAATGTTGGAGGTCTGGCCGACTCCGTCGTCGACTGCTCGCCCGAAGCGATCGGCAACGGCACCGCCACCGGATTCAAGTTCGCCCAGTTTTCGGCGGATGCGTTCCTCTCCACGGTGTGGCGCGCGGTCGGCGTATTCCAGCACGACAAGCCGACGTGGAGCCGTCTGATCCGCAACGGCATGAACCGCGACTGGTCCTGGGCCCGCAGTGCAGCCGAATACGTCCGTGTCTACGACAAGGCCCGCTCGCGCGTGAAATGAGGTTGTCGCCTTTCGTGGCGGGTGGCGGGGTCAGTCGGCTTTGCGCATGGCCCCGGCGTGGGCAAACGTCGCG
>JANPCU010000233.1:0-5802 GCA_031431195.1 Planctomycetota bacterium | reverse complement strand
TAGCCTGTCATCTCTGATGATGACAGGCTAGAAGCCTGTCATCATCAGAGATGACAGGCTAGAAGCCTATCCCACGGGCCAACAAGATTGTGTTCTGGAACAAGTTAACGACATCACACGGTGGCACCCTCGGGTGTGCCGAACCCTCCCACGCGGAGGCGGAGCAAAGTGTCCATGAATCACTGGTTTTCGAATCTGAATCTGTCCAGTTTGATCCTGGCTCAAGAGGCCGCTGCGGAGACGACGGCGAAAGTCGTCGAAAAGGCCGCCGAGATCGCTGCGGACGCCGCAACGAAGACTTCGTCCGGCACACCTCTCTGGGTCGTGCTGCTCTCTCTAGTGGCCTTGATCATTCTGCCGTTCGTGATCGGCCAGTGGCTGGCGAACGCCCTCAAGGTCAAGGACATGGGGAACCGGATCGGGATCGTCCTATTCGCGCTCGTGATCGGCATCGCCCCGTTTGCGGTCCATATGCTGACAGAAGACCCCAAGGAACCGGGCCAGCCCCGCCAATTGGTCAAGGTCTTCAACTACGGCATCGACCTCGCCGGGGGGACGAACCTCGTATTTCAAGTCGACCGGGCAGCTGCGAATGCCAGCAAGAAGGAAATCAACTCTCAATCGATGCAAGAGATGGTGGCTGCGATCAACAAGCGGATCAACCCGTCGGGCACCGAGGAAATGACCGTGCGTCTGGTCGGCACTGACCGGATCGAAGTCATCGTCCCCGGTGCCGATGCGGAACGCACACAGCAAATCAAGAACCAGATCACGAACCTGGGAGAGTTGGAATTTTGCATGCTGGCCAACTCGGTGGAGCATACCGACGAGATTGACTTAGCTGATCAAGTCCAGACCAACAAGGGAACCGGAGTCCGAGAGATTTATAATGCCAAGGGGGAACTGATTCTCAAATGGCGTGAACCGGGCATCGTTCGGGAGAAAACCGAAAAAGAGAATGTGGGCGACTACAAAGATGTGGGTGGAGCCAGTGCCAAGTCGCGCACGTTCGAGCGCAACGGGAAGTCGATCACGGAATTCTTGGTCGTGTGCGAACCCAAACCGGAACGTCGCATCACCGGCAATGACTTGGTGAATACGCGGCAGGACACTGGGGAGGGGGGGAGGCCCGTGGTCTCCTTCACGTTCAACAGTCGTGGGGGAGCGCTCTTCGGCAAGCTGACCGGAGACCATCTGCCGAAGCCAGGCAGTGGTTTCAAAACCCAGTTGGCGATTCTGCTCAATGACGAGATTCATTCGGCTCCGACGATCAACGACCGGATCAGTGGGAGCGGCCAGATTTCTGGAACGTTCTCGCAAAGCGAAATCGATGAGCTGATCGCGGTGTTGAATGCTGGTGCCTTGAAGGTGCCACTCGTTAAGGAACCCGCCAACGAGTTCACGATCTCCCCCCTGCTGGGTGAGGACATCCGGTCGACCGGACTGCGGGCGACCTTGGTGTCGATGATCGCGGTGTTCCTGATCACCGCGTGTTATTACTTGAAGGCTGGTCTGATTGCGGACCTGTGCCTGTCGTTCAATCTGTTGCTGCTGCTGGCGTCGATGGCTCTCATCGATGCCACGCTCACGCTGCCGGGGATCGCGGGGGTCGTCCTTTCGGTCTCGATGGCCGTCGACTCGAACGTGCTGATCTTCGAACGCATGCGGGAAGAACTCGCCAAGGGGTCGAGTATGCGGATGGCCATCAAGAACGGCTTTGATAAAGCCCTGGGCACGATCATCGACTCCAACGCCACCACGCTGATCTCCGCCACGGTGCTGTACTACGTCGGCACCGACCAGGTGAAGGGCTTCGCGGTCACGTTGTTCATCGGCATCGTGATCAGCTTGTTCACCACGGTCTATGTCGCCCGGGTGATCTTCGAACTGTTGGAGCGGACCGGTCGACTCAAGACCCTCAAAATGTTCAGTATTGTGAAGCAGACCAATATCGACTTCGTGGGCAAGACCAAGCAGTTCGTGATTGGCTCGCAAGTGGTCATCCTGCTGGGGTTGCTCGTCGTGGCGTTCCGAGGTCGGGACAGCCTCGACATCGACTTCCGCGGGGGAGAGATGGTGACCTTCCGCTTTGACGGAGCGAAGAACAGCGACATCGACCAGGTGCGGTCTCAGTTGGTCAAGCCATTCGGGGAGGGCATCTCCCTGGAGCGACTGGAAGTCACCGATGACAAAGGCCTGCCCGCTGAACTCTTCCGCATGCGAACCATCAATGACGAGGACGATGTGGCCACTCAGGCTGGGGGCCAGAACATTGAGGGCCAGCTGCGAGAGAAGATGCGAACCGCATTCGAAGGTTCCTCCTTCAAGCTCGTGCAGCAGTCTTTGCAGTTGGGCGCGGCCAGCGTGATTCTGCCAAGTCCAGAAAAGCTGGAAGACTCGGCCCTGGCCTATGAGAAATCCTTTGAAGGGGGCCAGCAGTTCACCGCCACTGTTGGTCAGACTCTCACCGCCTCGGCGTTTGCGGAATCCGTGCGTGAAGTCCTCCGCGACATCGGTGCTGCAGGCCAGAAGTACCAAGACCCCGAGAAGCTGGTCGAAGCTCGTAACGCGGTGCCCGCTGCCGCTCCCACAGACAAGACGACCTCGATTGCCGTACGTCTGTCGAATCTAATCAGTGCGGAAGATGCAGCCCAGGTGCCGCTGGCCCTGATGAAGAAACTCGACCGCCAGCCGCTGTTCGAGGAATTGACGACGTTCTCGGCCTCGGTGGCCAGCGATACCCAGATGCGAGCGGTGTTGGCGATTGCCATCTCTTTGCTGGCCATTACTGCCTATCTGTGGTTCCGGTTCCACGGGATGACGTTCGGACTCGCGGCCACGATTGCCGTGTTTCATGACGTGGCGTTCACGCTCGGAGCGGTCACGGTGGGGGCGTATCTGAGCCACTACGCATTGGGGCGGGCCTTGTACTTGATCGACTTCAAGATCAACCTGACCATGATCGCGGCGTTCCTGACCATCATTGGGTACTCGATGAACGACACGATTGTCGTGTTCGACCGCATCCGCGAAGTGCGGGGCAAGAACCCCAAGATCACCTGGGAAATGGTGAACCTGAGCCTTAATCAGACGCTCTCGCGCACATTGCTGACCTCGGTCACGACGATCATTACCTCGGCGATTCTCTACTTCTTCGGCGGCGAGGGACTGCGAGGATTCGCGTTCAGCTTGACCATCGGGATCGTGGTCGGAACCTACAGCTCGATCTACATCGCCAGCCCGGCTCTGGTCTGGTTGATGAACCGCGAGCAACCCGAAGTGAAGCCCGCCGCGAAGACAGCTCTCGCGGCTCGGTCTTGATGGGGCACTCGTTCTGATCTCCACATGATTCGATTTCAACGCACGAACGGCCTCTGCCGTTCGTGCGTTTTCTTGTTGAGGATGAAACAAGCGTCGTGACGTGATGGCGAGCGGGGCGATGTCAGCCCCCTGGTTCTGCGGTGAATCCCCGAAGCACCATCCGGCTGACGCCGGACGCTCGCCGAAATGTCTCATATTGCGCTGCATGAAGTCGAGATCGCCCGACGGTCGCGGGCGGTGTCGGGCCTCGTCATAATGGTGACTGTTGGTTTCGCGGTCTCAGTGTGAGTGGTCGGTTGAACAGAATTCTTGTGCGTGGTCTGTGCCTTGTCGGACTTGTCGGCGTCCTTGTCTTCCACGGAATGGTACTGCGGGCGGATGATCCCCCCTCGGCGGTGGCGTCAGTCCTCAAGCTGCTCAAGAGCGGCAAGGTGCCGCCGGCCCGGTTGGGCAGTGTGGTCGAGATGGTCTGCACACGGGGGAACGAGCATGACCTCGCGTTTGTCTTCGAGCAGACTCTCGACGAGAAAACCTTCGCCCCGGAACTGCGGCAGCGGTCGCTGGTGTGGCTGAAGGAGGCCGCCCTCCATCGCAAGACACTCCCCGCTGACCGCCAGCGGCTGGGGCGATTGCTCGATCCCGCGACCAACCCGGATGCCGCGCTCCAGCTGCGCGCGATTGAACTGGCCCAAGCCTGGAAAGACCCCGACCCCGCCCCGCTGCTAGCGCAGCTGGCCCGCTCGAAGGAGAGCACGAACACGATTCGCACAGCGGCCTTGTCGGCTTTGGCGATGGTTGATGCCGATACGGCGAAGTCGATCGCGGGCGAACTGCTGACCGACGGGCAGTCGTACCTCAACCGGTCGCTGGGCGTTACGACGCTGGTCGGGATCGACTTGGCCGCCGGGGCGAAGGCGGCGGCGGCGGTTCTCCAGTCGACCACTCCCGAGGATGACCCGGCTCCGCTCATCGATGCAATGCTGTCTCGCGACGGGGGAGCTGCCCAGCTCGGGGAAGCCCTCAAAGCGACACCGCTCCCGCAGGATGTGGCGAAGGTCTGCCTCCGCCGAGTCTATGCCGAGGGCCGCAGCGATGCTGCGCTGATTGATATTCTGGCACCTCAAGCCGGAGTCAGCGCCAAGCCGCTCAAACTGACGCCCCAGCAGATCACCGCCCTGGCCAATGCCGCTGCCGAGAAGGGTGACGCGGCCCGAGGCGAGCAGGTCTTCCGCCGTAATGATCTCAGTTGTATGAAGTGCCATGCGGTCAACAAAGCGGGTGGCCAGATCGGCCCCGACCTGACTCCGGTCGGGGCGAACTCGCCGATGGAGTATCTGGTGAACGCCTTGTTCGATCCCGATGCCCAGATCAAGGAGGCGTTCATTAGTCGCACCGTGACGACCATCGAAGGCCGCGTGTTTCAGGGGATCACGATCGACCGGACGGAGCAGAAGCTAGTCCTGCGAAACACGGAGAGCAAGCTGATTGAAATCCCGATCACTGACATTGATGAAGAGGTCGAGGGGAAGTCGCTGATGCCCAAGGGGCTGCCGACGCTGATGACACAGAGCGAGACGCTCGACCTGCTCAAGTTCTTGTCGCTGATGGGCCAGCCGGGCGAGTACGAGGTCCGCACGACGCAGAGGTTCCAGCGCTGGCGGTTGCTCTATCAGCCCCAGCCGGAATGGCTGAGTGCGGTGCCGAATCTGGTGGTATTCGAGACGGAGATCCTCGCCAACGGGATCTGGGGTTCGGCGTATTCGCTGGTGAACGGGACGTTACCGCTGGATGAGATTGCGAAGTCGCAGAAGTCTCCTGTGTTCTATCTTCAGGGAGAGATCGATGTCGTGGAAGCGGGGAGCGCGAAACTGAACTTCGACTCCGTACAGGGGCTGACCGTCTGGCTGGGTAAGGAGATCATCGAGTCCCCCGCCGGTGCCACGATCGAACTGACGCCGGGGAGGCAGACGATCACGCTGCGGGTCGACACCGCTGCTCGAAAGGTCCCTGGCATGCGGCTGGAACTCGCCCGCCCAGAAGGCACAACGGGTCAGTTCCAGGTGGTCGACGGTCCGTAGCCGTCCGCGTACCCGTACGACGGACAATCCTCGTCTGACCTTTCTACACAACTCTCCGAAATAATCCACCACGGACCATGTACTCTGGCAGGAGATTTGCGCCATGGAATTGGTGTGTGGAATCGCATCTCGAGTGGGCAGGGAGGCGGGAGACGATGGATATTGCAAGCGAGTTCGCGCAGATGAATCTGGGGGATCGGCGGTTGAATGAGCGGGTGGTGGAGTTGATCGAGTCGTTGTCGCGGCAGCCGATAGTGTCGATTAATGCGGCGTGTAGTGGGCTGGCGGGGACGACGGCAGCGTATCGTTATTTCGTTAATATAAAGGTCACGCCAGAGAAGCTATTGGAGCCGCATTGGGCGGCGACGTTCGAGCGAATAAAAGGGCAGCCGGTGGTGCTATA
>JANPCU010000232.1:0-51367 GCA_031431195.1 Planctomycetota bacterium | reverse complement strand
TCTGGTGCTGTGGATCGGGTATCTGCAATGGCACTCCCGCACGCTGGGGAAGAACGCCCCGATCAAAGAGCCGATCATCAAGCGGTTCAAGAACATCGAATGCCGCGATGCCGTGCTGGCGTGGGATGCCATCGAACCCGTGACCGATGAGGCCGGACACCCCGTCAACCGCTGGGATGGCCGGACGATGAAGACCCATCCCGTCACCGGGGAAGATGTCCCCGATGAGACCGCCCGTGTGCAGGAACTGCGGTACATCAACCCGCGTAAAGCGGAGTGGCCGAAGGCCGATTATATCGTCGGGAATCCGCCATTTGTGGGTGGGTGGAAATTACGCCAAGAGTTCGGCGATGGATACACCGCCGCACTATGGGATGTTTTCCCAACCGTTCCGAACAAAGCCGACTACGTGATGTATTGGTGGGACCGAGCCGCATGTGAAGTCGAGATTGGGACGTGTCAACAGTTTGGGTTCATCACGACAAACAGTCTTCGCCAGAGTTTTAACCGCAGAGTGGTCGCATCTCACATCGTTGATAATTCCCAATGTGAGATTCGCTTCGCTGTTGCCGATCATCCTTGGGTAGATTCCGCAGAGGGTGCAGACGTAAGAATCTCTATGACTGTCGCTGGCAAACGCGGAGATGTTCGACTAGCGAGATTATTGACGATCATTCCTGAGAAGACCGGTACACATGCCACAACAGGCGATACGTTCACAACTCGTATCGGACATATTCGCCCCGACCTTTCCATCGGTGCTGATCTCGATTCCTGTGTCGCGCTTCAGGCGAATGCAAATCTGTCTTTTGCTGGCGTCAAACTTCATGGATCTGGGTTCATTCTCTCCGACAAAGACGCATTGAAATTCCCCGGCGAGGATTCGGTGATAAAGGATTACCGAAACGGGCGAGACATTGCTCAGACACCGCGAAACTCCAAGGTCATCGACCTGTTTGGACTTGATGTCGCGACTGCTTCAATGAGATTTCCGACTGTGTTTCAGCATGTGCTGACCCATGTGAAGCCAGAGAGAGATCAGAACCGAGACCAAGGAATTCGTGAGAACTGGTGGCTGTACGGTCGTCAAAGAGTGGAGATGCGAGATTCTCAAAAGGGACTTGAACGGTATGTCGCGACTATTGAGACGGCAAAGCATCGATTCTTTATCTTCCTCCCTAAAGCGGTTCTTCCAGACAATGTATTGATAACGTTCGCGTTAGACGATGGCTTTGGTCTGGGAGTCCTTTCCAGTAGCGTTCACGTCAAGTGGTCATTAGCAGCCGGAGGAAGGCTTGGAGTCGGCAACGATCCTCGTTATCAGAATGTTCGATGCTTCGAACCCTTCCCGTTCCCCGATGCCACCGAACCGCAGAAGCAACGCATCCGCGAACTCGGGGAACAGCTTGATGCCCATCGCAAGCGGCAACAGCTGTTGCATCCCGATCTGACGATGACCGGGATGTATAACGTCCTGGAGAAGCTGCGATCCGGCGAACCGCTGACGACCAAGGAGCGGAAGATTCACGATGACGGGCTGGTGTCGGTGCTGAAACAGATTCACGAGGGCCTCGATGCCGCCGTGTTCGCGGCGTACGGCTGGCCGGGGACGCTGAGCGATGAAGAGATTCTGGAACGGCTAGTCGCTCTGAATCACGAGCGAGCCGCCGAAGAAGCCGCCGGGAAAATCCGCTGGCTGCGTCCAGAGTTCCAGAACCCGCAAACTGGTGTTCCGGCAAAGACGCAACAGTCATTCGCCGAAGCCGATGAGGACGAAGACGACAGCGAAGACGCCCCCAAGGCCAAGGGCAAGAAGAAAGCCGCCCCCAAGCCCGCCAAGCCCGCCAAGGCCGACTGGCCAACCACCCTCCCCGAACGCATCCGCGCCGTCCGCCAAGCCCTCACCACGCACAACAAACCCGCCACAGCTGCCACCATCGCGAGCCAGTTCACCAAGGCGAACAAAGCCACCGTCGCCGAACTCCTCGAAACCCTGGTCGCCGTGGGGCAGGCCCGCGTGACCGCTGGCGGGGAGTATGCGCCGTGATGGGGCGAATGACCGTCGAACAGCCGCCTATGGGCTGACTCCCGATGAAGTCCAGATGATGTGGGACACCGCCCCGCCCCGGATGCCGATCCCCAGACCGGCGGGCGTGTGAGCAGTCGCTGAATGAATTCGGTAACGCTCTGAAGACCAGCTTCATGCAAAATACGAGGCGTACGCACGTCAAATACCCTATCAAAACAGGGTTCAAACGCCGTGAAATACCGCTTTTTCGGGTCACTTTCGCGACCATCTCGCTCGACTTTTTGCGGTAACGAGCAACACCGCGAGTCAAAAACCTAGATTTCGGATGACTTGACACGCGATAGTTCGCATGATCCAAAACAGAGGGGGGGGGTATCCCCATTTTTTGCCAAAAATGCGCGCGTGGCTGCGAGCGGATATCCAGCCGGGTTTGTTTCGGCGGACCTCCCCCCCCCGGCAGGTGTCCGTTTCTGCCCGGTGACTCGCGCGGGATGGAACCCGGAATCGCGATTGGGAATAATCCGGCATCGGGTGCGGTCGGGGGTTGCAAACCTCGATCGCTGAAAACAGACCAGCGGGCGGGGCGGAGCTACTCCCCGTCCTGCCCGCTGGTCGTCCCGTCTGGGAGTAGCTGACATGCCTGGAACGAACCCCGGCGGGGATGATCCTCGTGCGCCGACGGAATTGAATGTTCAGGGCTCGACTGATGAGCCGAGCCAAGCGCCACAGACTCCACCGATCTCCGAAGCGGAGCAAAGTCAACGGAATGATGACCGCATCAATCAGCGCCGCCTCTTGCTGAGCCGCCTCAAGGAGGAGAGTGAGAGGAGTCCACTTCCCGAAGATCCCGAACCGTCGCCCTTCATCGAGAACGATTGGTTGCCGCCCGGTTGGGAATGGCGTGAGGGGGCCAGCGGAATCGTGTTGCCCATCGCGCCACCGCCGGACCCGAATGAACCGGCAACCGTGATAATTCGGTTCTTGGATCACGCCAAAGGAACGATCAACGGTCGTCCTGTTTGCCCCGGAACGGTCGCAGAGATCGACTCTCAAACCGCCAAGAGGCTGTTCGCGTATCGACCGATGGGACTACCCTCTGAGATGTGGCCAGCTAAGGTCGAGTATGCCACTCCAGACGATTTGAGCCGATATGAGACTGTCATGCTGGACGCAGATAAGAATGAGGAAGCAACCGCCAAAGATCCATTGAGCCAGCAACTCGGGATGGTTCCCCTGGACACGCCGAAGCTGATCGTTCGGTTCATTCAAGGTGGCTGGGCCAGCGACAAGCGAAGCTGCGGAATCGGGGAGGTCTGGCCGGTTGAAAAGGAATTAGCGGTTCGCCATTTGCTCGAAAAGAAGCCGGTGGTTGAACTGGCCACTCCGGAAGATCTGAAGCGAGACCGGGACACAATCGATCATTCCGAAAGTCAATCCAAATCCCAAGTCGACGCAAGAAGGAAACGCCGATTCAAGAAAGGAATCCCACACTCCGGGCCGTCAACGCTGATTGTTCGGTTCCTGACTCCGGGACGATTTTCGATCCACATGAATCAAGGTGTCATCTACGAACATCGATCGGAAGGCTGTGAGACTCTCCCCTGCGCCGCCGGAGAGATCTGGGAAGTTACACAGGATTTCGCCTATCGGATGCTGCGGGGGAAGTCGCCCGCCTGCGTGTTGGCTACGGACGCTGAATGGGAGGCATACCGGGCCAAGCTCATCGGCGAACCCGTGTCAGTGGAACCGGCGAAACAAGTTCTGACGGGCAAGGACAGGAAGACGCCTAAGACCAAGAAGAACTCAGACGACACTGGTTCGAGGACGAAGTTCATCGCGATACTTTCGAAACATCACCGGTATTCCGAGGACAACGGCCTTTGGCTTGAGCCGATCGAAAGCAGTGAACTGGTTCGACAATCAGGATTTGCAAAGTCGACTGTTTCCGAGTTTTTCAAAAAGGAGTTCGGAAGTCCTGCGCAATACCAGAGGGACTGCCGAGAATCGAGTTCTTTGAAACTCGCTCTCCAAGCATTGAGAGGGGAAATCTCCCCGCGTAAGTTGCGACAGGGAGGGAGTCTGAGCAGTGTGCCAAACCGTGATGAGAGAGAAGACGATTAACCCGCATCGGGAGTTCGCTGGCTTGGAATCGCCCGCTTAGACGATTGCAGACGGACAATGATTCCGCAGTTTGTGGTGAGCAATTCAATGAACGATCCAGAATTCAATCCTGGAATGTGGGGCTATCGAGTCTGGAGTACCCAGGGGGGGTGAGGAGATTAGAACTGTTCCCATATGTACCGCGTGTGATCGGTTACGCGCGTGGGAAATGAAAAAACATCCCCCCCCCCTTGCCACCGTTCGGCAAAAAACGTTCGGTCGTTCGGCAGGGAATGACCGAACGATTGTCGAAATTCTGTTCGACACGAAGTCAGGCGATTTGCTGCGTTTCTGTGCGATTCGAAGACCGTTCGGCATTTTGTTGCCGAACGGTCGGCCAACGGGTGTGCAGACCGCAAATCGTGGACTGCGATTCGTTGGAAGATCGAACGATGTCGAATGAACCCATCCTCCCCCAACCGTTGGCGCTGCGTCCCCGTGAGGCCGCCAAGGTGTTGGGCATCTCGGAACGGCTGTTGTGGCAGCTGACCCATGACGGGCATATCCCATGCGTCCGCATCGGAACCGGGAAACGCCGGGCGGTTCTCTACCCGGTCACAGAGCTGCAAGCCTGGCTCACTCGGCAGGCCGGTTCAAACCGTCTGGATGCCACGAATGGGGGTGAGGCATGACCCCCTTGGAGAAGATACTGTCACTGCTTCCCGACGCCACAAAATCCGGGAACGGCTGGACGGCTTGCTGTCCGGCGCATGAGGACAGTCGGGCGAGTCTGTCGATCTCGGAAGGGGACGATGGGCGGGCGCTCATTCACTGTTTCGCGGGATGCCCGGTCGATGCGATCTGTGATGAGGTGGGGTTGCAGCCTGCCGACTTGTTCCCGAATCGGTCTACGGCGTCTACGTCTACGGAACCCCGGCAAGTCCAGACGAAACCGGGGAACCGTAGACGCGAGGCCGCGAAACCGCAGGGGCGGGCGTTCGCGACTTACGAAGAAGCTGTGGCAGCACTCGAGCGCCGTCACGGTCCGGTGAGCGCGTCCTGGACCTATCACGATGCCGCCGGGGTGCCAGTGGGGATCAACTTGCGCTGGGACTTGCCGGACGGGACGAAAGACATTCGTCCGGTGAGCCGACACGCCGACGGCTGGCGGCTGGGTGGCATGCCTGACCCCCGACCGCTGTACCGGCTGCCGGAACTGGCCAATGCGGACCGCGTGTACGTGTGCGAGGGGGAAAAGGCAGCGGACGCCGCGCGGTCGATCGGACTGACGGCGACGACATCGGCTCATGGTTCGCTGTCGGCAGCGCAGACCGACTGGGGACCACTGGCCGGAAAGGCAGTGGTCATCCTACCGGACCACGACGCCCCTGGACAGCAATACGCCGAAGCCGTGACGGGCATTCTGTCGCGGCTGGCCCCGCCCGCCGTGGTCAAAGTGGTCGAACTGCCGGAACTCCCCGACAAGGGGGACATCTTCGATTGGGTGAAAGCGCAGGGGGACGCCGTGGAACCAGAGGAACTTCGAGCGAGGGTGGAAGAGATGGCCGCAACTGCGGATGTTGTCAAACCGTCACGACAACCGAAAAAGACGCGGACCGGCGAAGTCCAGTCAGAAGCTGTCATCGTCCGACTTTCCGATGTGACGGAAGAACCCCTGGCATGGCTCTGGCCGGGGCGGATTCCTCTTGGCAAGCTGACGTTGTTGGCCGGTGATCCGGGGTTGGGCAAGTCGTTCGTGACAATCGATATGGCGTCCCGCGTCTCGACCGGTTCCCCGTGGCCCGATTGCCCTGGCGTTCCGCAGCCCATCGGAACTGTCGTGTTGTTCAATTGCGAGGACGATGTGGCTGATACCGTTCTGCCCCGGTTGAAACAAGCCGGGGGGAACCCCAGTCGAGTCATCGCGATTGAGGGCATTCGGACAACCGACGAACACGGCAATGAACGGACTCGGGGCTTCTCTCTCGACCGGGACTTGCCAGACTTGATCCGCGTTGTTGAATCCCATCCCGATACCCGGTTGGTCGTCATTGATCCGATCTCGGCCTACTGCGGATCGACCGACTCCCACAAGAACGCCGATGTTCGGCGAATGCTGGCTCCGCTCGCTCAGATGGCCAGCCAACACCGTGTCGCGGTTGTCATGGTCACGCATCTTTCCAAGGGAGCGGGTGGCAAGGCCGTTTATCGCGCGATGGGTTCGCTGGCGTTCGCGGCTGCGGCGCGCGCGGTTTGGCATGTCGCCAAAGATCATGACGACGAACAAAGGCGATTGATCCTCTTGGCGAAAATGAACGTCAGCGAGGAGTCGACAGGGCTGGCCTACCGTCTCACCGATGGCGTCGTCTGTTGGGAGGAATCTCCAGTCACAATGACAGCCGACGAACATCTGGAAACTGAAGACCGCCCCAAGGCGAGGACGAATGGATCGGGTGAGGAAGTCACCCGTGGAGTGTCCTGGCTGACGGAGTGTCTCTCCGCTCGCTCGCTCCTGTCATCCAGCGTCACAGAGATGGCAGACGATGCGGATTTCTCACCAGCGACCCTGAAACTCGCGAAGAAATCCGCAGGGGTGAAATCCCAACGGATCGGGTTCGGTCCAGATTCGGCAGTGTGGTGGACGCTCTCCCGACCGCCAAATGGAATCAGTGATCCGACTGACTTTGACGATCCGTTTCCATAGCGGATCAAACTTCCCCGAGACGCCCTCAAGTTGAGCCTCTATGTGGAATGCCTTGAGATTTCACATAGGGGATCAAGTTCAGGGAGTCCCCAGATCGCTGCGCATCTATGCGAATCACCCGAAACGATCCATCCTCGAATCGTCGCGACCCTTCCCGCGATGGTGCATTGACATTCCCTCTCCTCCCCGTCAATACTGCTATCCGAAAAGAACAGTATCGAAAGGATTCTGGCCATGCCGAAGAAACCGCCTGGACTGCTGACCGATCAGCTGCGTCAGGCCATCGAAGATTCCGGGCTGACCCGCTACCGCATCTCGAAAGAGACCGGTATCAGCGAACCGACGCTGAGCAAGTTTTATCTGGGGCAGCGCGGCCTCTCGATGGAAGCCATGAACGCCGTGGGCGAATGCCTGCAACTGACAATCACAATGGGGCGGAAGCCCGTGAAAAAGGAGAGGTGAACGATGGCCAGTGTCTCTACCGATGCCAAAGGACTGCGGAAACTCCAGTTCACGGACCCCGCTGGAATCCGGAAGACTGTCTATCTCGGCAAGATGACAGCCAAGAACGCCGCGATGTTGCAGGGGCATGTCGAGAAGCTGCTGATCGGTGTGATCTCAAAGTTACCTGTCGAACCAGAAACCGCTCAATACGTCCGGAAGCTGGAACCGGTTCTCTACTCCAAGCTGTCTCGCGTGGGGCTGGTCGCATCGCGAGGTTCGTCCAGCCTGGAAGCCTTTATCGACGAATACATTTCCAGCCGAAACGACGCCAAGCCGTCAACCAAGACGGTCTGGAAACGGACTCGCAAACATCTGTTGGCCTATTTCGAAGGAACAGCATCACTTCGATCCATTACGAAGGCCGCTGCCAAGGGATTCCGACAGTATCTCATCGGTCAAGAATTGGCAGAGAACACCGTTCGCCGGACTTGCGGAGTCGCCAAGCAACTGTTTGCCGACGCGCTCGACCGGGAGTTGATTGAGGCCAACCCTTTCAAGCAACGCGACATTCCCACAACCACGGGCAGCAATCAGGAACGGCAAGCCTACATCACCACTGCGACCGCCAAAGCGGTTCTGGACGCATGCCCGGACGCAGAATGGCGTCTGCTGTTCGCCCTCAGTCGGTTCGCCGGTTTGCGGTGTCCGAGTGAGCATCTTGCCCTGCGATGGGAGGATGTGAACTGGGAGCGATCTCGAATGACAGTGCGTTCCTGCAAAACGGAGCATCATGAAGGCGGAGCCATGCGGGTCGTCCCGATCTTCCCGGAGCTGCGTTCATACTTGGAAGAAGCATGTGAGTTGAACGGTGACAAGAGCGAGTTCGTGATTGCACGTTACCGGGATAACAACACGAACCTGCGAACGCGACTACTGAAGATCATCAACCGGGCTGGTGTGAAGCCCTGGCCGAAGTTGTTCCACAATCTCCGGGCCAGCTGCGAAACCGATCTTGCCAAGGTTCATCCCATTAAGGCGGTTTGCGACTGGATCGGCAATTCGATCACCGTGGCTCAGCGACATTACCTGCAAACAACAGAAGAAGATTTTGAGCGTGCGTCGGGTATTGAAAATCCGACGCAGATTCCGACGCAGCAACCGTCCGCACGACCCCGCATGGAGTCGCGAGACAATTCCACCCGCAAGGAAAAAGACTGGATTCCCAGTGTTTCACCTAGCCGACAAGTGGGCGATGAGGGACTCGAACCCACGACATCCACTGTGTAAGAGTGGCGCTCTAACCAACTGAGCTAATCGCCCGGCTTCTGTATCTTCGTGAATTTCGAGGCGACTGTCAAAGTGGTGACTTGTTTCTGATTGGGTGGGTGATCGGAACATCGAATGTCCCGACAAGAATGTTAGGGATCGAGTTCCGAGCGAGTGGTCATCCGCTCGCTGCAACTCATGGGAGTCTGGCAGCACATCCATCGAGGGTCGAGCCGGTTGATGACAGCGGAATCCGACCTCGGGATGAATGACCAGCAACATCCCGACATCCGTGTGTGCGTCTCAATCGTCGGTGAATCGTGAATGCACTCTCGTCCTCGACCCCCACGGGGTCTCGTCTCATCGCCCAGGGTCAGCCGCGCAGCGGTAGACCCTGGGTGTCTGGGATCGAAAACCATCAACCGCCACGGGGGTTGCGTCCCAACCTGCCGCGACCCCGTGGGGGTTGAGATACGCGAAACGGTCGTCAACCCAGGGTTTCCCGCAATGCGGGCACCCCTGGGCGACGAGGCGAGACCCCGTGGGGGTCAGTTCACCGATGATGGGTCGCAACATCCCGACATCCAGCGGGCGACTCACCTCTTTCGCTCGGGTCGAAGATCATTTAGCATAAATGTGTTCGGGTTCAGAGTGGAGTGATCCACTGGTCGCACACTCACCATTCATTCGGAGCAGAGGCCCAGCCATGCTGACATTCACGGGAGACGGGAAGACCACCACCTGCGACGGGCGGACCCGGCGGGATTTCATGCAGGTCGGGGCGCTGGGGGCGATTGGTCTCTCGCTGCCGCAATACCTCGCCGCCAAAGAACAATCCGGTCAGTCGCCCAACGACGACCGGGCCTGCATCATGATCTTCAACCTCGGAGCCCCGAGTCAGCTCGACACCTTCGATATGAAGCCGAACGCCCCTGCCGAAGTGCGTGGCCCGTTCAACGCCATCAATACTTCTGCGCCCGGCATTCAGCTCTCCGAGATCCTCCCGCTGCATGCCAAGATCGCCGACAAGATCGGCTTCGTGCGGTCGGTCAGTCACACCGGGGCAGCTGTGCATGATGCCGGATGGCAGATGATGCAGACGGGTCGGCAGTTCTCGGGCGGAGTGAACACGCCGCATGCGGGAGCAGTGCTGTCGTATCTGAAGGGGCGGAAGACCGACTTGCCGCCGTTTGTGGTGTTGCCAGAGACGATGGGTCGCGGGGGCGGGAACCTGCCGAACGGCCAAGCGGGCGGCTTCCTTGGCAAGGCGATGGACCCGTTCTCGCTGATGGCCGACCCGTCGGTGGCGAACTTCAAGGTGCCCGACCTGTTGCCGCCTGCTGACATTGGCACCGTGCGGCTCAACCGTCGCCGCTCGATGCGCGATATCGTCGATGCTAGGGTGAGCGAGTTCGAGGCGAGCGAAAGTGCCGCTCTGCTAGATGGCAATTTCCAGGCGGCCTTCCGGTTGATGACCTCGGACCAGGCCCGTGGGGCGTTTGACCTGACCAAGGAGAAGCCCGAGGTTCGTGAGCGTTACGGCATGAACCGGTTCGGGCAGTGCTGCCTGCTGGCACGGCGACTGATCGAAGCCGGGGTGCGGTTCGTGACGATCAATACGTTCCTGACGGTGTTCGACGAGATCACCTGGGACATCCACGGGTCGAAGCCGTTCACCTCGATTGAGGGGATGCGGGACATCGTGGCCCCGATGTATGACAAGGCGTACTCGGCCCTGATCGAGGATCTTTCCGAGCGCGGCATGCTCGACAAGACGATGGTCTGCAACTTCGCCGAGTTCGGTCGCACACCGCGCGTGAATCCCGCGGGTGGCCGCGACCACTGGCCGCAGTGCTACACCGTCTACTTCGCCGGTGGCGGCGTGAAGGGCGGCCAAGCTGTCGGGGCCAGCGACCCCATCGGCGGCGTCCCTGCGGATCGCCCGGTCGGCCCGGGCGAAGTCGTGGCGACCGTCTTCCACAGCCTGGGACTCGACCTGGATACACTGCTCCCCGGCCCGGCGGGTCGACCATTCCCGATTGTCGACTTCGGGAAGCGGGAGATTCACGAGTTGTTTTAGTCGGGAAGCCGCGAGCGATCAGCTTTCCGCATTTAGCCAGATGTTTAGCCGTGCCGCGAAGCGAAGCGTTTTCCGTAGTGTCTCAATGAACTGGAGAGTTTCGCATGTGGAACATCATCATCGGGCTGGTCTTCCTGATCGGCGGGCTGTCCGGACAGATTGCGATTCGAGGAACGGATAGTACCGTGGGAGCTGTGGTGGTCGGGGTTGGCCTGATCATCTGGGGGATAGTGCAAATGGTTCGTGCCCGGTCCGATCAGTAATGCGAATCATAAGTCTCCGCCGTTCTGAACGAGGAGTCATTGTTCATGTCAGTCTTCACTGCGGTCATCGAACGTTGCCCGGAGACCGGCCTGTACGTAGGTTACGTGCCTGGGTTTCCGGGTGCGCATTCGCAAGGGGAAACTCAGGAGGAACTTCGCGAGAACCTCCACGAGGTCGTGGCCAAGCTGTTGGAGGACGGCCCGCCCCTCATGGAGTCTGAGTTTGTCGGGACGCAGATGGTCGAGGTTGCGTAAAGATGCCGTTGCTCCCGGTGCTGAAGCCTCGCGAAGTCGTCCAACGGCTCGTCGGCCAAGACTTCTGGGCGACTCACGTCTGACATTTGCGGACGCTGCACAAATGCTCGATGGTCGCCAAGCCTCTGTACCCCGAGGGGGTTGTAGGCGATAGCCCAGGGTCGCGACCAACGGGAGCGCACTCTGGGTCACACCGCCCTCGCCCGCCCCAACCCTGAAGGGGTTGTACCCCCGCCCACCAAGTCGTGTAGAACCCCTTCAGGGTTCACTCTCCTTCGGCGTCCCAACCCAGGGTAGGCTCCCTTCGGTCGCCAACCCTGGGCTATCGCCTGCAACCCCTTCGGGGTACAGAGCCGTTGCTCGATGTGCCTTCTGACGACCGCTTCCGATTGGTTGTGAACCCGAGGCTGCGCTGGGAAGTCCGGCAGCGTGGATTGCACTCGCCGTTTCGACTTTGCGACATTCAACACGGTCTGTTCATTGGTCGATTTCAGTCTCCTGGATCTTCATGTCGTCTTCCCCGATCAACCTCGACCACAACGCGACGACGCCTCCGGACCCGGAGGTGATCGCCGCGATGGAGGTCGCCTGGAGGGAGGCGTACGGCAATCCCGGTAGCCGCCATTCGGCGGGACGGCGGGCGCGGCGAGCGCTGGAAGAAGCCCGCGAATCGGTGGCCTCGATCCTCGGAGCCCAGCCCTCCGAAGTCGTCTTTACCAGCGGCGGCACCGAGGCGAACAACGCCGCCCTCTTCGGACTGACACAGGGCCGCACCGGGAGCATCGCTCTCCCACTCGGAGAACATCCGTCCGTTGAGATGGCGGTCCGGCGGTTGGAGACCACGGGGTGGTCGCGCATCACGCTCTCGCTCGATGAACTGGGATTGCTCCCACCAGAGTCAATGACCAAGCTCGACTGGTCCCAGCTGCGATTGGTGACGCTGCTCCTGGCCCATAATGAGACGGGCGTCATCCAGCCGGTCGGTCAACTGGCGAGCTTGTGTGCCGAGCATCACGTGCCGCTGCACTTGGATGCGGTCCAGGCGGTCGGCAAGATCGATGTCGACTTTCATGCCCTCGGGGCGACTACGCTGTCACTCGGGGCGCACAAGTTTCACGGTCCGCGCGGGATCGGGGCGCTACTGATTCGGGAGCAGACACGTCTCGGGCCGCTGTTGTTCGGTGGGCATCAGGAGCGCGAGCAGCGGGCGGGGACGGAGCCGGTCGCCCTGGCAGTGGGATTGGCCAAGGCCCTCGAACTCTGGCATGGGGACCGGCAGCGGATTCACACGTCCCTGACGAGTCTGCGCGACCGGTTCGAAACCCAACTGAGCGAGACTTGCTACCCGATCGTGATTCATGGAGCCGGGGCGGAGCGATTGCCGAATACCCTCAACGTGGCGTTTCCCGGTTGCGATGGCGAGGCGTTACTCGTCGCTCTCGATCTGGCGGGAGTCTGCTGCTCGATGGGGAGTGCCTGTGCCAGCGGGTCGAGCGAACCGGCTCCGATTTTGCTAGCGATGGGTTGCTCACGCGAGACAGCACGAGCCTCGCTGCGGTTCAGCGTGGGCCGGGGGAATACCGTTGAGGAGATCGACGAGGCCGCTCGGCGGATCGCGGAGGTGGTCCAGCGAATGCGCCGCCGCCGCTGGCCTACGTGAGTTTCGTGTGGCAAGCAGTCCGAGAAAACCGACCGTGGGATAGGCTTCCAGCCTGTCGACAGTGACTAAGACTGACAGGCTAGAAGCCTATCCCACGAGGGCCGACAAGCCTGACTGAACGACTGAAATCTCGGGCTAGCGACCGGGAGTCATCATCAACCACAGCTTCTGAATCGAGATCATCAGACCAGATTGAATGTGACCTGGAATTCGATTCACGGGCGTAGAGTTGGCTACGTGTGCTTGACACGGAGGCAGCGAAAAAACGGTGGTGAGTCCGAGAACTCGCCACCGCTTTGAGGATTCACTATGAAGCTGACATTAGGGCTTCGGAGCGTCGGCAGCGTCCTTCACCGCGTCTTCGGTTGTAGCAGCAGCGTCCTTCACCGCGTCCCCGGTTGCAGCAGCAGCGTCCTTCACCGCGTCCCCGGTTGCAGCAGCAGCGTCCTTCACTGCGTCTCCGGTTGTAGCAGCAGCGTCCTTCACTGCGTCTCCGGTTGCAGTTGCAGCGTCCTTCACTGCGTCTCCGGTTGCAGTTGCAGCGTCGCCAGCCGCCTTCGCGGTGGCGTCCATTTCACCCTGCATCTTCTTCATCATCTCGGCAGGATCGGAGGCCGTGTTCGTGGGTGGAGTCGCAGGCACATCGGCGGCCTTCTCGCATCCGACCATCAGACCCATTGCCAAAGCCAGTGCAGAAATTCGCTTCATGAGAGTGTTCCTCTAACAAGTGTGTGTTGATTCGTTCCGGCGAGATTTCGCTGGAGCCTCATCCATCAGGAGACCGATTCTGATCGAATTATTCCCCGAAAGAGGTGGGAAGCAGAAAGTTTCTTGGGCTGCGAGTCTGACAAAACGCAGCGTGGGTTTTAGCCTGCGCGAGAGCCTACTCTTCCGTAACATGCTTCACGCGGGTCGGAATGAGACTTACGACGGACTTGCGAGTCCGTCATTCCCCGAGTGTTCGCTCACGGACGGACGAGGACGTCCGTCCTACAAAATGTCTCAGTTCCCTCCGCGCGAGGGATACGTCTTTTTCCAGCTGCATCCCGAGAAATCGTGAGGCCTGCGGAATCTCAGTCCTGCAGCTCGAAAATCACCTCGACTTCCACGGCGATATTCCCGGGTAGTGAGCCCATGCCGACTGCACTGCGGGCCCCCACACCATCCTCGCCGAACAAGTCTTTTAACAACTGGCTGAACCCGTTGATCACAGCGGGGTGCCGCGTGAACTCGGGGACAGCATTGACCATACCGAGTGTTTTGATCGTGCGCTGAATGCGATCCAAAGAGCCCAATGCATTCCGCACAGTCGCGAGTAACGTCAAACCGACAGCGCGCGCCGCCTCGAAACCCTGCTCTTCCGTCAGGTCGAGTCCGACCTTTCCGGTGATCAGCGTTCCATCCGCCCGCATCGGACCGTGGCCCGACACGTACAGCAGGTTGCCCACCTGAACCACCGGCTTGTAGATCCCGCCCGCCTTGGGAACCGGCGGCAGAACCAAACCCAGCTCAGTCAGTCGAGATTCAGCACTCATGGCAACCCGTTCTGCTGTCAGGAGTTAGCTTACAACCTTGTGGCACTTCTTGCAGCGGGAGCGGTAGCTGACCAGAGCATTGCACTTGCCACAACGCTTCTGCTTCTTGGCGATTTTCGCCTTGGTACGCGGTCGGTAAACCATCACGGGCTCCACGGGTCTGGATGAAACGGAAGCACAATATTGTAAGGGGCGAAGGGTTGGTTCGCAATGAAACCCGATTCTGTCCATATTTCGGTGAGCGATGCGTGGGCCGGAGGGTGTAATCGGTGAACTCCGATGGGAATGTGGCCTCGTCACCACCACCCCGCAGGCAGTGGCCTGGGTGATTCATGAGGCGATCGGTCTGTGGAAACATACCCACCAGACTTCCGAAGTCTCGGAAGACTTCGGAAGTCTTTCGAGACGCGAAGTCTGGCCGATCGCCTGGCGGACAACACAACTGCCCGGCGATAAGTCGAACAGTGATGGTTTTGCTTGAACGTTTCGGGTGGATCTGGCGACTGCACGAACGAAGAGACGCTCGCGATACGCCCCCTCAGAATGAACTCTACCCCTTGTTGCATGATCGTCAGTGAGGTCGAGAGTCGTCTCTGTGGCGCCTTCCAGAAATCGTCTCGCTCTCCTACGAACTCGTCGCCTTGTCCTGACATATTGCCCCGCATGAAACGCATCGAATTACTCAAGCACAGTGGACCAGGCAACATCGAGCAAGCCTTGCCCGGTTTCGTAGAACTCACCGTCAGTTGGGAGGCCTTTTATTATTCCGACCGCTTCCCAACCTTCACATCCCCGTAGGCATGCACCTGCTGGCAGATCATCCGCAGGGACTCTTCCAGGTTCCCGCTCGCCGTCTTGAAGGCGTCGGCGTCGATGGTCAGGGGGGCACCGAGGACCACCAGCGGGGCACCGTATTCGGGGGTGCGGATCGCTTGTTCGAGGGTCAGGCCGCCGACGGCTTGCACCGGGATGCTCACAGCTTGGACCACCTCGCGCAGCTGGTCGAGGGGGCTGGGCTGTCGGCCTCCGGCGGCGACGATGCCGCGGCGTTCGTCGTAGCCGATGTGATGGATCACGAAGTCACAGCCGAGATCTTCGAGGCGTTTGGCCGACTCGATCATGCAGGCTGCAGCCATGTTGTCGCCCATGACTTTGACGCCGTGATCGCGACCGGCCTTGACGACGCACTTGATTGTCTCGGGGTGCGAGCGCTCCATCACGACGACATGCGTGGCCCCGGCCTTGGCCATCATTTCGGCTTCCAGGTAGCCGCCGTCCATCGTCTTGAGGTCAGCCACGATCGGGATGCCGGGGAACGCTTTCCGCAGGGCCCGGATGCCATGCAGCCCCTCGGCCAGAATCAGCGGAGTCCCGGCTTCCAACCAGTCCACCCCGGCCCGCATCGCCATGTGGGCGGTTTCGAGGGCTTCGTCGATGTTGGTCAGGTCGAGGGAGATTTGAACAATCGGGAGCATGGGGGTGATGTCCGGGGGTTTTCCGAGGTCTTTGTGCGTTTGTATCGAGTGCCAGCCATGCCGCAAAGTGATACGAGGTGAGTGCCATCTCTCGAATCCCTGGTGAGTGAATTCGGATCTCGACGATCCCTGCCGCCTGCCGATTGAATTCCCTCGATCAAGCCTGGTGTCTAATCTGCAACCCGCCGCGTGACGGCCTGTGGAAGTGTGGGCTGGGCTGCTCTGTGGGTCGGGTGTTTCCCGGTCCTCGGTGCGTGAGGATGACGTTCGCCGCGAGGGCGTCGGGCGACGTCTATCTTTGAGTCGAGCAGTCAGAGACGATTGCCACCCAGACTTCCGCAGGAGTGTGGTCGCCAGCCCCCACAGATGAATCCGCGGCGGCCCCCCAGACAGGTCATTCCCCGCCTCTCCAGGCGACCCATCGATCTGCGACGGAATCTCATCCGGCATCGGCACCGGATGCCGCGTCGCCCACAACACCATCTGTCCCCACGCCCCCTGCGGCCTCGCCCCTGCCCCACGCTGCCCGTCCCTGCCGCTCCAATACCGACAGGAATCCAACACAAAAGCTACAGGCCGTGGGGCAGCTGGGCGACTGGTCCTCGATACCGACACGGGACGGATGCACCCCTAAAAAATCTCCCAGCACGATGACCCTTGCTGTCTGGCGTCATCGGCGATAGTGTGGGAGTTGAGATTCACACATTGCAGAGAGCTGTAAGGTTGCGGCGATGTGCCGTGCAGTCCTTATGGGATGGAATTGGAGAGACTGATGTCGTCATTGCGCGCCGAACTTGTGGCTGAGATTCTGTACGGATTGAAGAAAGAGAATCAATACGCCACGCTCACCTCAATCGCCCGTCGGGCCGGATTCAGCCCCGGGGCTCAATGCCGCACGATCTTGGCCTGTATGAATACGATCCAGAAGGACTGGCCGCATCTCGAGGCGTTTCGAGCGATTCACGATGATGGCATCACGCCCAAGGCGTCTTCGCAAGCGGAGGCTTTGCAGAAGCTGGGGATTGAGCTGCGCGATGACGGTGACAATTGGACAATCATGCTCGACGAACGGATGTTGATTGTCTGGGAGACCTCGCTGGATGGGAAAGCCATTCCCGTCAAACCCGCAGCGACATAAACGGGTCCAGTGGAGTCCCTGTGTGCCATTCCCAGTGGACTGGCTGGTGGCCGGACGACTTGCCAAAATCCATCCCGACGCTGCCGATTCGCCATGCGCCAACGAATTCAGGTTGGGTAGAATCTACGGAACGCTGGATGGCATGCGTGGGGAAGTCTTCAACGTGGACCTCTCCACTCACCTCCCGGTGACAGTGGGGGAGAGACCATGCGATTCTGGATGGCTTTTGCTGTTTGCGTCTTTTTGTGTCCCTCACGGGGGTTCTCGCAGCTCCCCCTCAGTCAGACCGATACGTTCATTCCGCAAATGCGGACGGATGTCTTCATCCCGCAGATGACGTTTTCCTCTTACGGTGGCAATTACGGAGGCCGTCACTGCCATGGCCCAGCACCCGCTCCGGGATATGGATATGGAGGATACTCTGGCCCGAGCTATGGGGTCGGGTATCACCATTCATCGCCGTTCGGTTTTGGCTATTCGAATTATTCCAGCGTTTACTATGGAGTGCCCGGTTTCCGTGTGGGCTACTCTGGTCCGCTGTACGGCAACTACTACTACGGCGGAGGCTATGACTACAACGGGTGGGGCGCTCCCATCGACTGGGCCCCCCCGATTTACGTCAACCCGCAGCCGGTCCTGCCCCCACTGCCCCAATGGATGCTCGACGAGGCCAGTGTGGATGCCCCTCGCGGCGAGAAGATCAAACCCATCTCACGAACCCACCGCAGCTTGGTCCAACCCTCGACTCCCGAGGCGCAGCTGAGGAGTGTCCGGTTGCAGGCCGCTGGGGATCGCCTGTTTATCAATTTGGACTATTTAGCCGCCGAGAAAAGTTATGCGAAGTCGGTCCAGGCGGCTCCGGATCGGCCCGAGCCGTATGTTCGTCTGGCCGTGGCTAAGGCCGCTCGAGGAGATTTTCGGGCGGCGGTCGGGTTCCTGAAGCAGATGACGGATGTCGACCCGAGCTATCCCGCTCGGGTCGATTCACTGGACCAATTGTTCGGCCTGCAAAACGGCGTTTCCAAGCTACAACTCAAGCAGCGTGTCGCCGACTGGACCAAGGTCGATGTCCGCGATTCCGACCGGATCTTTCTCCTGGGGATCGTCCTGTTTCTGGATGGTGATGATCGGTTTCGGACGCTGTTTGATACCGCTCTGAAACTGGAGGGGGAGCAGTTGCATTTGCGAGCGTTCCTCGATGCTGCACCCGCCCGGGACCAGTCGGTGGCTGCTCCCACTCCCGAGGAGATTGATGCCCTGACTCAGCAGGCTCCCGCTCAGCCTCAACCGCCTCAACCGGGTGCCGGACGAGGACCGCTCCTGCTGCCGACACTGCCCGAACTCCCCGTCCCATGAGACTTCCGAAGTAGTGTGGTCGCCCTTCGACGCAGGTTCACGCTCCCCGGCCCCGAAGGGGCCTGACTCGATAGCCTAGGGCGGCAGCCCTAGGAACTCGGATCCCCACAGGCCCCAAGGCCCCACGGGTTGCAACTCGAGTCCGCACAAAGGGCGATCAGCAGGCATCAAAGATGGTTCAGCATCTTTGTCCTACTCTTGAGCACCAACTTCGGAGAGGGAGCGAGTGGCGGCCCGTTGGGCCTGGATCGGTGATGGGCCATGCACTCCCAGGGCTGCGCCGCTGGGCTATCGAGTTTGGCCCCTGTGGGGCGAAGAGTGTGATGGCTGAGGTTGTCCCGACAGAGAATGGGGACCACACTCCTCCCAAACCTGGCGAGTCAATATTTCTATTAGCCGCTTACCGTAACACTCCGGCCCCCTCGGCGGTCATCCGGAATTGCTTCAACCAATTTTGCATGGCGGGCGACAACTTCGATTCGGGATAGCGAGCGGCCCCCAGCTGTCGAATGATTCTCTCTTGCAGGGGCGTCTTCGAATCGGTCTGAACATCCTGATCGGTCGCCGAATTGGTCAGGTCGCCATACCAGTCTTCCTGGACAGCTGTGGCCACATTTTGAGGGAGCATCTGGAGCCGTTCCGTGTACTCTGCTTTGAGGTTCTTTCGGACTGAGGCGAACTGACTCTTGGTCGCCACGATCTCATCCAACATCGTCCGGGCTCCATTCGCCACGGGCGGGCGAGTTGTCTTCGGCTGTTGAGCGATTGGCTGTTGCGGATTCGTGACTGGCGGACGCGCGAGCGTGTTTCGTGACGGAGTTGTGGCCTTCGGTCGAGTGACTGGAGTCACTTCGCCGCCGCCCAGCGTGTCCGCCGCCCAGTCCTCCAAGAGCTGGACCAGCAGGCCGTCCTCTCCCTCATCGAGCAGCCGCTCTTGCAGCTGACGTTTGGATTGCGTGCCACCGGATTGCAGGGCGTCCGCGATATTCTGCTCGATCCGGGCTTTGACCTGGGGGGTGGCCGCTCGCAGTTCTTCTTCGATCAGGCGTGACGCTTTGCTGCCCACCGTTCGGCGAAGTTCGGTGAGCAAATCCGGGCTGACCTCTTCCGGATCGGATGAGGTTTGATTCCCCGACGGCTTCGGCTTAGAGCCAGAGAGCATGCCAAACGGGTCAAACGGTTCGGTCTGCCCGAGCGCGGTGTCCTCATCGAGAGGGGCATTCTCATTCCCCATGTCGCCCGGGAGGACTTCTTCCAGCTCCTCGTTCGGGTCATGTGCCACGAACCCAGTGGCGTCAAACATCTGGATATACTTCGCGACCGCACCGTACAACTTGTCGGGAACGAGAGGCTCGATTTGATGGATGATGCGGGCGGCGATGTGCGCCGCCTGGGAGTCCTTCAGCGAGTTGCGGCTCCGCTCCGAGAAGGTGACGATCATGAAGGTCATGATCAATACGAGCAAGGCCCCCTTGAGGAGCCCAAACACCGCACCCAGATGGCGGTTGTACTCCTTCATCTCCATCTTCTCGATCCACCCGTTCAAAGTCCGGGCAAACCCAAACGCCACCAGTGACGCCAGCATGTACGTGATGAACATCACAGCCCACTGGTTGGTCGGCTGCGGCAGGTTGATATGCGGGCCAATGACCTTCGAGGCGGTTCCCGCAAACGTGACGCAGAGCAGAATCCCGAGGATGCCAGCCAATTGCCAAACCAAGCCACGGGATGCCCCCCGGACCAGAAAGAACAACAGCACACACACGACCAGCACGTCGTACCACATGGCAAACCCCTTCCCCGGCAAACGCCCACAGCCACCCGACTTGGGCCGTTTCCTTGACGCAGCATGAGCCACTTTAGTTTAGCGTGGTGTGGGAATTTGGGTAAAGACCGTTTTGAATTGCCATTGAGCAAGGAGTGCGAGACGCACTTGGTGCTGCCCGAGAGTGATCCCCAGACACAACCCCTGGGCGATCAGCCAGAGTTCGTGTCCCGCCAGACTTCCGAAGTCTTCCAAGACTTCGGAAGTCTGGCGGGTATGTTTCCACGGACCGATCGCCCAACACCCGCATGAAGTGCTCGAAATATTCCTGTCGCTGACGGACAATCAACGAGGAAGTGGGATACACAGATTTCCACAGATCCAGGGAGAGTTTACGGCATCGCACCGAGGTGGCTGATGGCTGGTCAGCACTCTGACATCGGTGAAAATCGGGGCCATCTGTGTACGAATCCACGGTTTCACGCAAGCCCTCCAAAGCCTGACATCCCAGAGCAATCACTCAGTGCGTCTTGCACTCTCGAGCAAGTGGCTGCCCGGAAGGCGAGACGCACTGGATGATTGTTCCCGGGGACTGCTCGGCGGACTCCTCCTCATCGTATGCTTCTCGGCGCTGGCCATCCAGGCCGTGGCCGCACCAGATCCAGGGGGGGACTGGTACGGGACCAGCGCCATCACGGCGACGGACGTGTTCCCTGGGCAGGGGGGAGTTTTCTGGCAGGCGAAGGAAAAGATTGTGAAACGCAGAGTGCGCGGAGGACGCGGAGAATCTTTGGGGGATGAGTGAGGCTGCCTCTGGCCGGATGAAACGGCGTTTTCATGGCTGTCGAGTTGGTGAACCCCAGGGCTCTGTCTGGCGTGGTCAGCTGGCCTCCGGCTCAAACGTCAGCGAGCGGGGCGGCGTCCGCCCCCGGACTGGGTCGTTGAGCGGCCAGGTCCGGAGGCTGACGCCATCCGGCTCGCCGGATCGGCGCGCTGGAGACGCAACAGACTCCGCGATTCCCTCTCCTCCCCTCCCCAGCGTCCGCTCGTTTCACCCGGCCAGGCTACCTCCCGGTCGACTGCACGTCTCTGTTCTTCCTCGGCGCTCTCAGCGTCCATGCGTTTCAGACTTCCTCGGACGCAGAGGTTGGGCGGAGTTCCGTGTCCCATCGCTGGAGTTTCGCACTCAGTGCTGCCTCAACCTCTGAAACTCCTCTTTCCCGATTTTGCAAGAACTGCTAAGAACCCGTCTGTCGTGCGGCAAAAGTTGCCGAGGAAGGCGAGTTTCGTCCCGGACGGGCGGAGCTGGACACGACTGCCACGCTGATGATGGTGGCCATGCAGACTGTGGCAGCGACTCGGGTATCAACCCGCAGAGACTGCCAGGGAAAGGACTCCCGTGCCAACTCTATTTCTCAAATTTCTCGCTCTCTCCGGCGTCATTTCCGCAGGCTGTTTTGCCGTGTGGAAAGCCAACACCGAACTCCAGCCGATCACGGCTGCGGACCAATCACAATTCTCAGAGCTTGGAGGCGAGCCTGAAGAAGGCGTGGGTCTCGGGGGTCAGCCGATCCCGAAACCTGCCAAGTCCAAGGTGCTGCCTGCGGTGGTGGAGTCCGCCGAGGACAATCTGCTCGCCATGGCAGATCCGGCCTTTGCCCGTGACTCGCTCGAAGTCGAAGAGTCGACGCCACGAGGGATGCCAGCTGCGTTCCCGCCGGAGCAGGATGAGCCTTCGCTGGCGGAAACCCCCGAGCAATCGGAGCCGGAACCAGGCGTCGCTTCACTGGAGGTTCTGGAAGCCTCGGAACTGGAGCCGACACCAACACCGGTCATTCGCGCCCGGACATTGGAAGGAGCCGCTCCCCATTCGGCTGCCCTGGAGACCCGCCCGCTAAATCGATTGCCAGTGGCGACCGGAGCGCCCGTGCTGATGGCCATTCCGAATTCCCAACTCACTCAGAGTGCCGACTCGGGTGAGTTGCCCCGCAGCCGAACACCCAGTCGCATCGTCCCAGCCAATGCCGAGGATTTCGGCGACAGTGGTTTAGAGTTCGTGCCAGACGCGACGGACGAGCCTGCCACTCCCAGTGAGTTTTCCTCAGAGCCTGAAGCCGTGGACGCCTCGCCCACTGGTGAACCCGGAGTGCTGAATCCCCAGCCGGTTGGTCGCAGTCGTGGGCCAGCGATCCCGCCAGCTGAGGACATCACGACCCCGGAAGAGGACGTCTCACCGTGGGATATCTCCGCTCCCGATTTAGGGACGGTGCCCGAGGCTGCCGACGAGCCACAACCGGTCGAGACCTCACCCGCCCCCAGTCCATTCGCCCCTCGTAACCGCATATCGGTGCCGACTCCTGTCGAGGAAGTCCCTTCTCCGGGATTGGAAACCGAACCCGCTCCGCTCAATCTGGCTCCCAATCGGCAGCCCGCTCGCACTCCGACCCATACTCATGCCGTCGGGCAAGAGACCGATGAGGCACCGGCTTCGCGATCCTCGATTCCCTCGAACAACCTCCCCGCACGCACAATCACGCCAGAGATGTTGATCGGCGATGCCACGGTCGAAGATCCGCTGCTCACTCCGACGCAGCAGCCTCAATTGCGGATCGAAAAGAAGGCCCAGGCCGAAGCCGAGGTCGGGGAGAAATTCGTCTACGAGATCATCGTCCAGAACGTCGGCTCCGTCCCCGCAGAGTATGTGGTTGTCGAAGAGCGAATCGCGAAGGGAACCCGCATGGAGCGTTCTCAGCCACAGGCCCACATCGGTCGAGACCGCATCTTGCGTTGGGAACTGGAGACGATGGCACCCAACACCCAGCAGGTGATCAAGGTCGAAGTGACTCCGCTGGAGGCCGGTCCCATCGGCAGTGTGGCCACCGTGCGATTCGCGGCACGGGTGGCGACCAAGACCGTCGTGACAGCCCCCACACTGACGCTGTCGATCAAGCACCCACCCGAAGTCGCGGTGGGCGAATTGGTGCCCCTCAAGTTTGTGATCACAAATACGGGGACTGGTACTGCCCGCAAGGCGACTCTGCGTGCCGTCTTGCAGGAAGGTCTCTTCCACGATGCTGGCCTGGACCTCGACCAAGACCTGGGCACTCTCGCTCCGGGGCAGTCGAAAGAGATCGATTTGGCCGTAACAGCCACTGAGCAAGGCCGATTCACTCCTTCGGTCATCGTTACCGCCAACGGGATCGAGCAGGAAAATCGCACGCTCGATCTGAGTGTGATCGAGTCGCGGCTAACGCTGAGCCGTGATGGCCATGTCCGCCGCTTCGTCAATCGTCCGGCGGAGTTCACGACGAAGGTGACCAATCACTCCGTCGAGACGATGAAGAACGTCATCATTACGGAACAACTCCCCGAGGGCGTGACCCCCGTCGGCGACACGGGGAAGTTCCGCTGGATGCCCAAGGATCGCACCGTCACTTGGACCGTCTCCGAACTCGGTCCGGGGCAGTACTCCGACTTGAAGCTCTCTGTCGTCGCCGCGCGGGCCGGTAAGCTCGCGGGCAAGGTGCAAGCTGTGGCAGCCTCGGGCCATCGGGCAGAGCTGGGCACGGAACTCGATGTCCAGGGATTCTCCTCACTCACGCTCGATTTCCAGGGCGATGGCAAAGCCGTGGCTGTCGGCGACCAGGTCTCCATGCGAGTGACGGTCGGCAACAAGGGGAGTGCCCCCGCCAAGCAGGTGCAGGCTCTCTTTGAACTGCCTCCGCAAATGCAGCTCGTCTCCGCCAAGGGGCCGGTGGCCTATACCCAGGAGGGGAAGTACATCACCTTCGCCGCCTTGGAGGAGCTGGCCCCTAATTCCAATCAGACGTTCGACATTGTGCTGACAGCTGCGGAAGAAGGGACCCCGCTGGTGGGAGTGGAGTTGCTCAGTACCGATCTGCCGAATTCGATCCACCAGCAAGAGGCTGTGACGATTACTCCGTGAGGATGGTCGCCCTATGATCACGTCGTATTGACAAGCCTCTGACCCATGGTCAGGGGCTTTTTTCATGGGGGGATCGATTCACCTGCTGGATATTCATGGAGATTTTACGCCGTCTTGTCACCGTCTTCATTTCGGTTGCGAACATATGCTTCCAACCGCCGATGGCACGTCCCACGGCACCGAAGTTCGAAGAAAGTCGGAGGAAGATCGATGCCGATCGTTCGCAAGTTGCGTGGATTTACACTGATTGAGTTGCTCGTCGTCATCGCCATCATTGCGGTGCTGATCGCGTTGCTCCTGCCCGCCGTGCAGCAGGCCCGCGAGGCAGCTCGCCGTTCAACCTGCAAGAACAACCTGAAGCAGATGGGTCTGGCTCTCCACAACTATGAGAGTACCTTCACGATGTTCCCGGCCAGCCGGATCGACTTGAACCCTCCTCGGTTTCAAAAGTCGTGGGTGACTTCCTGCCTGCCTTACATGGATCAGGCACCCCTGTACAACCTGTATGATCCCAACATTCCTTGGTACGCTCCGGCCAACGATCAGGCGACCACGACAAATTTGGCCATGATGGTTTGCCCGTCGTCGGGTGCAGCAGCCACGATCCCCTCTTCGGCACTGTATACCGCGATCACGAATTCGTTGCGATCCGACACGCCGGCCTGGGGCTTGAGTGATTATGGGTCAATCAATGCCGTCCGCAACGGATTGAATGTCGCCTCGGGAGGGGCATCTTGGGGCATTAAGGAAAAAGATGGTGGACTGGGACGCGGCCCCAACGGAGTGAGACTGGGCAAGTTTCTCGATGGACTCTCCAGCACAATTCTGGTCGGTGAGGACGCAGGCCGCCCCAAGGTCTTTGTCAACAAGATGCCCGCGATCAATCCCAAGTCGGGAACGGGTGGCGGCACGGACTGGACCAAGGACGGCTGGGGTTGGGCGGATATCAACAACGGCTTCAGCTTGGATGGCTCAGGCACGAATGGGATCAACAACGACACCTCGAATTTAGGTGTCGTCACGCTGGCTGCGGGAGGCGGGAGTTGCTTCATTAACTGCGCCAACGACTCGGAATTCTACTCGTTCCATACGGGCGGAACGCATGCCTTGCTGGGAGACGGATCGGTTCGATTCCTCAGCGAGAACATTGATGGTCAGACGCTGGTGGCGCTGGGCACCCGCGCAGGCGGTGAGGTCGTTGGCGAGTTCTAACGTACCGTTCGCGATCGCTTGCGAAAGACATCATCACCCCGCTGGAGTCTGAAGACTTCAGCGGGGTGTTGGCGATTGAGGCTTCCACCCGGATATCGGGATTCATTCCGTTCTACGGCAGTTACAGAAATCGTGTTCACTACACATGTCTGAAACACGAATCTTCATGGATCGACTCTAATCAAGAGTCGGATTAGCGTTGATTAGGAACTGGCTCGATACAAGTTCCCGGAAATCACCGCAGAGGACGCAGGGGTTCGCAGAGGTAAATCCCAGAGATCACTCGGACCTCTGCGGTCTTCCGCGTCCTCTGCGGTGATTCCTCTTCAGGACTTTCGGGAAGTTGTTTCGGACCAGATCATTCATGGAGATTCGTGTTCCAAAACGTCATCCCATCGGCTCGTTTGGTGAACACCATTTCTGGAACTGTTCTACGAGTGCAGGAACGGAATTCATTCCGTTCTACGGCTCTCCTGGCTTCCACAAGCCGTGAGCCTCCAAACGCCGGTAAAGCTTGGCACGTGGGATGCCAAGCAGATCGGCGGCGAGCTGCTTGCTCCCCTCGGCGCGAGCGAGGGCCGATTGAATCTGCTCCTTCTCGACACGCAGCAGTAACTCATCGAGCGGCACCTGCTCGAAGACCGGCGGAGGACTCACCGACTGAGCGTCTTGTCCCGCTCGAAAGCGGAACGGCAGGTCCGGGACACTCACCAGTGGACCCGCACTGGCCAGATGGGCTTCGCGCACGACGGCAAACAGCTCGTCGATTTGGCCCGGCCAGTTGTAGGCTCGGAACTGCTCCCAGACATCGGGACTAAAACCGGTCAGCTGCTTCTCGCTGCCCGAGTTGCAGACCTCCAAGGCATGCTGCGTGAGGAGCGGCAGGTCGTCAGGACGATTGCTCAGGATTGGGAGCATGACCTCCAGCACGCCGAAGCGATCTCGAAAGGCCGGGAGCAGCTGTTCTCCTTCCACGAGTGAGTCCGGCGCCAAGTCCGACGACATCATCCAGCGCACCGCTACTGGTCCCGGCAACAGATCGACCTGCTCAGTCAGTTTCAGCTGCCATTCGCGAGGCAGGCTCTCGACATGCTGAAGCAACACCGCACCCACACGTAACACCGGGATCGGCAGCTCCTCGCGATCGGGATTCATCAGTCGCCCCAGGATCTCGCTGAGTTGATTGGTGGGGAGGCGGCAATCGACTGGCACGAAGGCTCGAATGCGAGTCTCTCCCGCATAGTGGACCGCGCGGGCGAGATGCTCCTTGCCCGTCCCCGCTGCACCGCTGAAGGCGATCGACGTCGAAGACGTCACAGCGAGTTGGAGCTGGGCCAGCACGCGGCGCATCGCCGAGCAGCGGGCGACCACCTGCGTCATGGAGTATCGCTGGCGCAGCTCGGACTTGAGAGCTGACAATTCGGCATGCCGTTCTGACTCTGCGGAAATGGGGGAGACGGTGAGCGGCAGCTGTGGCAGTCCGATGACACCCAGCCAGCGGAGCGGCTCCTGCTGTTCGAGGTCCGCATCGAGCGGCGGGAGCGGAAAGAAATGGGCCACGCGGTCGAGGCTCTGCCCCGCGCGAGTCAGCAGATGGACACGGTGCGATGCGGGGACGAGGCCACTTGGCGGGCAGAGCGCAGCAAGCCATGTCGTGGTTTCCTCCGGAACGCCATCCGCATGAACCTCGCACACCTTGCCGATGAGATCCCCAGCGGCCCAGCCGGTGAGCCGCTCACAGCCGCGATTGAAGAACAGCACAACCCGCCGGGAGTCGACGACAAAGACCGGCTGTTCTGTCAGGCTCAGCCACTCGGGCAGACCGCCGCGTGTTCGGGATCGCCGGGGCATGAGGGAGGCCTCTGGGATGACGTGCTGGGGTGGGTTGTATCGTAGGCGATGTCGCTCCGCGACTCGCATTCGAGCGTTGAGAAAACTCCGTTCAAGAGATTGTCCCGACCTCCTCAGTCGGCCTGCTGTAATAACGATAACTCCCCAATGTCAGGTGTGCCTGTTCGGGATTCTCAGCGAGATATCTGCGATACTTGTCGTATTCCTCAATGCTTCTGACGAGATGGTCGGATTGCTCAACTTGCCAGAAAGAACCTGAAGCCTTCTCCACAGTGGCTCCACGATTCTTTCGCAACCACTGGTTGATCTGTGTGGCGGTGAAATGTTTCCAGGAAGTGCATTGTGTCACCAATGAGCCTTCCTCTCGAAACGCAACCAGCAGATGGACATGATTGGGCATTACTACGGCATCGGTCAGTAAATACCGGGCGTTGTCAAAATGTAGCAGGCTGTCCATCACGATTTTTGACAACGCTGGCTCACGCAGGACACACGCCCCCGCTGCGGCGTCCAACTGTTCATCCCAGGCGGCGAAGAGTAACCATTGGAGGTGACCGCGTGCCACGGGAGGCAGATGCGAGACCGCGAGTTTCCAATCCCCTTCGGGATTAATCTGGTATTCTCGGAGCAACTCCTGTCGCTTTCGACTCAGTCGGACGAGGGCCTCTCTCGGGAGCGAATCGGCTGTCCGCCAAGTGATGAAGGCGAGTGTGCCCGCTTGTGCCCAGTGTGGTAATTGTTTGCACGCGATCGTGTAGTCTTGCTTCGGATCGAAGAACTGCAGCCCGGAAGGTCTCTTCGATGGCAAGTTTGGATCGGTCATGGCGAGTCCCGTGTGGGAGTGATTGGCCGCACGAATGCAAGTTGCGGAGTGGCACCGCCTACGTAGCTCATGTCGCTCCGCGACGGAGATTCCTCTTGCAGGAATTGTTTGAATTCACAAGCACCTGCTCGAAGCGAGTCTTCAGGCAGGAGGAAAGCGAGTCGCGGAGCGACATCGCCTACGATCGACGATCGATCGGGACGAAGTCGCGGGCTCCGTGGCCGGTGTAGATCTGGCGCGGGCGGGCGATCTTCTGCTCACTGTCTTCAAGGAGTTCAGCCCATTGCGCCAGCCAGCCGACCGTGCGGGGAATCGCGAACATGACGGGGAACATCGTCACCGGCAGGCCCATCGCCTGGTAGATCAGCCCCGAGTAGAAGTCGACGTTTGGGTAGAGCTTGCGCTTGATGAAATACTCATCGTTGAGGGCGATCTTCTCGAGTTCAAGGGCAATCTCCAGCAGCGGATTGCGGCCCGTCACCTCGAACACCTCATCGGCAGTCCGTTTGATGATCTTGGCGCGTGGGTCGTAGTTCTTGTACACCCGATGGCCGAACCCCATCAGGCGGCACTTGCCGCCCTTCACCTGCTCGATGAACGACGAAACGTTCTTCACATCGCCGATTTCGGCCAGCATCTTCAGAACCGCTTCATTCGCCCCGCCATGCAGTGGGCCATACAACGCCGCAGCGGCTCCGGCGAGCGCACTGTACGGATCAGCTTCGGACGAGCCAATCGCCCGCATCGCGTTGGTCGAGCAGTTCTGCTCGTGATCGGCGTGCAGAATGAACAGAATGTCAAGTGCCTTGGCCAGCACTGGGTGCGGCTCATAAGTCGACTCGACCATCTTGAACATCATGGCGAGGAAGTTCCCCGTGTAGCTCAGCTTGTTGTTCGGGTAGTTATAGGGATACCCCTGACAGTGCCGGTACGAGAAGGCCGCGATCGTCGGGGCCTTGGCGATCAGACGGGTAATCTGCTTGTTACGAGAGGCCGGATCGCGAACGTTTTTCGCCTCGGTGTAGAACGTCGACAGCCCAGCGACCGTGCTGATAAACATCCCCATCGGGTGGGCGTCGTAGCGGAAGCCTTCCATCAGCTGCTTGACGTTCTCGTGAACCACCGTGTGCCGCTGAATCGATTGTTCCCACTGGAGCAACTGGTCGCAGTTGGGAAGCTCACCGTTCAGCAACAGGTAGGCCGTCTCCAGAAAGTTGCTATGTTCCGCCAACTGCTCGATCGGATAACCCCGGTAGCGGAGGATGCCCGCGTCCCCATCAATGTCGGTGATGCTGCTGCGGGTCGAGGCTGTGTTCAGGAACCCGGGGTCGTAGCTCATCATCCCGAATTCGGCGTCGGTGACTTTGATCTGCCGCAGGTCAGCGGCGCGAATGGTCCCGTCCGTGATCGGGAGCGTGTAGGTTTTCCCGGTCCGGTTGTCGGTCACTGTCAGAGAGTCCGCCATCACATGCCTTTCCTGCGTCATCACGATGGGAGACCCTCCGATCCGCTGGAGAGCCTCACCGTATTTGCTCAATGAGGTTATTCGATCCCCGACAGTGTTGCCACTTCGGTCAGGGAATCTTGAGCGTCGGAATTGGCACTCGGGCAACTCGCTGTCAGAATGGCGGCTTGCAATCTCGAACAGTTGGTCATCCACTGCCCATCGGCCTTTCGGTCTCGGTGCGGGGGAGCGAGAGGAATGGTCGACGATGGCCCGTATTGTCTCACTGTCGATCCTGTCGACCCTGATCGTCATTCTTGGACTGACGTTTTTTCGCGTCCTGGCCCCGTTTGTGATGCCGCTCTTTCTGGCCGGGGTGACGACGCTGCTGGTTCAGCCGTGGTTTCAGAAGCTGATCGTGCGATTGAAGGGGCGGGTCCGTTTGGCGGCGGCATTCCTCTCAGTCGGCGTGTTGATGGCGATCTTAATTCCTGTCACGGTCGCCACATTGCTCGCCTCACTCGAACTCTACACGATCGCCAATACGGTCACCGATGAGGAGTTCCTGAAGCAGGCCGGGGCCAAGGTCAGCCTCAAGGCCGGCGATCTGAACGCCAAGGCGGACCAACTGATTGGCCAGGCAGTCGACTTCGCCAACGGCTTCCTGCCTCAAGATCGCCAGGCCAACCAGGCAGCCGCCAAGGAGATGATCCGCGAGAAACTCCGGGACTCACTCACCGGCCTCGGGGATCGCTCACTCGGCATCTTGGGACCGACTGTTTCCAAGACCGTCGACATCGTCGGGCTGCTGCTCTCCACGACCGTCATGCTGCTCATCGGACTGACGATCTACGTCATCGCGCTGTACTACTTTCTCGCAGACGGTCCCGCTTTGCTCGCTGCCGCCGAAACCCTGATTCCCGTCCATGTCGACTACCAGCGAGAACTGCTCCGAGAGTTCGCCACAGCTGTCCGCAGCGTGGTCTTGGCCACCTTCATGGCGGCGATCGCGCAGGGGATCGCCACGACGGTAGCGCTGGAGATGTTTGGGTTTGGTCATCTCTTTGCGATTCTGATTCTCTCGACCATATTCTCATTGATTCCGCTGGCTGGGGCGTGGATTGTGTGGGCTCCGTTTGCGATCAGTCTGTTCGCCGGTGGACATTGGATTCAGGGGCTGGTGCTGACTGCCTACGGCATCGTGGTAGTCGGAATGCTCGACAACCTCGTGCGGGCGTATGTTCTCAACACCGATACCAAGCTGCATCCGCTGCTGGCTCTGGTGAGCGTGTTGGGAGGGATTCAGACGCTGGGATTGTGGGGCGTGTTCATCGGGCCGATCGTGGCGTCGTGCTTGTATGCCCTCGTGCGGATTTTCAATACAGAGCTGTTCGCTCTGTCCCGGGAACGCTTCGGCATGGCTTTGGGAGACGGTTCGGTTCTCGGTTCAGGTATGGCGGCGATGGATCGTGAATCGGCACCGCCGACTACTCCCGTTGTGGCCAATCCTTCGACGTCTTCAGAGGCGGGCCAGACATGATGGGTACGTTAGATCTGTTTTCGATAAGAACTGTGACGCGGCAGCCCGTCCGGCTCTCCGTCCTCGCCCTCTTGTTGTTTGCGTGGACTGGCATGTTCTTAGTCGTCGCTGATGATCCGCAGGAAGCACCAGATTCCGCTCCCGAGGCCCCGCTATTGCCAGTGGTCAACATCACCGACAAGTGGACCGTCCTCGTTAATCCCGCTCGCCCTCGTCCCGGTATCGTTGAGTTCACCGAGAAGTCTCCCATCCAGAATGTCCCAGAGTTCAAACTCCTCGGGCCCTCGGTCGGCCATCCCTTCTGCCTCGGGGAATTCAACGTCGATGGCAAGTGGGCCACTGTCCAGGGAGCGGTCCAAGTCACCGAAGGCAAAAACGCCCTCCTCTCCCTCGCCACAGCTGACCAGTTCGAAATGGAAGGGCTGATCAACCAGGAAGGGATCGGCGGCTGGCTGATGTTACTGGGCTGGAACCAAGGGCACGGTTTCTCTCTGTCGAATGTGACATTGAAAGACAGCGGGGCTCCGTGGTTCGTGTGCGAGTACCGGGCAGCGGAAGCCATCGTGTTGACCAATAACGAGGTCAAGCAATTTCAGTGGAAGGGCGACCAGCCGTTCCGCATGATCGTCAAAGACAAGCTGTTGTCGGTCACGGTCGGAGAAGCCGCGATCGTCAAGGAGTACCCACTGGACAACTACACCGCCGGTCAGATCTATCTTGGAACCTATGACACCAAGTATGGCCCCCGCCCGGTAAAGATCCGTTCGCTGCGAATTCGAGCGGCAGTGGAGAAGCCGGAGAATGTGGAGAAACCGAAGAAGGGCCAGCCGCCAGTCAAGAAGGGCGCGCCCAAACCAAAGCCCGTAGCTCCGTGAGCTTCACAGCGGCCTTTGCGGGGCATCGCTCGTTTGTTGTCGTGTCATGCGGGTTCCGATGGCCGACCAGCGAATCGACTGGGGAAAGGCCGACAACGGCTCCAGTGCCTCATCTCCGATGTCACAATGATCGACCACCAAGTCGCGGAGTTGTGGCATCTGCTGGAGGTGCCGGACGCCCACCACCGTGACCTTGGTCTGTGCCAGATCGAGAAACTCAAGCGATGACAATCGGGTAATGACTGTCATCGCCTGATCATCGGCCAGTGTTCCTACCAGATTGAGCTGAGTGACCGGGGAGTCCAGTTCCGCCAGCCCGATCCCAGTCACTTGCGTCTTTCCGACATGAAGTCTCTGGAGACTCGGCAAGCGGCGGATGTTTCGCAAGCCCTCGTCCGTGATTGCCGTCTCTTCCAAGTAGATCTCATTCAGGCATGGGTGTTCGGCCAATCCTCGAAGGTGACTGTCACCGGCGCTGGGCCCCTTCAAAAACAGGAAATGCAGATTGGGTAATCTCG
The DNA here is from genome assembly GCA_031431195.1 of Planctomycetota bacterium. Taxonomy (GTDB): domain Bacteria; phylum Planctomycetota; class Planctomycetia; order Planctomycetales; family Planctomycetaceae; genus TH-plancto1. The sequence continues at coordinate 19,088 of JANPCU010000232.1, read as the reverse complement.
CGTAGTCAATGGACTCCCTCGAAGAGAACTGACACTTCCGGACTTCAAGATATTTTAGATGTGGTGAATTCTTGAGGTCGCTGAGAGTTCCCTCGGCAAGTTGACAATGGATCATCGTGAGACATTGCAGATTCGGAAATCGGTGGATAAGGCTCAAGTCTTCCGGTGTCAGGTCGGACTCACAGAATACGAGCTCATAGAGGCCCCGTGTCGGAATTTCTAGCAGGTATTTTCCAGGGTTTCGCGTTCCCGACCGGAAGGCGACTAGAAAGGGATTGAGTCTTTGCGGCAGCAGAGACTGAAACCGGGCCGGAACGAATCGGGCGAAGGGAAAGTGTGTCGAATCGACATTAAAGACATCAGCCACTTCTCGGAGCCGAGCGACGGCTGCATCCGACCGCTGGTTGACCCAGTACGCACGAAATAGCATCCCCCCGCACAACGCCATCAACACCAGCAGCCTGCCCATCCAGCGGAGCCAGCGACGTGGTTGTCGGACGGGCTTCACGGGTTCGGTGGTCATCAGGGAGACTCGCTCGACACTTCGGGCGGGTCGACACGATCGGCGTTCAGCAGCGCTAGAACTTCAGGAGCATGAAACACGCGACTCGACTTTCGCGTCGGGTCAGTCTCTTGCAGGATCCCCTGTTCCAAGAGCTTGGCCACGTTCATCGACGCCGCCCGGTGGGTGACTCCCAATAACCGCTGCACGATCGGAATCGTCACATACGGCGACTGGAGCAGATGGTCCACGACCAGCAGCACGTTCGAGGACACGGACGATTTCTGAAGCCGCTCGCGATATTGCTGCCTCAAGTGGAGTAGCCGCCGCGCCCGGTTGGCGGCGTCGCGGGATTGTTCTTCGAGCCCGCGAGCAAAGAAGTCGAACCATTCACTCCAGGTGCCGTTCTGGCTGACACGCAGCAGGTGATCCTTGTACTCGTCATCGTGCCGTTCCAGGTACGCACTCAGATAGAGCAGCGGTTGCGACAGGCACTTCCTCTCGCACAGCATCAGCGTGATCAGCAGCCGACCGATGCGCCCGTTGCCGTCCATGAAAGGATGGATCGCCTCGAACTGATAGTGTGCCAGAGCCAATTGGACCACCACCGGCAGCTCCCCCGGTTTGTTCAGGAATTTTTCATAGTCCTTCAATAGCTCGGTCAGGTGTTCCGCAGCGGGAGGGACGAACCGGGCTTCGTCGAAGCCTTGCCCCTCGTGACCGATCACCACGGGACATTCGCGGAAACGCCCCGGCCTCTTCTCGCTGCCCCGGACCCCCGTCATCAGCTTCTCATGCACCTCGCGCAGCAGCCGCAAGCAGAGCGGCAACTCCTTCAGCCGCTGCAGCCCGTGGTCGAGTGCCTGGACGTAGTTCAGCACTTCGCGACGGTCTTCCGAGTTCGCTACCGGCTGATCGAACTGCACCTCGACCACGCCCTGTTGATGGGATTTCATGGGGACCGGGGTGCTGAGCCCGTGGCGCGAAAACGCACTTGGGCTTCGAGTGCCGAGGACGCCAGCAGTGAGACGAGGACTGCCACCAAGATCGTCTGGTGATTCTGCATTTCCGCTTCTTGGAAAGTGTTGTGGATTTCTCGCGTCAGAAAGTGCGAAAGGGAGCTTGCGGTGTGGGACAGCGGGTTCACTTCCCCAGTTGATCATGTCGCCTCGATTGCTCGTTGACTTGGCCGGGTTTTGTGTGATTCAGATTTCGCCGAACCGGCCTCCGATTCTTGGCCCCGAATCGCAGCGATTCGAGAATCCGCACACAAACACGACCAAACCAGTGACTTCGAGACGGACCGTATCACTGGCTGAATCGGTGATCGAGCCGATTACTCTGGCTTCTGAACTGGCAGGTGGGCATGCAGGTAGTCCGTCAGCAACGAGTAGAAGTGCGGGACGGTGTTACGACCTTCACTGATCCCATGTGACCGCGCCGGGTAGGGCATTACGGTAAACCGCTTGTTGAGGGCGATCAACTCGTTGATGAGCATCTCGGTTCCCTGGTAGTGGCCGTTGTCGTCACCGGTGCCGTGGACCAGGAGCAGGTGGCCTTGCAACTGCTTCGCGTAGGTCAGCGGCGAGCCGAGTCGATAGCCATCGGCGTTGTCGGCGGGCAACCCCATGTAGCGTTCCTGATAGATCGTGTCGTAGAGCAGCTGATCGGCATTGGGGGCAACGGCGATGGCTGTGTGATACAGCTCCGGATACCGGAAGATGGCGTTCAGGCTCATGCTGCCGCCGCCACTCCAGCCCCAGATACCCACACGCTGAGGGTCCGCGAAACTCCAGCGCTGCAACAAGGCGCGCGTGGCGGCGGCTTGTTCCTCGGGGGCGATGATGCCGATCTGACGGTGGACGCATTTGCGCCACTCGCGCCCGCGCGGCGAATTCGTACCGCGATTGTCGACGCTGGCGACCAGATAGCCCTGCTGTGCCAGCATCCAGTGCCACAGCCCCCGTGGTCCCTGCCAAGCGTCGCGCACCGTTTGGCCGTGCGGTTCGCCGTAGACATGGAACATCAACGGGTATTTCTTCGACGGATCGAATGACGGTGGCTTCAAACACCAGCCGTCGAGCAACAGACCGCTGCCGTTATCGACTCGAAAGAATTCAACGCTCGGTCGGTCGAGCTTGTCGAGTTTCTCTCGCAGCTTCGCGTTGTCTGACAGCACACGCACCACGCTGTGATCGGCCAGCCGAATCAGCTCGACGACTGGTGGCGTAGTGAACTTCGAGTATCTGTGGACGGCCCAGGTCGCATCGGGCGAAACCTCATAGGTATGCCAACCGGGTTGGTTCACTGGTGAAAGGCGTTCGGGTTTTCCGCCGTCGAGCGACACGCGATAGAGAGAGCGCTGAGTCGGGTTGTCAGGTGAGGCCGTGAAGTAGAGCCACTTGTGGGCCTCGTCGATGGCTTCGATGGCCAGTACGTCGAATGCCCCCTCCGTGATCGCGGAGAACTCCTGTCCAGCGGCGCTGGCCCGATAGGCCTGCCGCCATCCGCTGCGCTCGCTCAGCCAGACGAATCCCTGACCGCCGCTGACCCAGCGCACCGGGTTTTCATTCTCCAGCCAGGCGGGATCGGTCTCCGTGAGAGCCGTGCGAAGCGTGCTGGTCTTGACGTCCCACAACATCACGCGGTTGACGTTTTGCAGGCGGTTCATCTGCTGAATCAGAATGATTTGACCGCCGGGTGCCCATTCCAAGTGCGGCAGATAATGTTCGCGAGGATCACCCGGCAGGTCGAGCCAGCGGACCTCACCGCCCGCAGTCGAGATCACGCCGATGCGGCTAGAGGAGTTCTTGGTGCCGACCTTGGGATACGGGAACGAGGTGACGCGAGGATAGGTGCCCTGCGTGTTGTCGATGAGATGGAACTCCTCGACCCCCGTCGTGTCGAAGCTCCAGAAGGCGATCGACTGGCCGTCCGGACTCCAGCGGTAGCCGTCGCGAATCATCAGTTCTTCTTCATTCACCCAATCTGCTGTGCCGTTGATGAGCTTCGCCGATCCATCGGTCGTCAGCGCCTTGATCTGCATCCCGTTCAAATCCTGAACGTAGAGGTTGTTCTCGCGGACATAGGCCACATGCGAACCAGCGGGCGAGAACTTCGCGAACATCAATGTCGATGCTGCTGCCTCGCCACCCAGCTTCCTCAACTCCCGAGTGGCAATGTCGAGAACCCAATAGTCTCCCCGTGTTTTGAGTCGCCAAACTCGCTGGCTGTTGGTGTAGATCAACAGCTGGGATTCATCCGCCGAAAAAGCCAACCCGTCGACCGTGAGCGGCTGGGACATGCCCGCTGGGATGAAGGCACTGGCTGGCACTACGACCTGCTCGGTTCCACTGGCCGCATCGACGCGAATCAAGTCCTGGCCAGTTCCTGGGGCCCCCCGCAGCGTGAAGTAGGCTCCACCCAACTTGCTCCAGGTGATGTGATCGAGCTTCTCCTCTTGGAACTCGTCCGCCGTGAAGATGCGATCAACCGTCAATCGTTTACTGGAATCGCCAAGTTGCATCGGTTCCTCTCCTGGGTGGGGGTCAGCTGCGTCGATCGGTCGGCATAGCACCGCGAATCCGAGGGCGAGGCAAATTGTGAGTGTGACTTTCATGGGTTCTCCACGAGTAGATTCGCGCGACATGCTGCTTTCCCCTTCTTCCATCTGCGTCAATCTGTGCAATCTGTGGATAAAATAGGCGGTCCACCGATTACGCAGATTGAAGAGACTTCCAGGTCACAAGTGCTGGTCATGACCAAGTCGAACCATTCTGAACGAGTGAACCTAGCGCTGTGGTACGAAGTGGTCGGGTTTACTTGCTGATCGCAGCTTTGATCCGCTCTGCATCGGCGGCCTTTTTCTCTTCCCAAGCCTGCTTGTCCTTGATGAACTTCTCCTTGAGGCGGGTGGCCGTCGCCTCGGCTTCCTGGATCAGGCGTGCGGTGTCATCGAGTTCGAGTTCCTTCAGAATCGGCCCGCGCACCTGCCTGGCTGCGTCGTCGGCGGACATGCCGGAGGGAGTGGGAAACTTGACCGGAGTCTCTTCCAAAAGCCAGTCATCGCTGCGCTGTGCCGCGAGGGGGACTTGTCGGTTGTTGGTAATGTTGGCCAGCGGGTTGCGGGCCCAGGCATAGCGGTAATGCATCGGTTCCTGAACGAACGGACTGCTCAGGACGAGGATGGATTTGACCGGTTTGCTTGTGTTGTCCGGACCCACCTCGGTTCCGTAGTTGACTTCGGCGGGAAAGAACCGCCGATCATTGCCCGCAATCGCAAAGCCGTGCATCTGAGCCTCGCTCTCATCTTTCATCGTGACAGTGGCGCTCATGGTCAGTTGAAGCGTGTGATCGACGATGTTGACCTTGATGATCAACGGCGGCAGCCAATACTCATCGTTCAATACCCTGTATTGGGTGGCCATAGCCCACTTGGCAGCTCGTTCGCCAGCGGGAATCTTGATCTGTGGGTGATACCAGCTCTTACGCAGATCGAACGTGCTGCCGAAGCCGATCTGCTTGTCGCCCGCTTTGCGAAGATCCAGGAACGTCTGGTACTGCGCCTCACGGATGTAGGCCCCGGCGTCATACATTGAGGTGAGGTAATTCTCGCGCGTCTGTGGCTCGCCAGCAGTACACAGAGAGAGAATACAGAACGGCATCTGAGCGTCCTGAAAGGCCCCGCGCCAGGCGGTGATCATCGGGCCGAACACCTCATAGTACATCCTCGCCCCGGCGGAACCATTGAAACAGTTGTTGAACCCCTGATGAAAGACCGCCCCTTTAACCGCAAAGCCGGTGAGCGGCTTGATCACGCTGGCATAACATCGACCGGGCCGGTTCATGTCGGCGATTGGACCGGGTCTCAGGTTGGCAGGTGCCGGCTGTCCGCTGGCCTTCTTCTTTTCGTTGTTGTTGTAGTTCTCAATCCGCTGCTGGAGGTCAGCCTGGGGATCGTAAGCCGCGATCTTGTCGGTCCACTCTTGGAGGAGCTCCCGGGTTTCCTGGCCCTCGATCGTCTGTAACACCGCCTCGGGGGTCCAGGTTTCCACAGTCGTGCCGCCGATCGATGCGTCGATCAAACCGATCGGCACCTGGCTGGCCATGTGGACTCGGCGTCCAAAGATGTAACCAATCGCGGAGAACTCCCGGACCGCTGTGGGCGTGCAAATATCCCAGTCGCCCTTACGGAAATGGTCGTTGAAGAAATCACTCCACTCGTGAAGCCGTTCGAAGCTGGGGACCGCATCGAACCCCTGACCGACCGGGATGGTCAGCAACCGGATCTCTGGAAAATTGGCCGAAGCGATCTCCAATTCCCCATCGTCCACTTTGTCGATCGGGAATTCCATATTGCTCTGGCCACCAAGAACCCAGACATCGCCGATGAGGATGTTCTCCAGGGTCAGTGTTGTGGACCGTCCCGTCACGGTCATGGTCTGGGGCGACCTATTGGCGGGCAGCGGATTCAGTGTGACCTGCCACGAGCGGTCGGCAGCTGCAGTAACGCTGGCCTGCTGTCCGGCACAGGCCACGCTGACCTGCTCCCCCGCCTCGGCCCAGCCCCAGATTTTCAGTGGCTTGTCACGCTGCAAGACCATATTGGTCTGAAAGACGTTGCTGACGCACAGCCCCGCACTGATGGCAGGAACCTCAACCACGTCCTGCGGGGGCATGGCCCGCCGTGCATCGGCAGCGGAAAGGTTGGCTGACGCCGTCCCGATAAACAGGGCGACAAGCACGAAAAGACTCTGGAGACTTACCATGACTGACTCCGGTTGAGATTTGGTGTTCATGATCGGTTCACTTGAGGTGGTTTACCCTGATCCCTCTTTTGCCAGCAAGGCCATGGCGGCGTTGTGGCCAGCGATGCCGCTGACGCCTCCTCCGCGACGAGCCCCAGCCCCGGCGAGGAAGAGATGCGGATCATCGGTTTCAGCGCCCCAGAGTGGCTTGTCCGCAGCCTCTGTCTCTTCGTCCAGAAACGGGAAGTCTAAGTCGCGATGGAAGATGTTTCCGCGTGGCAGATCAATGTCCGTTTCCAGATCCAGCGGCGATTTCACCTCAATCGCCAGCATGCCGTCACGGCAGGGAGCCAGGACGGATTCGAGGGGGTCGAGCAGATATTGATTCAGGCTCGCCATGGCGCACTCTTGGGCCAGAGCTTTGGAACGTACCGGATCAGCATCGAAGAGTCGCGCGGGGGTATGCAACCCAAACAAAGTGAGCGTGTGAAAGCCTCTGGAGATGAGATCCGAAGCCAGGATCGTGGGATCAGTCAGGGTGTGGCAATAAAGTTCCAGCGGCAGTGGTTGAGGAATTTCGCCGTGGCCAGCCTGTTGGTATGCGGCTTCCAACTGTGAATAAGTTTCATTGACATGAAACGTGCCCGCAAACGCGATTCGTGGGTCAGCACCCGATTTAAGACGTGGCAATCGCGACACGAGCATGTTGATCTTGAGTTGTGACCCGTCGAGAGAAACGGGAATTGCACGCCCTCGTAAACGAGCCAAATGCTGGGGTGCGGCTGCAAAGAGCAGATCGTGGGCGACGTAGACGTGGCCGGATTCTGTCTGAACGCGAACGCCTGCCGGACCACTTTCCAACGCGACGACCTTGGATTGGAGTCTGATCTCCGCACCGTACGACGTGGCGACGCGCCGCAGCTCCTTGACCAAAACACCCATACCGCCCTGGGGCACACGCCACTGTCCAGTGCCGTTTCCGATCATGTGATAGAGAAAACACCGGTTGGCCTGCATGTCATTGGCCGAGACAAAAGTTCCGATTAGCGCGTCAGTGAGAACCACGCCGCGCACGAGATCATTATGGAATCGATGGCGGATGACCTCTCCAATCGGGACCTCCATCAGATCTCGCCACACCGCAGGCAGGCCGATCTCAGACTTGAGTTCGGCAGCGCTCCGGAGTGGCTTGAGCAGGCTCGGTGCCAGGCGCTGGGCCAACTCGGCAATCTCTCCGTAAAAACTGCGCCAGGCTGTGTAGTCCCGATCTGTGCCGGTCAGCCTTCGGAAGCTGTTCACTGTCTGTTCATCAGACAAGGCCGAGATCAAAAGTCCATCGTCCCCACCCTCACTGCGATAGGGAGAGTATGAAGCGACCGCACGTTCGAGCGTTTTGAAGTGGAGTCCCAAATCCGCCACGATCTGGTCGGGAAGCAGAGATACCAAATACGAGTAACGTGAAAGCCGGGCATCGTACTCGGGAAAAGGGGTGGCGCTGGTCGTCGCACCACCCAGTTCGTCATGCGATTCCAACAAGAGAACGGATTTCCCAGCCTTCGCCAAGTAGCAGGCGGCCACCAAACCGTTGTGCCCGCCACCGACAATGATGGCGTCGTATTTCTGATGGCTTAGTTTCATTCGAATCCTTCCCGGGAATTCCCAAGCTCTGTTTGGGGATTGCCCGTTCACAATTTGAGTCGCATGAGTTCCGGAGAATCGGTCGAGGCTTCGATGGCCCGGATCGTCTCGCGGACAGACTTGGCTTTCATGCGCATCAGTGCTGGCGGGAAGTCTGGTTCGTCCTTTTCAAAGTAGTCGGCAATCTTGGTCAGTTCTGGGATGACCGTCTTGGCATGAGCCCCGTAACTCAACAGGAGTTTCATCAATTCCGGGGTCCGCTCCTGGCTCTCCCAGGGGTTCTGATCTCGTGTGTATTGGACACACGCGCCGATTCCTTCCTCGATCCGATGTTTGGCGAGCAGACGGAGCCCCTCCACGCGGATCGTGTCGGCAAACATTTCCCCACTCGGGGCCGGTTCGATGACTGCCTGATAGATCGAGGGCAACAACGGTTTGATTTTATCGGCGGAGAGATTGCGATAGACGGATCCAAAGCTGCCACGGGCACGGCCATCCTGGTTTGTGAGCCCAGCCCGGACGGCCTGGTAGAGCGCCTCGGGATCTACACCGTCCAACGATCGACTAAGCATCCCGCCGTCATCAAACAAGGCGAAGGAGAGATACCGCTGCTGCATCCCGCGCGGATCGTTCTCCGGGTCGACCCGAGCCAGCAGTTCCAGAAGTTCGGGCACCGCGTGCTTCGCCGGGGTGCCGATACTGGTGAGGGCCTCGGCCGCCTTGATGCGCAGCCAGAGGTCTTTCTCCGCCAATAATTTCCGCAGTGTTTCCACCGCCGGTGCTCCTCGTCCGCGCAGGACGATCAGTGCCTGGCAAGCCCCGTACCGGGATTCGAGATGCGGAGACTCCAGCATCGTGAGCAGGGCTGGGATGGAAACCTCGTTGCGGCGGCCCAGTGCGATCGCAGCTCGCTCGCGGACCACGGGCGACCAACTGCCGAGGCGTTCCAAGAGCTGGTCGGCGCTGAGTTTGTCAGAGGCGCTGTGGCGGTCCTTGTTGCTCCAACCTCGCCCATCGAGGATCAGTGCTTGCGCGGCGACGGCGTCGAGTTGCGTGACATTGCTCGGGCGGCGTCCGGTCAGATAAATCTTCTTCAGCGGCAGCGCATAGGCCAGCAAGTAGCCGCCGGTGCAGTCCCAGCCAGCGTAGCTGTCTTCGTCTTTCTCTGGCGGGCCTTGGTGCGGAAAGGTGCCGTCCCAGTGCCGGGCCAGGTCGAAGTACCAACCGCCAAACTCGTTCATCCACGCCCCGGTCGCCTGGGGGCCGGACGGGGCCACGCCCGGCAAAGCCCACAGGATGTTGAAGAAGTTGCCGGTGTGCCCGGTGTCGCGCTCAGGTCCGTGGGAGGCGACGCTCATGCGCGAGAAGAACTCCGCGCCGTTCGCCTCGCCGAGCAGATTAAACAAGACAGCGGCCATGCCGCATTTGCCGTTGTCATCGTGGTTCTCAATCCACGGGTGATGGTCGCCGTAGGGGATTGCTCCTTTGCCGATGTAGAACCGCAACAAGCGTGTACTGAGTTCGATGGCGCGGGTGACCTCCGGGTCTTGCACTCCGGCCTCCCGAGCCAGCACCAGCGAAATCGTCAGCGGTATTCCAGGAGAATTCATCATTCCGTAGCCGCGAAGTCTGCCATCGGGCAGAGCGAACCCGTGGCCCCATGAGCCGACCGCGCTCTGACCATTCGCGGCTTCCAGCGCGAGCCGCCGCAGTCCCGGCATGACCGACTGGTCGCCGGTCGCCATCACATATTCGGAGAGCAGCATGATGCAGTAGCCGTAGTGCCAGGTCTGCATCGAATTGGATGAATAGTCCGCTGCCCACTGGGCTTCTGTCTTGACTAGCGGGAGGTATTCGGGATTGCCGCTCGCTAACAACGCGAGAGCGTTAAGGGAACGTGTGATGGGATCCTGATGGGGCCCCTCGGGATAGGCTGGGTCAGACATGCGGACAGCCAGAATCTGACACCCCTGCTCCAGAATTCGCTTGGATTTTGGGCAGTCATAAGGCGCAGTAGCGCTGTAGCTGCCCAGCACGGGGAGCTGGAGGTCGACCTCTTCCTTTTGGCCCGCTCGCCAGCGAGTGAGTGTGAGTTTGCCGCCGCCCGCCTCTGACTCGGCAGCGGTGAGAGCCCGGCCCAGCTCGGTGCGCGGGTCGTAGGAAAATGGCGTACCGCCAACACCGAGGATGACATCTCGGACGCGAAACACGCCATCGGCGGGAGACCCCTTCTTCACATCGGTAATGGAAACCTGCCGGGCATCGGTGGTGACCAGCTTGTCGCAAAACATCCAACCACGCAGCCCTGTGGGGCCAAGGTTCCAATCGTGCTGGGCATCGGCAGGGATTCTCTCACCAGCCGTGAAGTCCGGAATGGTCAGCTGGCCATCCTCAGCGGACGTGGCGGGATTCATGAGAGCTGCGGCGATGAGGAGACTGGCGGCGCTGGTCATTCGCGTTTTCGAATGTCCGGCCAGAATGAACACCTTCCACGATTTGGCGGCCCGGACCGCATTCGCTGTCGCAAGCACGAGGAGACAGGCCAAGGACAGGCAGGGCTTCATGTGTGATTCCGTTCCTTGTGGCAGTGATCACTGAGTGGCAGCTATCATCAGCTCACTCCCTGCATTTTAGGCTCAGGGATCATTCCCCTCTTGGCTCAGACTCGCATCGAACCGTGAATCCGCGCACAACACATCTCGAATCAGCCATGACTCGGAGCGTCTCGATGGTCGAGGTCGCGCTGTTGGAGCGACTCTTCGACCTATCACCCGATGTGGCGTTTTTCGTGAAAGACGTTCAGGGACGATATGTGTCTGTCAACAATTCCCTGTTGGAACGACACGGATTGAGAAGCAAGTCACAAGTGATTGGAAAATTTCCGCGTGACATCTGCCCCGGCGACTTTGGTCGAATCCCCACGGAGCAGGACGAGAAAGTTCTGCGCACTGGACGTCCGCTGGTGGACCATCTCGAATTGCAATGGCACCGCCCGCATGACCCGGTCTGGTGTCTGACCACGAAGCTGCCGATGCTAGGTGCAGCCGGTGCCATCGTGGGTTTGATCGGCTTCTCTCGCGATGTCCGGATGCCGGTCGAATCTCAGGAGATCCCCACAAGTTTCGCCAGTGCCCTGGAAGAATTTGAGCAAAGCCTGGCCTCTGAAGTGACGCCCGCCTGGCTCGCCCGGCACTCCCAGTTGTCGCCTCAGCGATTGGCCCGTCTGACCAAGCGACTCTTCGGACTGACGCCGAGTCAGTTCATCACCAAGTCGCGGATCGCAGCTGCGTCTCGCATGCTTCGCGATAGTGATCGATCCGTCGCCGAGATCGCCCACGCCTGCGGCTTTTACGACCATAGTGCCTTCACCCGCGCCTTCCGCTCCGCCGCCGGAATGACACCTTCCGAGTTTCGCACGACTTCATAATTCATGCTTCATTCGAGTGTACGGCGATTGACTGGAAACGGTTCACCTCTCGCTTCCCGTCGGTGTTGCGGAGACCGGACCGGACTCCGGCAGATCGTCATCTCCATGTGCTTTAACGAGAGTTCCCCTGCCGCTCGCGAGGACTGGAATGCCTGGGCCGGAGACATTGTCGTACGCGGACAGAACACTCCCTGATTTCTGAACGGTCAGTTCACCGGGTTCCAAGCCTTCTCCACCGGTTTTAGAGACCATGAGGTACTCCCCACGTTGTTTCGTCGCGACTCCCTGGCCACTGATCATTACGGGTGAATGATCATCAATCACATTTACAGAGAAGGACTTATTCGAGAACTGCAGTCGGAAAAGCAGATTTGTAGCGCAGCACCTTGCAGGTCGTCGATCCTCTGTATCGTGCTCCCGTGTTCGGTGATGTCGATCGACTGAGGGAGTCGCAGCTGGAGGTTCGGTCTCTGGGGGGCAATTCCGGTGGCCGGGGCATCTCCCGGGCGGAGTGGTTTCAATGTCGTGATTTGAGTCCCGTTCATAATCGCCGGATGCCAAACGGTCATCGAGGCAGTCGTGTCTTTGTGAAAGAATCGACACCGACTCGTCCTCGTTAATCCTCCGATTCACGCGGACACTCATCATGTGGCCGGGAATCAGAAGTCTTGATCTTGAGCCAGGGCGGCCCGGTAGATCGCGCGGGCTTGGTAGTAGTCCAGCAGGGCGTCAACCTCCGTCTCAGCGGCTTCTGCGGCCTGTTGCTCGCGGAGGTTGACGGACAGGAGGTCCGAACTGCCCGCATTGAATTTCTTCTGCTCGACTTCGGCCATATAGCGGGCGAGGCGGACTGACTCGCGGGCTTTGCCAACTCGCTGCCAAGCGGCGCTGAGTGCAGCGTGAGTCGACTGAATTTCGGTGGCGATCTTATCTTCGATCATCCTTCGCTTGGCGTTGATCTGCGAGACCTTGGCCTCAATGGCGGACAGCTTGCCGCGAGCCTTACGCCGCTGGATCGGCACTTCCGCGTAAATCCCCGCTTCGAGTTCGAAGGGGCCTTTGTCGTTTTTGCTGCTGGTGGGCGTTCCACTGTCCTGCGAGCCGGTGACCACTGCGTCGACTTGGGGCCGAAAGTCATTTTGAGCGGAGGCGTAGTCGACATCGACCTCTCGACGAAGGATGTCGATCGCTTTGAGTTCCGGACGCATGTTCAATGCGATTTGGGTATCAATGGTCATCTGTGCGTCACTGACGGGACCGGGTTCCGGGAACTGGGGAATCCACTCTGTGGCTGGGATTACCGGATGTCCGAAATCGTCACGATAGAACAGCGAGAGTTTCACAGCTGCCTGCGTGGATTTGCGGGCAGCGTCGATTGCCTTGGCCTCGCGGGAGACGATGATCCGCTGATTGTCGTCGGCATCCGGGGGGTCGAGATCGCCTTCCATCACCCGAATACGAATCCCCTCGTTGCGGTCGACTGCCAAATTCAACAGGCGGTCCGCGATCTTTTGCTTCTGCCCGGCAGCCACCCAGTCCCAGTATTGCAGGGAGCCGTCGCGGACGAATTCGATGAGTTGGACCTGGATCTCCGGTTCGGTCCGATTTCGGGCGTAGTTGGCCTTCCAAAGCTCTGCACGCCGGGCGTCGATTTGGCGGTTACGGGCGAGCGGAACTTGGACGCCACCTTTGAATTCACCATTCCCGTTCGTCTGTCGCTCTTGATACCAAGGCTCGAAATTGCCTCGTCCGACCCGGTATCCGCCGAAGACTTCCGCACCGCCGTACAGTGGCTGGCTGACTCCGATGCTATTGCGATTCGTCTGATAAAACCCGAGGGCCCCGTTCTCCGAGGCGGCTTTCAACTTCGTGTCGAAATTGCCGTGAGCGGCCAGGATGTCGCCATTGGCGACATCTCTCTGGAAGCGTGCCGCTTCGAGAAGTGGAAAATTGGCATAGACCGACGAGACAACGGCATCGAGTTCCAGCTTTGTCGGCGGCGGGTTCTCCGCCTCATTCAGTGCAACCTCTTCAGCAACAGTAGCGGGCTGGGCATCCGGCTCAGTCGGGATCGCAGCGGCCTCCGGGGAGTCTTCCGAGTCCTGCTCGAACTCGACGGACTGGATATTGGTTCGCTGCACATCTGTCGGTCCAGCTGAGTCTGGAGGCCTGGATGGTGCGATTTCTCTAGCAATGGTCCCCGACCGGCTGGCCGACAAATGCTCTCGCACTCCGGCACAACCCATCAAGCTGATCCCGAGGATCACCAGAATGGAACTTCCGTGTCTCATCTTGACGCTTACTTGCCAGCGAAGCTTCTCTGGTCAGCATTGCGGGAATCCATTCCCTGCCAGCTGAGCCGTACTCTGTTCTTCGTCTGGTGGAAATCTTATTCGGTAACAATCAGAGGCGGTTGTCGCCGACATTCACATTTTCACTGGCGCGTTCGACACCGTTGTTAAAGGTGTCGTGAGATCACTATTTCTTGAGTTTCCCTCCCGGATTCCCTTCAGAATCTGGCATCGCCACAGTCGGTGGGAAACCGTTCATCTTCCGCCAGAGTTCGTACCACAGCGGAACCTGCTCCAGCAGGATGAACCCGTTCGCTCGCACTCCCTGCCGAAGGTATTGCTTGTTCGGCCAAGGGGCCTCGTCTTTGTCGGGCAGGACGAGCACGCGGAACTCCCCCTTCCCATTGTCGGTCGAGTCGACAGACACCACGTTCGCCCCAAACGTCCCCACGGCCACCGATGGCCAGCCCGCAAACTGCACCGCGGGCCAGCCTTCGAACTGTAACCGGACATGACTGCCGGACGTGATCAGGGGAGCATCGACCCCCTTGACCCATAACTGAACGGCCCGATCGGCGGTGTCGGGGACGATCACGCAGAGCGCGTCGCCCTCCTTGACCATCTCGGTCCCTTCGTTCGCCATCAGACGCAGGATAAATCCGTCACGCGGGGCGACGACGACCTGCGTCTCCTGTTGAGAAACTTTAATCTTCTTGTCAGTCAGATCATTCTCGGCTTCGAGGTAACCTTTTCGAGCCTTCTCGATATCGCCATCGACTTTTGAGATGTCTTGTCTCGCTTTTTCCTCATAAGCCCGGATCTGATCGACCTTGCTCTGGGCCTCTTCCCGCTTGGCATCGCGTTCCTTCTCTTTGCCTTTAATTTCACTGGCAGCGGCCTCCGCAGTCTTCTTCGCGGACTCTACCTTGGCTTTGGCCGAGCGGTACTTCTGATCCGCTTGCTGCAGCTTTTGCTCCGAGACGATCTTCTGCTCGAAGAGCGTGTTCTGGCGATTAAAGTCGGCTTCATCCTGGGCGAGGATGGCTTCGACTTCGACGACCTTCTGCAGTTCGGACTCATACTTCGACATCGCAGCTTTGACGAACTCATCTGCGGCTTCGACCGTCAGATCCCGTGCGGCCATCATCAAATCGACCTGCCGTTCGTAGGAGCTAACCACCTCTTCCGCCGATGCCCGTTGCTTCTCAGTCGCCTTGAGTTCGTTGAGAGCCGCTGTGACTTTTTCGTTGGACTGATTGAGCTGGTCTTTCAACCGAGTGAGGTAGTTGGCATCAACATCCTGGATCTCCGCAATCATCTGTCCCTTTTTGACATGTGAATTCTCCCGCAGTCCCTCACCCCAGGCGACGATCCGGCCTTTGATGGGAGCCTCGACTGTCTGCTGCCGATCGAGCGGAGCAAAAGCGATGACCGTCCCCTTGCCAGCCACCGTCTGCTGCCACGGCGCTTTGATGACGAACACGAGTCCCACGAACAGCAAGACCATCAGAATGCGTCCCACCCAGCGGGCCAGACGCGAACTTTTGGCCAACCGTAATGCGGGCAGTTGAACAGGGGGTTGTGAGAGTGCAGGCGGGTTTCGAAGAGCAGGGGCCATCATTGCATCCCATCAAATCAAGATCGAAAAACAGTGTCCGGTGAGATCGCCATCGGGGTCAATCGATGCCAATTCGAATCTGCCTGCCACAGGCCTCACGCAGCCTCTGACGACCACTCACGAGGATCAACACCCGGCTCGGATCGGCCATCAGTCCCGAAGCGACCAGTCCCTCGACCTCCTCGTCGCTGAGTGCGTCGAGCGCCCCATCCACCAGTAGCAGACGTGGACGAGCAGCCAGGGCTCTCGCAAAGATGAGCCGCGTGACCTCCGTCTTCGAGAGCGGGCTGCCATTGACCGCCAGCGGGCAGCGAATTCCCAGCGGCAACGAATTGATCCGTTGTTCTAAACCGACGAGGCGAATCGCATCCCACGTCTGCTCATGAGAGACATCCGCGCGCCCGAGCGAGATGTTGTCGAAGATTGTCCCCTCCAGAACTTCGACCTCGCGGACCAAGGCGACATCCCGACGTAGCAGGTCCGAGCGGATGTCTCGAATGTCGATACCCGACATTTGGACATCTCCCGACTCGGCAGTTCGCAGCCCATACAGCTGGTCCATGATCTGGCCACAGGCCTGTGACTCTCCGGTGATCGCCACGCTTTGCCCCGGCAAAGCCTCGAGACCAGGATCACCCCCCGTGGAGGCTCCGCTGATTTTCAGGGCGAAGGGTCGATCCACCGGAATCGACACCGCTCCGACACACGGCTCCACGGGGAGATCGTACAGGTAGCCCAGTTTGTCGATCGAGGCCATCACGTCGTAGAACGACTCCAGATGTTTCCCGAATTTTGCGACCGATGAGACGATGACCGTGACGATCAGTTCCGCCGCGACAAGCTGGCCGAGCGTGAGCTGCCCGTTGATGACCAGCCAGCCACCCAGGGCCAGCAGGACTGTACTGGCGAGAGCCTGCAGCATGAGCGAGGAGAGCGTCTGCCGCAGTAGGACTCGGAAGTGTTTCTTGCGGGCGTCGAGATAACCCGAGACGTTTTCGTCCATATGCTGGAGAGCTAACTCGGAGCCGCCATACCCCTTAAACAAATGAACGCAGCGGGCAATTTCTTCGAGAGTGTCTGCGGTGGCGTACTTGAACTTCGATTCCTGGATACTCGTCCCGACGGCCCCATAACCCAGTACCAGCAAGATGATCGCGATCGCAATCAGCAGGACGATATCAAAGGCCAGGAGCCACGGGTGGTAGAACGCCAAGACCGACATTCCGATCAGCGTCGTCAGGACGATGCCGACTCCATCGAGCAGAAACTGCGAGACGACCTTCTGAACGGTCACGACATCAAAGAACCGATTGACCAGTTCCGGCATGTTGCGACCTTCCGTCGCGGTCGCATCCACTCGGGGCAGCCGCCACGCCAGATCAGAGGCCACGCGCGCGAACAACCGCCGCTGCACAATTTCCGCCACGAAGGTCTGGAGCGCCCGCAGAGCTGCCGAAAACGACAGAAACCCAAACAGAATCACCGAGAGGACGACAATCGGCTGGACCAGCCGCCCAAACGCTACGGTATTGACCAGTGACTCGACCGCAATCGGTGTGGCTAATGTCAGCAGCGCAATCACCAACGAGTAGATCAGGATCGTCAGGATGTCGCGCCACTCGGGGGCCAGCAGCTTGATCAGCCGCCGCCACGGAGCTGGCCCATGGTGATCTGCAACACTTTGCGGGAAGCCGCCTTCGATCACCACAGACTTCATTGCGGCATTCGATCCGGAGAGGCACTGCGCCAGAGACCTGTCGGATCGCAATTTTCCATCGGTATCGATGCTGCGGACCGATCCTCTCTCTCCCATGGTTAGCCACTCTCCGTCGAACTGAATCAAGACGATTCCGCCGGCCAGTGCCAACTCCTCCAACTCCTCCGGCAGCCCCGTTAGCTTGCGGCATTTCAGCCCGGAAGCGGGGCTGGCCGCCAAGAACCAATCGGTCCAGTCAGATGCGTTGGCGTCGCCAGCTTGCGCGGAGGCCTGGCGTAAATCGGCTGCCAGACGGCGATGATCGCAACTGTCTCCCCGATCCGCCAAGGCCAGGCCCAGGAGGCTGGCAGCGGATTCCAGGGAATTCCTCGGGATTCCTGAACTGGGGCTCACACTCTGTCTCCGGTGGGAATCTCAACAGTGATAAACGAAACACGCGATCCGAGCGATCAGCTCACTCGACGCGTCAAGGCTTGATGTGTACGTCCTCTGTCGGCTAATAGATCACCGTTTTTTAGACGGAATACCCAAACAATCCAAATCCGACCTCTCACCGGGAGTCGTTCGGGTCACATACGGCATCTCGTGTGGGAGGGCGGCCCGGGAAGCAGGGCTTCTTCACTTCGCGAGTTCCACGCAATCCGGCGAGTGCTCCGTTGGAACAGGAGACGATACCGTCATCACAACATCTTGATTTCCAGAATCGAAAAGTCATCCAGGAATGGACTTCCCGCCTGCACGCGGCGACCAGTGGAGTGGATGCGTTCGAGCGCCGATTCACCGAGGGCAAGTGGTGCGGACATGGCTTCGATGAAATCGCCAAAGGGCCACATCGAGCCATTGGGACAGTGGAGTTCACAGACACCGTCACTATAGAGATACAGCCGCGATCCCGGCTCCACGGTGAGGTTCACCCCTTCATAGGGCATATCTTCCATGACACCGTTCATCGGCCCTTGGCTCTCCAGTTGCTGGCAGGCGGTGGGAGCATCGAGGGGGCCCGAAATCAGTAACGCCGGGGGATGTCCAGCTCCCGAATAGTTCAGCACACGCGTGGTCTTGTTGTACACGCCGTACCAGATGGTGAAATACATCTGGTTGTGCTTGTCCATCAGAAACGCGTTGTTCAAGGCACATAATACCTGACTCGCATCGCGGAAGTCGGTGTGGGCGAGGCTCTGAGCGCGAAGGACATTCATCGCCGAAACCGACATGAGGGCCGACTTCACCCCATGTCCGCACACATCCAGCAAGTAACAGGCCAGATGGTCTTCGTCGATCCAGTGGTAGCCGAACGAGTCCCCGCCCAGCTTCGCGGACGGCGTGAACTTCCAGTCGGTGACGATACTCTCCGTTCGCATCAGTTCGGGCAGCAGCGAGGTCACATACCGCTCGGCCTGAGCCACGTCTTCGGCGAGTTCCTGCTGGCTCTCGCGCAGGGCTTGGAACGCCTCATTTCGTTCGAGGAGATGGACGTAGCCTTTCGAGTGGTGCCGCACGCGCGCGACGAGTTCGACGCGGTTCGGCAACTTCACCAGATAATCGCTCGCCCCAATCTCAAACGCCTTGGCCTTGGTGACCGGCTCCTCATGCGAGGACAAGACGACGACCGGGATATCGCGCGTCACAGCATTGGCCCGGTAGAACTTGAGCAGCAGCAGACCATCAATGTCGGGCATTGTCAGGTCTTGCAGAATCACGGTCGGTGCGAATTCTTTGGCCAGTGTCAGGGCTTGCGACGGATCCGAGCAATAGTGAAAGTCAATATCCGTCTCCACCTCTAGCATTCGGCGAATGGCTTCGCCGACGATGGCTTGATCGTCCACGAGCAGGACGCGGATTCGGCGGTCAGTGCGGATCGGTGTAGACATGGTGCTTCTCTTGTAACAACCACTTTCTAGCGGATGCAACTATGCTTCCCCGGATGCCCGTCCGCCCCAGGCGTGCGTGCGTCCCAATCGTCGGTGGATTTTTCTGGATTTCTTGTCTGAAGTTGGGCATGCTGGAGTCTGCGGGCCAAAATGGCGGTTCACGAAGGACGTGGACGGGTGTTCCAGGGAGGTGTGTGATGTTGCTGCAATTGACGGATGAACAAGTGGACGAAGTGGCGCGGATCAAGGACATCGTGATGGCCAAGGTGCGGGTCGA
>JANPCU010000231.1:0-11242 GCA_031431195.1 Planctomycetota bacterium | reverse complement strand
AGCCAGACAGCGTCGCGGTGTGAATTGCCCCAGCCCCCGTGAGGCTCCGGCGTGACGGCGATTTTGCGAAGTCGACGTTCACTCGACGGAACACCCCGGCTCACGCCGGGGGCTCGCCGGAGCGATGCTCCTCCCCTCAATTCCTGCCGCGTGAAGTATAAGAGCCAGACTTCCAGAGGCCGCTCGCTTAAAACCGGCTGCCCCAGCGGATCACGATGGTTTCGCCGGGCTGTTGGTTGCCGACCTCGTTGTGAAACTTCAGCTGGCGGTCGAAGACATAGCCGATTTCGAACAGGGAGCGGTTCCCATCTCGTAGACGCGTCTCCCAGCCGATTACGATTCGGTAGTCGCGATAGCCGAGTTTATCTTGATCGCTCGTGGCGTGGTCGATGGCCCACTGGTTGCCGCCGAGTTGGCCACCCACATACAGCCAATGGCTGGTGACCTCCTTGTCGTTGTAACGCCAGGCAAGTCGCGGATTCGGAAACAGGGCGTCGACCTCCAGCCAGGGACTGGGGTGCCAGCGAATACCGCCCAGTGGCAGAATCGGCAGGTCGAATCTGGAGAGGGCGAGTACCCCACCCATCAGTGTCAGCTCGTCACTCACATGAGCTGCCAGCATCCCCCCACCGATCAGCCGAAACGCATCACTCGACTTATTATTCCAATCCGTCACAAAGGCCGGGGCGAGTTGCAGGTGGACCGTCCAGACATCGTTAATCGCTTGGGCCACATTCATCTCCATCCGCAAATCATACAGCTGGGCCTGGACCGCTGGCGTGGAGGGGCCCGAGACGAACGTCCAATTGAATCGCGGCACCACCCAGACACCGGGGGCGTTCTCGGACTTCCAGAGCGACGTAAACCCGAGCGTGGTCAGGCCGAATCCGCTGCTGTTCGGGATGATTTCCAGCACATCGGAGTTCTCTCGCCACAGCGCCGCGTTCTCATCGACGATCTCGTTGAGCCAGCTGGGTTCGGGAGCATCCTGGAGAGCCCGGGCTGCTTCGTCCGATGTGGAGTCGGGTTGCCGAATGTCGACGATGTGGCCAGTAGATCCCGAAGCGGGTGGTGGGCTGTCCACTGATTCTGCGGGAGCGTCCTCGACCTCGATTTCGTCAACCGGCACATCGTCCGGTTCCACAGCGGGCACGTTGATTGCAGAGTCGCTCTCGGGTTGGTCAATCGGAGCAAAATACACCGGCGACCGAGCCACAGTCCCGTCCGGCTTTGTGGCAGACTCCGCAGCCCCAGAGCGTCCTATCGCTAGATACGCGCACAACGCCACCGCGATGGCAAAACGTAATCGAAGGTGGACCATCATCGACCCTCGAAGGGGGGGCAGCATTCCAGGGGGTCTTACTGAATTTCAGACGGATCGGTCAATGCGAATCCGCTCGGCCCAAACAACGCACTTTGGCGAAGTGACTGTGTTCCCCAAGTCGCCGCTCTTGACCCCGTGAGGGAGAGTGGGTTAATCTGTCAAGTTCAGTCTAGGTCTAATTCGTACCTCATCCGAGGTGACGGCAATTGAGTCCGCAGGAAGCATCAGTTTGATCACGTTCGATGATTTGGGTCTCAGCTCGCGCATGATGCGGGCGATTCGTGCTGTCGGCTACACGCACCCCACACCCATTCAAGCCGAATTTATTCCGCTGGCCATCACGGGCCAAGATTGCATCGGGCAGGCTCGTACTGGCACCGGCAAGACCGCAGCCTTCGTCATCCCGATTCTCGAGACGATCGACCATTCGCTGCCCGATGTGCAGGCAATCGTCCTCTCTCCCACTCGTGAACTGAGCGAGCAGGTCGCCGCCGAAGCGACCAAGCTCGCCGCCGAACACAATTGCCATCCGGCTTTGCTGGTCGGCGGACGCTCGATCGGAGCCCAGCTGAAGATGCTGGAACGCTGCCCATCGATCGTCGTCGGGACGCCGGGTCGCGTCATCGATCTGATTCAGCGCGGCGTCCTGAATCTCGCGAAGATTCGGGTCGTGGTTCTCGATGAGGCCGACCGCATGCTCGACATCGGGTTCCGCCCGGACATCGAACGCATTCTCCGCAAGTGTCCCAGCCAGCGGCAGACGCTGCTGTTGTCGGCCACGATGGATGGGGATGTCCAACGGCTGGCTCAGAAGTACATGAAGTCGCCCGGCATGGTCGACTTGTCTGGCGGCGAGATCGGACCGAGTCTGGTCGAGCAGTACTTCTGCACCGTGGACGAGAACCGCAAATTCTCACTGCTGGTCCGTCTGCTCTATGAAGAACGCCCCCAACAGGCGATCGTCTTCTGCCGTACAAAGCGCGGGGCCGACAAGCTGCACATGCGGCTCGGTAAACGGCTCAAGCGGAACGTCGAAGCGATCCACGGCGACCTGCCACAGCGGGAGCGCGACCGCGTGTTCCGCCAGTTGCGCGATGGGTCATTGCGACTGTTGATTGCGACCGATGTGGTCGGTCGCGGGATCGATGTCAGCGGGATCTCGCACATCATCAACTACGACCTGCCGCAGTCGTCCGACGATTACGTCCATCGCGTGGGTCGCACGGGCCGGATCTCCTCGGAAAGCAACGGACGCGCCTTTACGTTTGTGACTCCCGAAGAGGGAGACGAGCTGACCCAGATCGAGATCCGCATCAATCAGATGCTGCCCGAGATGAAGTACGAAGGGCTCGAAACGGTCAACAACCGCCGCATCAAGCGTCACGTCGACAAGGCGGCCGAAGCCCCGGTGGTGTCGTTCGCCGTCAGCGACGACTGGCCCGATTTCGATACGTTGTAGAGGCCGATCGGTCGAACTACTGACCGGGCATTGAGAGTTTATAGAATCCCGTGATCCCAACTGCTCTGGCCTGCGTTCTGCATTCACACATGGGAGTGATTGATGAACCTGGAACCGATCAGTTGTGGGAGTTGCGGAGCGTCGCTGGACGTGCCCAAGGGGGTGCAGTTTGTCAATTGCCGCCATTGCGGGTCGGCTCTCAAGGTTCAACGAACCGAGAGTGCGTCCTTTACAGAGGTGATGCAGACGCTGCAGGAGCAGTCCGCCCGGATTGCGGGGAACACCGAGGTGTTGCGGATTCAGAATGAAATCTCGCTGCTCGATCAGGAATGGGAACAACAGTCGGCACGATTGATGATCCGTGGAAAACATGGCAATACGAGCGTCCCTGGCAAAACGTCTTCCATTGTGATGGGATTCATCGGGACCATATTTGGAATATTCTGGACCAGTCTGGCGGCGACCAACGGGGCTCCTCTGTTCTTCGTCGGCTTCGGAGTCATTTTTACCGGCATGATTGTCGTGATGAGCATCGTGAACTTTCTGAAGGCGATTCAGTATCAACAGCTGGAGGCAGAGCATGAACGGAAACGGACCCACTTGAAGCAGCGGCTCCGTTCGCCGGGAGAATAAACATCCGGCGATGTACCGACAGAAATTGAGTCACACTGCACACTCAGAATATCACCTCACATCTTTCCTTCGCGTCCTTTGCTCCCTTCTGTTCAATTCCCCCTCCTTTTCAATACGACATGCTGGTGGATGGTTTTCGACTCATGGAGATCAAGGCGGTTCAAGAGGTCGCTCCGATTCACAAGGATCAGCGACTCAGCGACATGAAACTGCTGGACGTTCCCTTGGGTCTGCCGATCAACTTCTATGAGATGAGGCTGACAGAAGGGCCCCATCGGTTGATGCTGCCGGGAAGCGGGCGTGATTGAATGGAGTGAAGAGGAGTTGAACAGAAGGCAGCAAAGGAAGCGAAGGAGGAGAGGAGACCTCGGTGGACATGGTCCACTTCGGTGTCGCGCGGATCAGCAAAGAAGCCGAATCTCCCACCTATTCCTGTTATGAGATGCGAGCATCTGTGCCACGGTGCCAACCCTTTGCTTTCTTTGCTACCCTCTGTTTCATCCTCTTCCTGATCCATTCCCTCGCGTGTTTCGTATTACGTCGTTCTTCCCCCGGTGCCCTATGTCATCCCGCCGCCAGTTCCTCACTCAATCAGCCTCCGTCCCCGCGGCTCTCGCCGTCGGAGCGTGGGTGAATCCAGGCTTGCAGGCCGAGGGCCCGGCCCGCTCAGCGAATGCCCGCCTCGGCGTGGGGTCCATCGGGCTGCGGTATCAGGGGACGGTGGTCACGCACAAGGCTCAGGAGTACGGGAACATCGTCGCGGTCTGTGATGTCGACCGCCATGTCCGCGAGCAGGCCCGGGCCAGCTTCGGCAGCTCGCCCGCGATCTTCGAGGACTACCGCGACCTGCTCGCTCGCCAGGATGTCGATGTCGTCATCATCGGCACGCCGGATCACTGGCACTCCAAGATGGTCATCGATGCCTGCCGAGCGGGAAAAGATGTCTACTGCGAAAAGCCGCTGACGCTCACCATCGACGAGGGGAAGATTCTCCGCCAAGTCGTCGCCGAGACGGGCCGTATTGTCCAAGTCGGCTCCTGGCAACGCAGCGACCATCGGTTCCGCACAGCTGTGGAGCTGGTCAGGGCAGGGCGGATTGGGATACTCAAAACGGTGGAGGTCGTCCTTGGCAAGAACGTGCAGGGGGGCCCGTTCGAACGCACCGCACCGCCGAAGCACCTGAACTGGAATCTGTGGCAGGGGCAGACGCCGGAGGTGCCCTACATCGCCGAGCGGTCGCACTACACGTTTCGCTGGTGGCGGGAATACTCCGGCGGCCAGATGACTGACTGGGGGGCGCACCACATCGATATCGCCCACTGGGGGGTCAACTCGCAACCGGTGAAGATCGAAGCCAGCGCCAGTTGGCCCACGGTGGCCGATGGCTACAACGTCGCGACACACTTCACAGCCCAGTACACGTACGCCAACGGAGTCGTGCTGACGGTGCTCGACACCGGACGGAACGGGATCATGTTCACTGGCACCGAAGGCCGGATCTTTGTGAACCGCGAATCACTTTCCGGCAAGGCGGTCGAAGACCTGGCCACGCAGCCGCTGCCGCGTGATTCGTTCCAGCTGTATGACTTCGACAACCTCACGCGGCCCGAGCGAGTCGGCAAGCTCGATGCGATCGTGAACCATGTCGGCAACTTCTTCGACTGCGTCACAGCGAAGCGGAAGCCACTCTCGGACATCGAGGGCCAGCACCGCAGCGTCAGTGTGTGCCACCTGGGGAACATTGCCATGCGAGTCGGGCGACCGCTGACCTGGAACCCCGAGACCGAAGAATTCCCCGGCGATGCGGAGGCCAACGAGCACCTGAAGCGGGAACAACGGGCCGGGTTCGAGGTGGCGTGACACGTCCCAACTGGCACCATAATAACACAAATACAAACCCAATAAAGAGATGTGACAAGTCAATCCGAATTCCCGTCGGGAAAGTCTTCTTTCTTCCCCCTGTTCGCAGGTAAACAATCCTTGACTACCACGTCCGTGTAGGCAATACTTCTTTACTAATGCTCCCGCAAGTCAAGGCTGCTTTACCCGCCATGCGTACCACCGGCATCTACCGTGAGAAGACTCTCGGAGGCGAGACCGTTCGCGTCTTCGTTCCCCATCCACTCCCTCCCACTGATCCACCATTCATGATCGATGGCAGCTTGGAGATCCTCCATCTGCGAGCACTGGGTGCCATTCGCCAACTGGAGATCGCCTCGAACCTCGTCCCGAGTCCGGCTTGGTTTCTGTACGGATTTGCTCGAAAGGAAGCTGTGGTTTCCTCGCAGATCGAAGGGACACAGGCGACGCTGGATGATGTCTTCGAGCATGAGGCGAACCAACCGTCCGACCGCCCCGACGATGTGGAAGAGATCTGTAACTACGTCGCCGCGTTGGAGTACGCGCGTGCCGAGATCGCTCGCCCCGACGGGTTGCCGATTTCCACTCGCCTGTTGTGCGAAGCTCATCGTCGACTCATGCAGGGCGTTCGAGGCGCCGACAAACTTCCCGGCACGATTCGCACCTCGCAGAATTGGATTGGCGGATCGCGTCCCGGGAATGCCCGGTATGTCCCTCCCTTCCCCGACGATTTGCCGCAGGCTCTGTCCGATCTGGACCGCTGGATTCATCAACCAAGCGAGTTGCCCCCTCTCATTCGGGCGGGAATCGCTCACGTGCAGTTCGAAACGATTCACCCGTTTCTCGATGGCAATGGCCGCGTTGGGCGGCTATTGATCACCCTGCTGGTGGAGCACTGGGGGCTCTTGAAATCCCCTCTGCTGTATCTGAGCCTGGCCTTCAAGCATCATCGCGAGGAGTACTATGCGGGACTCAGCCGAGTGCGGACGCATGGCGACTGGGAAGGCTGGACGCGGTATTATCTGGAGTGTGTCATCGAGGCGGCGGAAGATGCGATCCACTCGGCCACTCGACTGTTTCAACTGATCCACGAGGACCGTCAGACCTTGGTCGAACACCCGCAGGCGTTGATCTCGGCCATACGACTGTTCGATCGTCTGATTGAGAATCCGATCGTCACACTCGCGCGCGTGGTGGGCCTCCTCAACACGACCAAGCCAACGGCGACCAAGGCCCTCGACCTGCTGCAGGAAGTGGGGATTCTGAAGGAGCGCACCGGCAAGAAGCGCGACCGGGCCTATGGATATCATCGGTATCTGGCCCTGCTGGCCGAGGGGACGGAGAGGATTGATTAGGCAGCACGACATTCTCGGCACGCATCACGCCGTTTTCGCGTTCTCGTAGGTCTCGTGTAGGATGGAAAACCGTGAGGTCAGGCAGCGAGCCACTCCTGGAGACACCCCGATGAAACGCGATGAACGTCTCAGTCGGATTTCGATCAACCCGGACATTTGTTTCGGGAAACCGAGTCTCCGTGGGCATCGCGTCTGGGTCTCGTTGATCCTCGATTGACTTTCCGACGGGATGAGCGTTGCGGAGATCCTGGATGAGTATCCGGGGCTGGAAGAAGTGGATGTGAGGGCGTGTCTTGCCAACGGATCAGAGATGTCCCGCGAACGATTTGTCAACGTCCCGACTGAGCAACCTGTATGAAGATCAAGCTCGATGAAAACCTTGGTCGTCGTGGTGCGGAGATATTGTCTGCGACCGGGCATGACGTGATCGGGGTGGCCCAGACATCGCTTTGAATGTCTGGGCGACGCAGGAATGACAGGGATTGAAAGGCCAGCGTTTCCTCCGTAACCTCATGTTGCTCTGCCACCCAGACACTCAGAGCAGTGTCTGAGCCAGCCCGCCAGTCACCAATTCACTCTCGGAGGATGATTCCCTTGGACAGAAAACAACAAGTCGGACCAATCGGTGGCTTAATTTTCGGGCTGGTGCTTGCAGTGATTGGCTACTTTGTGGCCTTCACATTTGGCAAGCCGATTCTCGACAACGCCAAGGCCAGTCAGAAATGGCCCACAGTGCCGGGGGAAATTACGCGATCTGCGGTGTCGACCAAGCGCTCGAACGGCAAGACCACGTACGGTTTTGATGTGGAGTACCGTTACAAGGTGGAAGGCCAAGAGCTCACTTGCAGCAACGTTTTTTTCGGAGGCAATTCATCCAGTTCCGATTCGACTGCTGCGTACAGAGTCACAAGGCGATATTCCAAACACACAAAGGTGGAGGTGTACTACGACCCCCAACAGCCCGCCAACGCCGTGCTGGAACCTGGGGCACATTGGCAAAGTTATCTGCTTTACGGCATTGGGCTGGCCTTTCTGGTCGTCGGTGTGTTGAGTGCTGGTGCCTCGCTCTTCTACGTGTTGGCAGCCGGTGCGATCATCGGTGGTACCGCGATAGGCTGGCTGGGTGGTTCCTCCACCCGCACAGCACCCTCAGATGGTTTTGACCCCGATTTTCCCCCCAATCGAATCGCACCTCGAGCCCCGCCTCGCGCAGACGCGAAGGAGGATGACGGATTCACCATCCACTGAAAGGGGGGGGCAGCGGTTGGCCCGCACTGGGGCTTTTCGGGGTGCCAGCGGCACCGGAGGTGATCACCGGGGCCGTTCTCGCAGCCAGAATCTTCCGTGGCAGAGCCACCCCGCCAAATCTAGTTGAGGTCTTGTTGCCATGGATGCCCGATAGCGCGAATCGCTGCCAAGCCTGTTATTGGGCGACAAACTCTCTGGGTTTCTCGCAATGCGCCGATTAGCGATGAAAAATCCCAGCAGTAATCGAAACTTTCATGGTAGAACGGTGTTTAGCCATGTATGACTGTTAGCATGGCCAAACCTCACCATTTCAACTCGGGACCCCCTATGAAATCCATCATCTTTCTATTGCTGTGCCTCCTCACAACCCCGTTGTTCGCTCAGTCTCCCTATCCACCCACCTTCACGGACGCCCGTGTCGAGACCTACCGCAAGGTCGGTTCCACGGAACTGAAGCTGTGGATGTTTGGGGAGTCGGACCCCAAGTCGCCGAAACCCGCGATTGTGTTCTTCTTCGGTGGTGGTTGGAATTCAGGATCACCGGCCCAGTTCGAGCAGCAGGCCCGGCATTTCGCCCAGCGCGGCATGATCGCCATCACCGCCGACTACCGCGTGAAGTCCCGGCATGGTGTGCCAGTGGTGGAATGCGTGAAAGACGCCAAGGCCGCCATCGCCTGGGTCCGGGAGAATGCCCAGCGTCTCGGCATTGATCCGGACAAGATTGCCGCCTCCGGAGGGTCTGCTGGTGGTCACCTCGCCGCCAGCACCGGCACGATCACCGGGATCGGCAGTGATGAACGTCCCAACGCCCTGATCCTCTTCAACCCCGCCTGCACGCTCGCCCCCATCGCGGGCTGGCCAGCTCGCGGAGCCGGGGCGGGGCTTAGTACCGAACGATTGGGCGTGGAGGCTCAGGTGATTTCGCCAGCACATCACATCGGCCCGCACACGCCGCCGACCCTGATCCTGCATGGCAAGAAAGACACCACGGTCCCCTACGCTTCCGTCGTCGCGTTCGAGAGTGTGATGAAGAAGGCCGACAGGCCGTGCAAACTGGTCGGCTACGACGATGCGGAGCATGGCTTCTTCAATCGCGGCGAGGAATACGACAAGACGCTCGCTGAAGCCGACGGTTTCCTCGTCGATCTCGGCTGGATCAAAAAATAAAGTCCCGGCAACCAGTGAGTCGCACAAAATCACAGAAGCGAACGCGGGCGGCCACGTCAGTTCGGAACGGTCAGGCTGACCTACGCGAAGTGGCGTGAGTTGGCTCTCGAAAGCCCAGGGGTTGCAACCCCTGGGCTTGGCGAGTTTTTCATCTCCCGCTCTCTCCGGTATCATACCCCCGCCTTGTGTTTGATCGCTCCCCCACTCTCCCAGACTGCCAACCCCACCATGCCTGAACGAGTCTATCTGGCGGTCGATCTCGGGGCCGAGAGCGGTCGCGTCATTGCGGGCAAGCTCCAGGGTGGGCGGGTCAGCTTGGAGGAGATTCACCGGTTCCAGAATGGGCCGGTCAATATGGCGGGCACGCGCCGCTGGGACGTACTCCGGCTCTGGTCAGATATTCAGGACGGGCTGACGCTGGCAGCCCGCAAGTTTGGCGACAGCATCGTCTCGGTAGGGGTCGACACCTGGGGGGTCGACTACGTACTCCTCTCCAAGAGCGGCGAAGTCCTCGGCCAGCCGTACAACTACCGCGATCCGCGCACGACTGGCATGCTCGACCACGCCATGTCGAAGGTCCCCAAAGCCGAGATCTTCGCCCAGTCCGGCGTCCAGTTCATGGAGATCAACACGCTGTATCAAGTGATCGCGATGCAGTTGCAAGACCCCGAGCTGATGGCCCATGCCGACCGGTTCTTGTTGATGCCAGAC
Source organism: Planctomycetota bacterium (assembly GCA_031431195.1). Classification (GTDB taxonomy): domain Bacteria; phylum Planctomycetota; class Planctomycetia; order Planctomycetales; family Planctomycetaceae; genus TH-plancto1. The sequence continues at coordinate 1,485 of JANPCU010000231.1, read as the reverse complement.
TTCTTTCACTGGCTGCTGTGCGGCAGTCGTGTCGTCGAGTTCACCAACGCGACGACCACGCAGTTCTACCATCCGACGAACCGCGACTGGGCCTTCGAGATGCTGCGGAAGTTCGACATCCCGACACACATTTTCCCCGAGGTCGTCCCGCCCGGCACCAAGCTGGGCAAGCTCCGCGATGATGTGATTCTGCGGACCGGCCTCAAGAAGATCGATGTCGTCGCCCCTCCCACACACGATACCGGGGCCGCAGTCGCAGCTGTGCCGACCAAGAACACTGGACGGGCGAACTGGGCCTACATCAGTTCGGGGACGTGGTCGCTGATCGGGGTTGAGGTGCAAGACGCGATCCTCGGTCCGGCGGCGCTGGAACTCAACGTGACGAACGAGGGCGGTGTCGATGGGACGTACCGTCTGCTCAAAAACGTGATGGGGCTGTGGCTGGTGCAGGAGTGCCGCCGGTCGTTCGAGCGGAGGGGGCGCAAGTACGAGTATGCCGAACTGGTGACGCTCGCCCAGGCTGCCGAGCCGTTTCGCAGCTTGATCGACCCGAACGCCCACGAGTTCCTCAGCCCGGATGACATGGCGACCTCGATCCAGACTTGGTGCCGTGCGAACAAGGAACCGGTCCCGGAAACCGATGGCCAGTTGGTGCGGTGCTGCCTGGAGAGTTTAGCTTTCAAGTACCGGCAGGTGCTGATGGGGATCGAGGGCCTGACCGGCGAACCAATCGAGGTGATCCACGTCGTCGGTGGCGGCGGCAAGAACGAGATCCTCAACCAGTTCACCGCCAGCGCCAGCGGCAAGCCGGTCATCGCCGGTCCGACCGAAGCGACCGCCCTCGGCAACGTCCTGATCCAGGCCCGCGCTGCTGGCGACATCGGCTCGCTGGCCGAGATCCGTGATGTCGTCCGGCACTCGTCGAAGGACGAGCTCAAGACCTTCCCGCCGCAAGACACCAAAGCCTGGGACGCCCAATACCAGCGGTTCCTGGGCTTGCTGCGCAAGGGCGTGATCTGACCACTTGTCCGTATCCGTCTCGCCGTCGACGAGAGCGGCAGGCGTCAGCCTGTCGAGCCCCCCGATAGCGAACCAGCGCTTGCAGTCGCTCAACGTCTCGGCCGGCTGACGCCGTGCCGCTCTCGCGCGGCGGCGGGTGGCGGGGTCAGGAGCGCAGCGGATGGCCCCGGCCAGGGGAGACGTGACCTGCCATCCGCTTCTCTAGGCCGTGTTGACAATCATCTATCCGAAAACGGGCCAACCGGGTAGACCACCGCCTTGGGAATTGGACCTCAAGGATGGGGATTGTGATGCGGCGGTTTGAGTTGTCAGACGAGCAGTGGCGGCGGGTCGAGGGGTTGTTGCCGGGCAAGACGGGCGATCCGGGGCAGCCCGCGAAGGACAACCGGTTGTTCTTGGATGCGGTGTTGTGGATCGTGCGGACGGGGGCTCCGTGGCGCGATTTGCCCGAGCGATTTGGAGACT
>JANPCU010000230.1:0-16220 GCA_031431195.1 Planctomycetota bacterium | reverse complement strand
CCGCACGAGCTGCTCCAGCGGCCACAAGGGCTACACCAGCGGCAGCGGTTTCTGCGACCAGGCCGACTTCTGCGACAGCCAGGACGATGTGCGGTAGTGGAAGTTTTCAGTGGTCAGTGGTCAGTGGTCAGTGGTCAGTGGCCAGTGGTCAGTGGTCAGTTTTCAGAAAGCCCAGAGGTGGCAACCTCTGGGCTTTGAACCAGCGACTCTCACTCGCTGAGATGCTTTGACTGACACGTCTCTCTCTCTCTCTCTCTCTCTCTCTCGATTTCCGCGACTCTCACTCGCGAACTCTCCGGTCCACCGTTGTCCCCCACTCACCACTCCCACGACGCAACTCGGTGGGGACTGTTTTGCTCCAAGCCCACGCGGGATTCCCACGCGGGCTTGTTTGCGTTTTTTGGGCGGTGGTGTCCTTGGAAAGTGACAGCCCACGAACCCACTTGATGTGCCATAACACGTTACCCAGATGATGGATGCGATTATTTGATGGTGTTTTCTTAAAAAACCCTCGCAGTCCTCAGTCAAAGTGGACTAAACTGGAAATTCGAGATTCCTGCGATGTTTTATGTGGAATCTTGTGATGATGATCGTTGTCCTATAGTGGGATCAGTCATTCGTAAGTGGAGTCCGGGTCATGTGTGGTCGAATTTCAGGGCTGGTTGTGGCTGTCGCGCTGGCGTGGACGGGAATTGCAACGGCGCAAGAAATTGCGATTCCGTCGCGTGCAAGATATGTGTTTCCAACAACCCCCGAAGTTGTTGTCAAAATGGAGAAGTCCAACAATTTGAAGTATGTCCGAGGAAAGCTGTTGAGTTTGACCGCCTCCGAAATCGTCGTGGACACCGGCAAATCGTCTGCCCGTGATCGGGAGTTGGGAGATGTCGGCCAACGGATCGGGTTCGAACGGATCGAGAGCATTCGTACGACCGATGGACGTTTAGAGTTTCGCTCGGACGAGGATTTTCTGGAAGTCTCGCAGCGGATCAGTGCCTCATACTCTAGCGTGACGACTGAGGTGGATTCCGGCCCCGCGGAAGCATCCCGTGAAACCCCGGCTCCCGTTGAGCAGGCCCCCTCCGTGGCTGAGACGCCCCCGCCACGAAAGCCTCCCGTCAACGGGTTGGGCAATGGCGGCTTCGGGGGCCTCAAAAATCTTCCCAAACCCAAACCAGCGGATTCCACATCACCCGCGACCGACCCCGACAAAATGGTGGAGGTCGGGGAGAGCCCACCGCCCACCCCTACCCCCCCTGCGTCCGCCACATCGGGGGCCTCGGAAGTCTTGCTGTGCTCCAACTGTACGAAAGAGATCCCAGCCAGTGCGATCAAAACGGGTGTGTGCCCTCACTGTCAAATCGCGTTTTCCAACCTCGCCATTCCGTCCAGCAATGCCGCTCCCGATCCATTTTCTCCCAAGCCCGGAACCCCAGGTTCGACAACATCCGGAGCATTCGCTCCGACGTCGAATGTCCCCTCCGTCGCCCCCACAACCAATCCGGGATATCAGGTCACCCAGTCCAATGGATTCAGCATTGATTCCATTCCGAACTGGGCCAAGGGCGGCTTGTTCGTCCTGCTGGTACTCGTCGGCTGGCACTTGGTCTTTAACCGGTGATTGCACAGGCATTGGCGCGTCCGCTGCCGCTACACTCATTCACCCTCACCAATCATGGCATTGACTGCTGCTGAACTGCCGAACGCGAATAAACTGTCGCCCGCCATGATGACAGCTGTGCCGGGCGGGGGCAGCAGCTTTTCCCCATTGGCCCGGCGGATGCCGATCACCATGACCCCGCGTTCTCGCAGATCGGTGTCCGCAAGTTTTTTACCCACATAGGGGCTGCTCTCCCGGATCTGGACATCGGCCAGTTCCAACTCTCCGCCGCGCTTGTCACCGATCTCCAGGAAGTCTTCGATGCTGGGACTCAGCATGAAGCGGGCCATCTTCACGGCTCCACTGCTAAAGGGGCTGATGACCCGCGTTGCTCCGGCTCGCTGCATCTTCTCGATGGCGAGTTCATCGCTCGCCCGAGCCACAATCTGGATCTTCGCCGACAACAGCCGCGCGGAGAGAACCACGTAGATGTTGTCGGCATCGGTCGGCAACACGGTCGCGAGCGAGCGGGCCTCTAAGATCCCTGCCCGGCGCAAATCTGCATCCGAGGTCGCATCACCCACCTCAAACAACCAACCCCGCGCGCCGCACACGCTTTGCAGCTGGGCCTCGTCCCGGTCAATCACCACGAACGGCTGCTTCCGCTCGTGCAGGTACTGGCAAATCGAGGTCCCCATCCGCCCGAGTCCGCAGACGATGAAGTGATTCTGGAGGGTGGCGATGGAGCGGTCCATGCGATGCCTTTCGATCAGTTTGCGGAACTCGGCATTGAGGATGAACCGTCCCACATCCGCAGCCAGATACGCGAACGTACTGAGCCCGAGGATGATGTAGACGATCATAAACGCCATCAGGGCGTCGGCATGCGGTCCTTCGGCGACATCGCGCGAACCGAGTGTCGACAGCGTGATGAACGCCAGATACAGCGACTCCAACCAGCTCGATCCCCGCAACCAGTGAATGACGCATGCCCCTCCACCGGCCAGTCCGAGCAGCAGCCCGAACCGGATGGCGATCGATCGCAGGATGGTGGGCTGAAGAGCGGGCATGCGGGGGTAAAGAGTGGAAAGACGTTAGCCGTCGGGCTGACTCGACGTGTTCGTGACAACTACTTCTTGCCAACGAGAACCAGCCCCAGGTCGGCGAGATGCCTGGCCAGCACATCGCGTCGATCCTCCGGTAGCGGTGTCAGCGGTTCCGACAACCTGGCCTCGCACAGCCCCAAAAGCGACATCGCCGCTTTCAGCCCGGTCAGGTATCCACTCGGAGCGAGGCCGACGGAGTAGATCTTCGACGACAATCGCAAGATCCGTTGCTGTAGCACATGCACATGCCGCAGGTCGCCCGTGAGCGCTGCCTCGTACATGTCGACGTACATGCGCGGGCAGAGATTCGCGCCGCCGCAGACGCCCCCGTGGCCGCCCATCAGCACCCCTTCGGCCAGCAACTCCTCCGGCCCCATCAGTACGCTGAAGTCGGGCCGCCCCTTGGCCAGCGACAACAACTGGTTGAAGAACAGCATCTGGCCAGAGCTGTCCTTGAAGCCGATGATGTTCGGCTCATCCAGCAGGTGCTTGACCGTGTCGAGTTCGAATGACACCTTGCAGTGGCTCGGCATGTTGTACAGGAACACCGGCAGCGGCACCTCGCGGGCAATCGCTACGCAGTAATGCCGCAGGTCGTGCTGATGCATCGGAAAGTAAAACGGCGGGGCGAGGACCACCGCGTCCGCTCCGGCCTCAGCTGCGCATGCGGCGAGCTTCACCGACTCACTGAATGACGAATCGGTGATCCCGACCAGGACGGGGACTCGCTGCCGGACGAGTTTGGTCGCCTCTGCCACGAGCGTCCGCTGAGCCGCATGACTCAAACTCGGCCCCTCCCCCGTCGTCCCCAGCAGGAACAAGCCATGCACCCCCCCACCGAGGACATGCTCAATGATCCGCCCCAGCGCCGGGAGATCAATCTCATCCCGCCCCGAAAGCGGCGTCACTAGCGGCGGAATCACACCCTTCAAAGGAAACCCAATCATTCCCACTCACCACTTTCCAGATCGACCGCTGAGAACTCAATGCTGAGGCATGATTCCGGGTTTGCTCGCGGGCCGCAAGAGCGAATCTCGTCGCTTGACCGACAACCGCAATGGCCCACGCAATATACTTCACACGGGCGAGATTGAGGCGTACGACGGACGTCCTCGTCCGTCGCTCCCCGGTATCTTCCACACGGACGGACGAGGACGTCCGTCCTACGAAATATCTCATTTCTCCCCGCGCGAAATCTAATCAGCAGCGACAGCAACGGCTCCCGAGCGCCAGCTACACCCCACCGCCCCTCTGGCTGATGCTGGGGCTGCTTCGCGACAGTCACTGGACGACTGCTAAGGATCGGTCACGACTCGGGTATCAACCACCCCGACGGATTTCTGCAATTGATCGGGGTTCCTCCAACTCACGGTCAACCGATGGGGACCGTAGAGTGCCAGACATCTGATGATGATTTTCAAACGACTGAACGATTTTCGCTGGATCAGTGGAGCAAGCAAAAATGCCCGCTCCACTGACGGCTGACCTCGTCCCACTACTTCAACGCCTGAATCTCCACATTCCGGAACTCCACCGCATCGCCGTGACCGGCGAAGCCGAAGAACCCGGACTTCAGATCCTTGCCAGGGTGCGGTGAGTTCGCCATGAACTCCTTCACCTCGGCCAAGTCGCCGTTCAGGATCAGCGACCCGTTCAGCTCCACTTGGATCTTGGTCCCCTGCACGGTCACTTGCTGGAAGTTCCATTCGCCTGTCGGGCGGTGGTAGCCTCGCGCAGCTGCGATCATGCCGTAGGCGGAACCGTGAGCTTGCCGAGGGTCGATACTCTTGTAGTTGGCATGCTCCGTATCGAGGACTTGCAGCTCGCACATCCCGGCATAGGCGGGGTCGCCAGTCCCTGGATAGCGGATCGCGAGGCCGTTGTTCCCGGCGGGCGGCAGCTTGAATTCCAGTCGAGCCACGAAGTCACCGTACTGGTCCTTCGTATGCAGCACGCCGCCCTGGCCGGGCTTGCAGCGGATCGCTCCACCGTCAGCCACTTCGTAACTCTCAACCGCGCCGGTCCAGTTGGACAGATCCTTACCGTTTGAGAGAGCGATGAACCCGTCTTTGTGGTGTGAGCGCAGAATCTCGTTCCCCTCCACCGAGCCAATCTCACGGACCTTGATGTTCCGCCAGCGAATCTCTCCGCCGTGAGTTTGCAGCTGGACCGGCCCCTTGGCGACGAGGGGAGTCTTGCGATCCCAGTAGTTCTCCATCAGGGCATGATCGATGATGTGCTTGCCGTTCAGCCAGACGCTGGTGCGGGTGCCGACCTGCTGAATCTTGAACTCGTTCCACTCGCCAAACGGGCGGTCGGCGATCTCGGAAGGATCCTTGCCGGGGGTTCCGGGAGAGTTGTTCCACAGCCCGCCGGAGCCCTTTGCCTGCCCATCGGAGAGCTTCTCCGCCTTGTGGTTCCAGATCTGCACCTGCGGGTTCGACTTCAGGTAGATCCCGCTATCCGCCTGGGGGATCGTCTTGTACTCGATCAGCAGTTCGTAATCGCCGTACATGCCATCGGTGGTCAGATAGACCCCGTGCCCGTCGTTGATCAGTTCGCCATCCTTCGCGGTCCAGTGAGTCTCGGCGTCGGTCTGCCACTTGGCCATCTCCGCTGCCCGATCCGCTTCTGACATCGCGGCCAGCTTGCGGGGGTCCATGGTCGACTCGCCATGCCACCCCTTCAAATCCTGGCCGTTGAAGATCGACTTGAACTCACTCTTGGCCGATTTCTCTTCGCCGAACGACACCGCTGCCATCGCCACCGACAGACAGAATCCCATCCAACCAGTTCGTTTCAAGGTCGACTCCTCAAGCAGTAGTTCCCAGATGATCCCGCCTGCATTGCCCGCAGGTCAGGAGAGCAAACGCATCAACGCCAATCGCTCCGTTGGCATCGTACCGAGGGGAGCGGAAGCTGGCGAGCGAGAGGTGGAGAGAGTTCAGACATCCGCCCTGTCATGGACGGATTTTCGGATTTTCGCCAGTCCATGATTCGCTACGGATGTCGTGGCCTTTGTGTTACGATGGAGACCATACGGTGCATGGCCCCATGTGACCCTTGGATTTTCAGCATGCGATATTTCTTAGTGCGGGAACGAGTCCCCCAGCCTCAATGGATCGCCCGATACCTCATCGGGCTGGTGGCGTTCCTGGTTGCGATTCCCAGCCCCGCTGCGGATTGGCCGATGCGAGGACGGAACCAGAGCCGAAATCCGGTCGTCGAGGAAGACATTGCCCAGATCGACTGGGCGTTCCCCCGCACCACAGCCCCTCAAAAAAACATTCGCTGGGCAGCCGAGCTGGGGAATGTGAGTCACGGCGACCCGGTAATTTCGGGCGGTCTGGTGTGGGTCGGAACCAACAACGATGACCGTCGGCCGCGCGATCCTCTGCACAAGGAAGACGCCAGTGTGCTGCTCTGTTTTGATGAACGCGATGGGACGTTTCTCTATCAGTATCTCTCGCCGAGGTTGCCGGAGGGGATGGCACAAGACTGGGATGTATCGAGCCAGGCCGGTTCGCCGTTAATCGAAGGGGACAAACTCTGGTTCTGCAACAATCGGTGCGAGGTGATCTGCCTCGACATCGCTGCACTTCTCGCCCGCACTGGTGAACCGCAGGTCATGTGGAAGCTCGACATGCGGGCTCAACTCGGGGTCGTGCCGCGGGGTGTAATGCTCGGCAGCAATATCTCCCAATGCTCTGTCGCTGGCTATCAGGATCTGATCTATGTCAACACAACGAATGCAAAATCCTACAACAAGATCCCCGCACCGGACGCTCCCAGTTTGATCTGCGTCGAAAAGCCAACCGGCAAAGTGCGATGGCAGGATAACTCGCCGGGAAAAAACCTGATCGGTGTCCAGCACGGCAATCCCTTAATCGCCGAGATCAACGGGCACGCCCAAGTCATTATGGGACAAGGGGACGGCTGGGTGCGTGGGTTTGATGCCCTGACCGGGGAAGTGCTCTGGAAGTTCGACATCAATCCGAAACGGAGAGCCTTGGTGGAGGTTCCTCACGGTCACGTTCCCGATTTGGTCGCGATGCCGGTGCTGCACGCTGGCCGCGTTTACTTTGCGACCGGTCGACACTACGAAGACAATTTCGGCCCTGGGCGGTTGTGCTGTGTCGATCCCACCAAGCGAGGAGATGTCAGCGAAGAGCTGATCGACAACACGGGCCAGATCGAGCCGAACCCCAATTCCGGACTCGTCTGGCAATACTACGGAGCCAGCGACAAGGAAGAAGAACGGATGCACTGCACGCTCTCCAGCGTGGCGATTCACCAGGGACTCGTGATTGTCCCGGATACAACCGGAGTGGTCCATTGCCTGGACGCTGTCACGGGAAAGCCGATCTGGACCCACAACCTGTATGGGGCACTATTCGGCGCACCGCTCATTGTGGGCCAAACGATCTACATCAACACCGAATCGGGAGTGGAACTCTTCGCACTCTCGCGGGAGAAGCGACATCTCGCAGAACGCTATGGGAGCAATACCTTTGAATCGTCTCCGGTCTACGCCAATGGCGTGCTGTACGCGATGAGCCGCAACCGGTTGTATGCGATCGGAAAATAAGACGCTCCGCGCGGAAGCCGACAATCTGGCAGCGAATGGCGAGGCACACGGCGTGGGTCACGTGGACCGTCCGACCCGTTCGAGGTTCTGGACACAGATTTCGCAGATCACCACAGATTCAGAGGGGAGGAATGCGACCGCTCGCCCGAGGTCGCCTCCGCAGCCTGTTGCCGATCTGTGAAAATCTGTGCGATCTGTGAACAGATTCATGGTTCTGCGGCAGGGAGAGTCAGGCACACTCCGGAGAGGATGTCGTCTTTATCACGGAGTGTGGGAAAATGAGGTGGGAGTTCTCGCTTCCACGCTCTTGTTCCCGAGTCATCGAGATTGGCTTCGTGAAGTGGATCTCGACCGAGTCGATGGAACCGAAATACATTTGCGGTCGACGTCGAAGCCATCTCGCAGTGTCATGATCTGGATGTCATCGGCGGTGTATTCCGACACGATCCACTCACCCTTTCACACTTCGAATTCAAATTCCAATCCCCAGCTTGCGCTGCACCGCCTGTCCTAGGGTCTCGCGCACCAGTTCCACCGGGATGCGATCGTAGACGCCCGCGAAGAACCCTTCGACGATGACGTGCATTGCTTCATACCGCGACAGGCCACGGGCCATGGCGTAGAACAGCTGCTCGTCGTCGACGCGGCCGGTGGTGGCTCCGTGGGTGCAGCGGACATCATCGGCTTCGATTTCGAGGCCGGGGATGGCGTCGGCGCGGGCGTCCTGGCTGAGCATCAGGGCGTCGTTGCGCTGGTAGCCATCGGTCTTTTGGGCATCCTTCTCGACCTTGATCATGCCGCGCCACACGACGCGGGACTGATCGCGAAGCACTTCTTTGTAGAGCAGGTCCGAGGTCGTGTTCGGGGCGTTGTGCGACTGCTGGGTGTAGTACGAAAGCAGTTGCCGGTCGGTGGCGAACGTGACACCGTTGACTTGGGCACTAGCTCCCTGGCCATCCAGATGGACATGCTGATGAATGTGCTGGAGCCGCGAGCCCAGGGCTCCCACCGTCCATTGCAGCATCCCATCCCGCGCGACGCGACCGCACTGATGAGCGAAGTGTCGGACCTTGGTGTTCCAATTCTGCAGTTGGACATAGCGGAGCCGTGCCCCAGCTCCAACGAGGAGTTCGACCGCTCCGTTGTGCAGTCCGCCAGCCTTCGGATCGGCAGACGCGGTCTCTTCGAGCAGCGTCGCACTGGCCCCATCTTCGAGGATCACGAGGGTGTGCGACAGGTCGGCGGTGTTCTCACCTTGCAGCCCGATGAGGCTATAGAGGGGAGCTGTGATTTCGACGTTGCGGGGGACATAGAGGACTGTTCCTCCGGTCCAGAAGGCGGCATGCCACGCGGTGAAGCGGTCCTTCGTGAGGCTCACGCCCTTGGTCATGAAGTGGGGCTCGAGCACTTCGCGGTGCGAGACGAGCAGGTCGCTCAAGCTGCCGAATAGCACCCCTTGCTTGGCAAGGTCAGCACTGAGTGACGACCGAATGCACGAGCCATCGACATGCACGACCGCTCCGCCGAACTCGGCTCGATCCTGCATGAGTGTGCTGAACTGGACCTCGGTCGCAGCGATGGGGCGGAGCGAGTAGGCATCCGCCTTGAACGACCGCAGATCGAGCCGCCGGTACTCCTCGGGGTCAAGTTCCCGCGAGAGCGAATCGATGTACGCTTCGAATGCGTCAGACCGCTTCGCCGCGACCCACGCCGGTTCGTGGCGCGATGCGAGGAAGGCTTCAAAGCCGGTGGGGGTGAACGAGGAGGGCATGGTGGCAGTGGGCATGATGTGGATTGAGCTTCAGCAGGCGGGTAGCCACGTTCGCTAGAACGTGTGGATTGTTCGAGAGTACGCACACTCTGGCGAGCGTGGCGCGGGCGTGGGATTCATCCCAGCCCCTCGACGGGCGGGAAAGTCACTTCGTAGTAGATCTCTGCCAGTGAAAGATCGATCTCGGCACCCGGGATGTGAATGATCTGGTCGAGGCTCTGTACGTCAGTCATCAACCATCCGCGAGCGTCTCGCGAGTAGCATTCGACCTGAGCACACTTCTGGGAAACCAAGACGTATGCCTGGAGTGAGGGGATACTGCGGTAGTGAGTGAACTTCGTGACGCGGTCATACAATTCCGTCGAAGGCGAGAGTACCTCGAAGATCACCAGCGGATTGAGCAGGACATCCTCTCTGTCGTCCTCGTATTGAGACTTGCCGCACACAATCGAGGCATCGGGATACGTGTAGACCCCCGTGGCGGTCTTGGTTCGCATATCGCTGTTGTAGACACGACACGGGCGTCCCTTGAGAGCAATGCCTGCCTCGCGACCGATGTTCGAAGCAATCACGCTGTGCGAACCGGTCCCACCAGACATGGCGATCACCTCGCCAAAGAAATACTCGTAGCGGACATCCGAGGCGCGGTCCATGTCGAGGTATTCAGCCGGTGACGTGCGTTTGAGGGCAGGGGACATGGTGGAGTGAATTCTGGCGTGAGAGGAATGATCAGTGCGTCCAAGGGGAGTGAGTTCTCGCCTCCTATTTTAGCCTTCTTCCTCGTCGAAGAAGTCATTCGAGATGTCTTTGATTTCGTAGACCTTGGTCACGATGACGCCCACATTGTACTCGATCATGAGCTCTGCCAGTCGCGGGCCGTCGATCAAGACGACTTTCTTGCCTTCGATGCGATTGATGTAATCGATGGCCTCTCGACTGAATGTGGAGGTCGTGATGATGACCCCTTTGCGAGAGCGCTCGACATCCATGCTGCCGACGAACTGCTGCACCACCGGGCGGCCCACAGTCCCCTCCCAGCGTTTGGCTTGCACGCACACACTGTCCAATCCCAGCTTGTCCTCGCGGATAATGCCGTCAATTCCGCCATCATGAGAGGCCCCCGTGACGGAAGCATCCCCCGAGATTCCATAACCCATCGCTCGCAAGAGGCGGACCACGGCGCGCTCGAAGAAGGCTGGGGAGTTACCCTTAAGGCGTATGAGCAGTTCCTCCGCAGTGGCTTGGCGAAGTGTCTCAAATGCCTTGTCGATGAGTTCAGCTGGTGTCTCAGCACTTTCGACAAGTGTCGCTTGTCCATCCGCGACGGCTGCGGATTGACTCGCTTGTCCGATAAATAAGAGATAGCTCGGAAACTGCTTCAACAATGCACAGTTGATCCTCGTTGGGTGGCCAGCGATGACTGTTCTACCAGCATCGGAAATAGAAACACGACCTCTTACCGCATTGAAGAGGAGTCCCGCTTGTTTGAGATGGGTTTTCGCCCAAGCTGTTCGATTGCCGAAGATTGTTTGCACACCGCTGGGTATCATCTCTTCCCGCTGTTCCTCAGTCAGTCCAAAGTGATCAGCCAGCGCGTGAGTAGCCTCTTTCACGGACATTTCGCGACCATCAGCGAGCAGTTCGAGATACGGCAACATGATGGATTGAAAGTCGGGGATACTGCTCATGCGAACGCCCCCTGTGAGGAAAACTCAATCCGGTCGTAGATCTCTCGCAGCGGCAGATCGACTTCCACTCCGGGAATATGGATCACACTGTCGAGGCCCTGAGCATCAGTCAACATCCAGCCCTGCTGCTCGGGTCGCCGGTAGAAGCATTCGACAATCGCGTGGTTCTGACTCACGAGTGCATACGCTTGCAGCGTAGGGATACTCCGGTAGAGCTTGAACTTAATCCCTCGATCACGTAGTCCTGTCTCGGGAGACACGACTTCGAAGACCGCAACTGGACTGGTCAGAATGTCGTAGTGCGGGTCCACGGATTCCGCTGGGCCAAAACCAATACTCACGTCCGGATACAAATAGACATCGGCCGCCGCCTGGACCCGCATGGGAGGGGCATAGACTCGAAATGGTGTCGCCTCCAGGGCATTCCCGACAGCCCTGAGAACGTTTGAATTGATCTGACAGTGTTGGAAGTTTGCACTCTCTCGGAGGCAGAGGCTTCCCGCGATGTATTCGTGCGGCCTCTCCGCCGCGCGGTCGAACGCGAGGTATTCGTCAACAGTCATACGTTCAAGCGTTGCAAGCATGTTGTTCAGATCACGTCAGGAAAAATAGCTCTTGGACCGCAATCACCAGTCCGGGCAGGGCTGTGCTGGTGAGGTGTTGGCCTTGGTCGAGGACGGTCGGCTCATCGTCGCTGCGGTAGAGGTGAACCCGGCGGTGGGCGGGATCAATCACCCACATCTCGTGAACGCCGGCTCGCAACAGTTCACTGACCTTCGACAAGACATCGGGCCAACGATCGGACGGCGACAGCACTTCGACACAGAGTTCGGGAGCAATGCTCATATGTCCGACGGGAAGTTCGCCATCGGGCAAGCGATCGTTGCGGATCGCGTACACGTCGGGGCCGCGCACGGAATCGGGATCGTGTTCGGTGAGAACCCCGGCATCATTCGAGATGACGTTGTAGGGAACCGACTGCTGCCGAGACCAGCTCTGAAGGAGATACGAAACGTTGCTGCACACTTTTCCGTGTCGGCTCCCTGAGCGGGGCATTTCCACAACCTCCCCGCGAATGAGTTCCGACGGGCGTTCATGGGCCATCGCCGAGAACTCGTCGGCAGTGACCAAGGCGGTGGCAGTACTCATGCTCGTTCTCTCTTTCCCCTAGCAAAACAGATCATTCACCCGCACGGAAAACTCCGGCAGTTCCGGCTCGCAGGTCAACATCTGGTCTCCCGTGAAGAACTGAACTGACTCATTTCGGCGATAGACACGCACGCTCCGATCCTCGGGATCGACGATCCAGACGGCTGCGACTGCGTGATCGAGATAGAGTCGGACTTTGCCATGAATCTCCTTCTGGCTGTCTGAGGGCGACAGAATCTCGATGGCGACATGAGGCGAGCCACTGACCAGTGTGGAATCGGTTGAGTGCGCTGGGTGATCGGCTTTCCGGATGTTGACTGCGACATCGACACCAACGACGAGACGATCGACCGGATCGAGGATGAAGCCCGCCTCACCACTGAGAATTCGATAATCTGGACGACTGCGAGACCAAGAGATCAGCCAGAAAGACATGCTGGCCATGACTTCGCTGTGAGTCTCATTCCGAACGGTCATCCCCCTCGCCCGCACTTCACCGTAAATCAACTCTCGGTCCACACCATCATCCGGCAGTGCGAGGAACTCCTCGACCGTCATCGTTTTGGGAAGTGTGTCTGTCGTCATGAATGGGCTCCTCAAACGTCTGGCTGACAGCTGACAGCTGATCGCTGACAGCTCCCTACCCCACCGAGCCTTCCATCTGCAACTCGATCAACCGGTTCATCTCCACCGCGTACTCCATCGGCAGCTCCTTCACGAGTGGCTCGATGAACCCGGTCACGATCATCGCACTGGCCTCGGCCTCGGTCAGGCCGCGGCTCATCAGATAGAGCAGCTGATCCTCGGCGATCTTCGACACGCTGGCCTCGTGCTCGATGGCGACGTTTTGCTCGTCGATCTCGATGTACGGGTAGGTGTCGCTGCGGCTTTCCGGGTCGAGGATCAGAGCGTCACAGACCACGTTGCTCTTGCAGTCGTGGGCCCCCTTGAGGACCTTGACCAGTCCACGGTAGCTGGCCTGCCCGCCGTTCTTGCTGATCGACTTGGAGATGATGCGACTGCTGGTGTTGGGGGCGCAGTGGACCATCTTGGCGCCGGCGTCCTGGTGCTGGCCATCCCCGGCGAAGGCGATCGACAGCGTCTCCCCGCGTGCTCCCGGCTCCATCAGGTAAATGGCCGGGTACTTCATCGTCAGCTTGGATCCGAGGTTACCGTCAATCCACTCCATCAGCGAATCGCCGTACGCCATCGCCCGCTTGGTGACGAGGTTGTAGACGTTGTTCGACCAGTTCTGGATCGTCGTGTATCGGCAGCGGGCATTCCGCTTGACGACGATCTCGACCACCGCCGAGTGCAGCGAATCGGAGCTGTAGGTCGGGGCGGTACAGCCTTCGACGTAATGCACGCTGGCTCCCTCATCGACGATGATCAGGGTGCGTTCGAACTGCCCCATGTTCATCGTGTTGATGCGGAAGTAAGCTTGCAGCGGGAAGTCGATCTTGACCCCCTTGGGGACGTAGATGAAGGACCCGCCCGACCAGACGGCGGAGTTGAGGGCGGCGAACTTGTTGTCGTTCGGCGGGATGATGGTGGCGAAGTATTCGCGGAACAGTTCGGGGTGTTCGCGAAGAGCCGAATCGGTGTCAGTGAACAGCACGCCTTGCTTCGCGAGGTCTTCTTGCAGTGAACCGTAGATCACTTCCGACTCGTACTGGGCCTTCACTCCGGAGAGGTACTTCTTCTCCGCCTCGGGGATGCCCAGCCGGTCATAGGTCTTGCGGATGTCTTCGGGCACATCGTCCCACGTCTTGCCTTGGCGGTCGGACGCCTTGACGTAGTAGAACATGTTCTGGAAGTCGAGGTCGGTCATGTCCCCGCCCCACGAAGGCATCGGGCGTGACTCGAATTCGGCGAGCGACTTGAGGCGGAAGTCCCGCATCCAGCCGGGTTCCTTCTTCATTTCGCTGATCTGGGCGACGATCTCCTTGTCGAGTCCGCGGCGGGACTTGAACTCGTACTTGTCTTCCGGGTCATGGAAGCCGTACTGATAGTCTCCGATGGAGACATCGTCTTTTTCGTTTTCGAGAGGTTCGGTCAGGAGGGCTTGCGACATGATGATCTGCTTTCTCCGAGTGAAAGTCGGGATCGCGAGGGAAGGGGTGAGGAGGGTTTGTGGTTTATGGTTGATCGAGGAAGAGACGGTTATCTTCGGCGGCGATGAGGGTGGCAGTGGTCGTGGTGAAGGCTATGCGTGAGCGGGGCTCAGACTCCTCGAAACAGTTCGGACACCGGGAATCGGAGACCGGGAATGGCTGTGCAGATCAGTTCACGATCAGAGTCGAGAACCGTCGGCTCGTCATCGAGAAGATAGACATGCACCCGCTGTTGTGCCGGGTCGAGAACCCACACCTCGCGAACGCCTACTGCCAGGTACTCCCCGACTTTCTGGATGATGCGCGGCCAGCGATCGCTGGGAGACATGACCTCTACAGCGACATCCGAGGGGATAGTGAGATGGCCGACAGGGAGCTTGCCGTTCGGAAGTCGACAGCGCTCGATCACTTGAACATCCGGACCTCGCACCGTGTCAGGTTCAACTTCTGTTTTGACACCCGCGTCATTCGTGGAGATGGCATAGGCGTCTTCGTCAGGCAACCACTTGATCAACACACGCGAGACATTGTGGCAGACGCCACCGTGCCGCTGTCCAGGGCTGGTCATCTCAACAATCTCCCCGCGTACGAGTTCGCAAGGCGTGTCAAAGGACATGCGGGAGAACTCTTCGGCGGTGATGAGGGTGGCTGTGGACATGGTGAACTCGTTTTGAAGAACCTCTTTGGCGAGTCAGTTGTTTGGAGTTGATTCGAGAAGGTCGAAGGCGTGTTCTTAGATGTCAGACATCTCAATGCGGGACATCTGGTTCGGGAACTCGACGGTTCCGTCGTGGTGGAAAGAGATGTCCCAGCTTCCACCAATTCCGAGAGAATAAACCTCGACGAGAGGAGTCTCCTGCGACACCAGAACGTAGGTTTGAACCGAATCCATCGCTCGGTATCTCTGGAACCTGCGTCCTCGGTCGTACCCTTCCGTTTCCGGAGAGAACACCTCCAGAATCAGTTCCGGATTCAGCAGGACATCTCGCTCGCCGTCTCTAAACTGAGATGGCTGTGCAGGCACGCAGACATCTGGATAAGTGATCATGCCACACGGGGCCTCGACCCGCATGTTTACAGTCAATCCAAATCGGTTCAGTGGCTGGAGTGCCTGGTGCAACGCGACCGAGGTGTTCACCACGATCGTGGCGTGTTGGCAATTCGATGACGCCATGGGGCGAATCCGTCCATCAAAGAACTCGCTCCTGCCTTCAGCCGCCCGCTCGATGGCGAGATACTCCTCAGCAGACAATCGTGGAAGGGTGGCAGTGGACATGATTAGACCCCAGCGGCAACCTTGGCGGGCTTGACGGCTTGTTCCTCAGCCGCCTCCTCCGGATGCCGCTCACGCACACCCGCGTAGCCGTTGGTGTAGAGTTCCTGGGCCAGCTTGGCGTCGCCGGTCTCGACGATCCGACCTGCCAGCATGACGTGCGTGTATTGCGGAATGTTGTACTCCAACAACTTGCGATGGTGGGTGATAATCAGGACGCCCATCTCAGGCCCGGAGAGCTTGGCCAGGCCCTCGCTGACGACGCGGACGGCATCGCTGTCGAGGCCCGAATCGGTCTCGTCGAGGATGGCGAACTTCGGCTTGAGCATGGCGAGCTGGAGGATTTCCATCCGCTTCTTCTCACCGCCGGAGAACCCTTCATTGAGATAGCGACGGGCGAAATCGTGATCGATGTCGAGTTCGGTCATCGTCTGGCGCAGTTCAAGCCGAAAGTCCTTCATCGGCATCAGGTCTTCCCCCTCTTTGCGAGCGGGGTTTCGCACGTTGGTGACCGCATGCCGGATGAAGTCGGCCACCTTCACTCCGGGAATCGTGACCGGGTACTGGAAGGCCAGGAACATCCCCAACCGCGCCCGCTCACACGGGTCGAGTTCGCTGATGTCGCGGCCATCGAGTTCGATGGTGCCGCTGGTAACTTCGTACTTCGGGTGCCCGGCCAGCGTGTAGGCGAGAGTACTCTTGCCCGAGCCGTTCGGGCCCATCAGAGCGTGAATCTCGCCTTGGCGAAGGGTGAGGTTGACCCCCTTCAGAATCGGCGTTTCGCCAACAGAGACGTGGAGGTCGGTGATTTTCAGCGTTGCGGACATGAGGCAGGTTTCAGGAGGGACGGAACAGTGTTGTGGGGATTGGACGTGGGATAGGCTTCCAGCCTGTCATGCTTTCATGCGTTGAAAATGACAGGCTGGAAGCCTAT
>JANPCU010000229.1:0-6792 GCA_031431195.1 Planctomycetota bacterium | reverse complement strand
CCTTGTGGTGGGCCACACCGTTTACGCCGTGGCAGTCGGCTGGAATGTCGCTGGCGATCTGCGCCATGGGATTCGGTGGCGGGCTGGTGATGTCGGCGATTAAGCGAGATCGCGGGGTCAAGGACTGGGGGGCCTCCATCTCTGGACACGGAGGAGTTCTCGACCGCATCGACTCCCTGTGCTTCTCGGCCCCGGTGTTCTTTCATCTGACACGGTACTACTTTACAGAGTAGCTGAGACCTGCCGTTGCTGCTCCTCCAGGTGTATGCATCCGCAAAGTCGGCCGAGTTTCACCACGGATCCCAGTCACCTTGAGAACGCGGGGTCTTGGAGAACGTGACCCATGAGATGCTTGTCTCTGGTGCCTGGGAAATTGGAAACGCCGAGGGCGCGGAGGACGCAGAGAAAGGCCTGACTGCGGAACTCTGAGTCCTCCGCGCCCTCGGCGTTTCCCATTCGGCTTGTCCCTGGAGTGCGATGCTTTCCCTCCGGATGTCGAGAGAATCGGGACAGGGAGGGGCTGTTGATGTGAGAGGCTGCCGACGTTTTTGAGGCACACACCTGTAGCTGCGAGACCCGCCTCGCAATGAAAATGGAGCGAGTCTCGATTAGCATGGTTTCACGATGTCATCGTTGACATCATTCCAGGGGTGACTGTCGGACCACAATCAGTTCGCATCACACTGGCTGTTTGAATTCGTCACGATTGTCAGCCACACGAGGGCGGTGTCTCATGAAATTCTTCCGCCGGATCTTCGCCGCCTCGGATCGCGGTACGTTTATCGACCTGTTTCTGGGGGCGTTGCGGCAGTCACAGCCGCAGGCCAAGATCAACTTTAAGGAGGAGGAGTTTGCGGTGGTCACCGGGACGGGCCGCATCAACCTCTCCAACTTCTATGCCGAGTATTGCCTGCTCCCCTGGCACAAACGCAAAGCGTACCTCGCACGCACGGTCGGCATCTTTGCCAGTGTCCGCGATGATCTGCCCGAGGACTTCGACGAGGCCCGCCGTAACCTCATGCCCAAAATCTGGATGCGCAGCTCCTTCGCCCACCAGGCTCTGCTGTGCCGGATCGAAGGCAACGCCCCGCCGGAACTGGAGTCCACTCCGCTGGGCGAGCATCTGCTCACCACGATCGTGTACGACCTCCCCGAGTCGATGCAGACGATCCCGCCCAAGCAGTTTGAAACGTGGGACATCACCAGCTACGCCGCCTGGGAGATCGCCATCGAGAACCTCTCCGAGCGGACTCGCGCGATGGCCAAGATCGGCGACCATCTGATCTCAGCGGTCTCGGGAGACAACTACGACGCGAACCGACTGTTCCTCGTCGAGCGACTGCGTGAGCTCGGCATGACGGGCCACTTGATCGCCATGGTGCCGAACCGCGATACGCTCTACATCACGACACTCGACGACAGCTTGGGGCTCCGCATGATGGCCGAGTTGTCGGATAAAACTTTGCAGGGCGAGCCGCGACCGATGTCTCCGTTCCCGCTGCAATACATCGACGACGAGTGGGTCGACTGGCATCCGCCGGTGAACCACGTGTTGTACCCCAGGTTTCAAGAGATGCGGGCCCGCTTCCTGCAAGGGGAATACTCCGAGCAGAAAGCCCTGCTCGACAAGCTGCAAGAGAACGGCGAGTACGCAGGGCAGTTCGTGGCGAGCTACTCGGTACTCCAGAAGAAGGACACGGAGGAGATTCTGTCGTATGCAGTCTGGGGGGATGGAGTCGATACGCTGCTGCCGGAGACCGACCGTGTGGTGCTGATCCGCAACCCGGAGAAGCCCGAGGGGTTCGTCCTCTGGTCCACGGTCCGCGAGGTCATGGGCCGCGAGATGCAGGAGGTCCCCGACCTGTACCCCAAGCGCTTCCGCGTGCGGAAGTTTCCGACGGTGGAGCAGCTGAACGACATGGAGCCGAGCGAGAGCCCGTAGGCGGGGGGGCCGCTTCGTTCGCAAACACTTTCCAGCTTGAGTCTGAGATTCTTAAGATGCCTGCTCCCCATTCTCTGTACACCGGAAGAATTGCTCGAAGATTGATTGCGATGGCCCAAATTCGAGAGACCGAAACCACAGACGAAGTGATCCGAGAAACCCGCAGGATCAAAGCCGCTTTGGCGGAGTCGAGGGATTTCGACATCGATCGCATTCTTCAGGACACGAAGGCCAAGCAGCAGAACTCGGGGAGAAAGATTCTCTCACCGCCTGTCAGCAAAGAGGTATCAACTGAGAAGGAGTGACTGTTTCCGTGCAGAATCCATCAGAGATTGTTGTGATTGGGGTCATGATTTTCATCGGAATGATGCATCATTTATGGAGGCAACGCTCAGCTTCTTCAACGCCCATTGCTGATCAGCCAAGTCCCAACGAACCGTTCCTTTGGCCCTCTGGCACGACACTGGAAGCGCTGAACGAAGTCATCGTCGTGTTACCGTGGACAATTCTCGGTCCGACAGAGGGCGTTGGCTCTGTGATCCAACCATCGAATCCAAACGCTAAGATCGGATTCGATTTATGTGCAGACGGAAAGACATACCAGTCGATCCTCATATTGCTAGCGACTGGTGACCGGCTGACACTTTCGAAAACCTCAACTGCCACTTTCCGTACCGAAGACGGTGCCCTTGGTCGAGAGATTTATTTGAAGGTAGTGTCGGACACCAAGTGAGGACAGGTTGAAAGTGCAGTGGTGCTGGCCTTGGTGCCAGAGCAATTGTAGGATTCAGGAGTTGCAGTACAGCCACTAAGGGAAGCGACATGATGGATACGCCAGTCACATTCCCCGGCCACAAGCCCCAACCGAATCACCGCATGTACCTCGAAGTGCTGCGGCGGATGACGCCGGAGCAGCGCATCGCCAAAGCGTTCGAACTGTCCGATATGACCAAAGAGTTGTTCCGGCAGGGACTTCGTGAGCGGTTTCCCGCACTACCCGAAGATCAGTTTCACGCCTTGTATTTGGAGCGACTCGCGCGGTGTCACAACAGCAACTACTAAGTCTCGTCGCAGGGCGACTGAAGGCATTGAACATCCCGTGCATGCTGACGGGATCAATGGCCTCCAGTCTTCAGGGTGAACCGCGCGCCACCCATGATGTGGATCTTTTGGTAGAGATGAGTCTCTCGCAAGTCGATTCGCTCGCGAGCTTCTTCTCCGGGCCAGACTTCTACCTGAGCAAGTCTGCCATGCAGGATGCGGTCCAGCGCCGCCGTATGTTCAATTTGCTGGACCTGACCAGTGGCGACAAAGTCGATTTCTGGCTTGTCACGGATGACCCATTCGACCAAAGCCGTTTTCTCCGGCGACAACCGGCGAACATCTTTGGAATTGAAATCGATGTCAGTTCGCCCGAAGACACAATTTTGATGAAGCTGAAGTGGGCCAATGCGAGTGGAGGTAGCGAGAAACAGTTTCACGACTCGTTGCGAGTCTATGAACTCCAGTCTGCCCGACTCGACCTGACATACATGAAGAGCTGGGTGGAACCACTCCAGATCACGGAACTCTGGCAGCGACTGTTGGCTGAAGCTGAACCGATCGGGTGAGCGACTCGCGTCAGACTGACTTGGCTGCGGACGGCCCCCAACCGCTGGCAACCCGCTCGGCGGCGCGGTAGAGTCCGCCGCTCACCGACCCTGCCTAACAGCTTCCCCAAGGCCCGAACGTGAACGCGAAGATTGTCCTCCTCCCCGGTGATGGCATTGGTCCCGAAGTCGTCCGCGAAGCCGAGGCGGTCCTACTCCGCATCGCCGTCAAGTCTAAGCACATATGAACGAATCGATGGAGAGGCTGCGTGACGTTGCTAAACAGTCCACCTGCTGCGAATCGAGACCAAGTATTCGAATCATGGCCGAATGCACTTGATCGTCACGCGGTGATGGTCAATACTCACTGAATGTGGAATTGCCTGGACCATCGTCGCTGGCTGCTGATCACCATTCTGACAATGGTGATGGGTGCGATGTTTGTGTCCGATTTTGGTCGAGCCGGACTGCTGGAGTTTCCGGAGTGTGACCAAGTCGTCGATGAGTGTGAAGAATGTGACGACCACCTGTGGGCAGTCCAATCGCCCTTGCTGATCCCTGATCTCAGTCAACTTGACCGGGTGGATCTCGGTGGTCCAGATCGTTTTTCGCTCGTCAATTCGTGGCGTGTTCATTCGGAACGCGGACCACCTTGTTATTACATCTAGTTGAGTGTCATTCGTTCGCTGTCGTGACGCAGGATTGCTGCGTTTCCCGGCCCTTGTTCCGCCCGTGAACTATCGGGTGGCCACGCTCGCTACGCATGAGAAGCCTGCGGCTACAGATGCTGCTCAACGGCCCACCTGCTGAAAAACACATTGTCTATCAAACCTTGAAAGAGTCGATTCCATGAACTTGCCGAACATCGAACCCGCATCCATGGCACTGTTGCTGCTGGCTTGGCCCTTGGTCCTCAATCTGCTAACGATCATCTAGCCCAAATCGAAGTCCACGTTCTACTCGATCATGATTGGCTCAACATTCGGTATGGCGTTGGCGACGTTCTGCTACGGACCCGTGTCTGGTTCGATTCAGATCAGCAATTGGGTCGCGTTCTCTCTCGACACACCGTCATGGATATTTGTTATCCTAATCTACCTGTGCTGGTCCCTGACCCTGGTGTACAGCATGGGCTATCTCACAGCGCAGCTGGCGACGAAAGCGGAGGCATTCCATCGCTTCATGAGCGCCACGCTCGCATTGTCAATCGGTGCGGGAATGGCCGACAATTTTTTCACACTACTTTTCTTCTACGTGGCATCAATTCCCACAATCATCCCCCTGCTATTACTTCGTGTGAACGAGACGAGCAGTCGAGCGGCGAGAATCTATATCCATTCTACGATCTGGCCAGCCCTGCTCATCGCGGTCCCCGCCATTTGCCTCAACTTTCCGATGGATGTCCCCTTCGAGAGCATTCACCTGCAACAACTGGGGTGGAGCCACCAGCGGTCCTCACTCGTTCTCGCCTTGATCGTCATTGGATTTTCCAAGAACTGTATCGCACCGTTTCACCTCTGGCTGCCCCGAACTTCGGTCGCTGCCGCACCCGTCACAGCCATGATTCACTCGGTGGCCGCCGTGCAGGTCGCAAGCATCGCACTCTTCAAGATTGGGAAGCACGTCTACGGCGTGGAACTCCTCAATGATCTGAGCAATCATTTCCTCGAAACAGGTTGGTTAGTCTTTCTGTGCGGGGGCACAGCCGTTTACACAGCGTTCCGCGCGTGGAAAACCCAGGATCTGAAAGAGCGGTTCTCGTTTTCGACGGTCGGACAACTGTCATACGTCATCACGTCGATTATCATCGGCACGGAAATCAGCATGCAGGGAGCAATGCTCCACATCATCACGCACTCGATTGCCAAACTCAATTTGTTCTTCTGTGCAGGAGCCTACCTCACCAGCTTTGGTTCAGTTCAGGCGTCACAAGTTGCCGCTGCGATCCCCGGTCGACGTTGGCTGGGAATCACGGCCGTTGTCTCTGGATTGTCCATCAGCGGGTTTCCGTTTCTCGCGGGATTCTATAGCAAGGATCTCATGCTTCTCGAAGAAATCCATCGCCATCATTACTCGGCCGCATTGTTCCTGTTGACGGGCAGCTTTCTGAACTTCGTCTACATTTTCCCGTTGATCCGCGCCACGTGTCGCAAATCCACAGAAGCGACACCAACATCAGCTGCTGTTCCGCTCCCGATGACTATTGCGGTACTGCTCTGTACGGGAATACTGATTATTCTCTCCGTCTTCGCGCGTAGCTTGATCAGTTATGCAAAGATCTGACTGCATTTTGACCAGGGGGGCCGAACTTTGGCGTAACACCCTTGCCGCGTTTTCAGGCGACTTCGTCCACATTACCCAACCGCTGGCAACCGGCCCGGCGGCGCGGTAGAGTCCGCCCCTCATCCGCCCCGCCTAACCGCTTCCCCAAGGTCCGATTGTGAACGCCCAGATTGTCCTCCTCCCCGGTGATGGGATTGGTCCCGAAGTCGTCCGCGAAGCCGAGGCGGTGCTGCTCCGTATCGCCGCCAAGTTTGGTCACAGCTTCTCATTCACGACCCACCTGATCGGTGGCAGTGCGATCGATGCGAATGGGTATGCTTTGCCAGATGAAACACTTGCCGCTTGCCGCTTAGCAGATGCGGTACTGCTGGGAGCTGTCGGTGGGCCGAAGTGGGACGATCCGAAGGCCAAGACCCGGCCTGAAGCGGGGTTGCTGAAGATTCGCAAGGAGTTGGGGCTGTATGCGAATCTACGGCCGATCACGACATTTGACTGCCTGCTCGATTCGTCTCCGCTGAAGCGGCACATCGTCGAAGGCACCGACATCCTGTTCTTCCGCGAGCTGACGGGCGGTCTGTACTTCGGCGAGTCGGGGCTCACGCAGCATGCCGACGGGAGTGAAACGGCCTTCAGCACGATGACCTATAGCACGCACGAGGTTGAGCGGATCGTGCGGATGGCGGCGAAAGCGGCGATGGGACGGCGCAAGAAGCTGACAATGGTCGATAAGGCCAACGTCCTCGAAGCGTCGCGTCTCTGGCGGCGGGTCAGCGAGCGGGTCGTAAAGACCGAGTTCCCGGAACTGGCCTATGATGTGGTGCTGGTCGACTCGATGGCGATGCACCTGATCTCGCGACCCTCGACGTTCGACGTGGTCGTTACAGAGAATATGTTTGGCGATATTCTCACCGATGAGGGCTCGATGCTGCCGGGGTCGCTCGGGTTGCTCCCCTCGGCGTCGCTCGGTGAACCGGGTCC
>JANPCU010000228.1:0-6895 GCA_031431195.1 Planctomycetota bacterium | reverse complement strand
CACGTCGACGACAGCCGGGATCGAGTGCGAAAAGTCTCGATCACTCCAGAGGGATGGAACTGGATCATCGAGAACTGTGGAGCGGGGGCATTCCTGAACCTCGACGAGCTGTGTCAGCCATGAACGAAAACTGGATCAGTGTCATCAGGGGATTGAAGACGCGATGGGAATCCGAAGGGCAGATGCAGAAGAGGGGGGCCGATCCGTGGCTGCGAGCGGAGGCCAGCATGGTGCAATCGTGGCGGATCAGGCACAGCCAACAGCCGACATGCAGCGCCCGGTCTCGGAAGAAACCCAAAGTCACTCGGCACCTGACATGGCAGACCAGCATTCGAGCCATGTTGGCTTCGATGCAACAGATCGCCAAACGCGAACGCGAGAAGCCCACCTGGATGAGGTGGTGTCGCCAAAGAATTCGAGCGCCTTGTCGGTACGTTCGCAAAAGCGACCGTTCCACAGCCTCCGGCCCTCGGAAGTCGTCCGATTCCTGAATTCGACACCCCTCGGCAATGTGACCAGCGATCGGCAGTTCTACCGCATTCGAATGAAAGCGGGGCTGCGCATTGGGGATGGTCAGCGAATCAATTTCCTGCGTCTGGTGGCGTGGCTCGCCGCCAAACGCCACGGAATCCTTCGAGATCATCCTCCCCCTGAACTTCATACACCGTCCACTCCGTTTCGTCGCCTTGAGACTCCAGGAACCGTTGTGACAGCTCACGAAGTCCACGCCTTGCTCGTTCGACAGGATTTTCGCTGTGCGCTGACGGGCGTTGCGTTGAAGCCGACTGACGCCGCGATGGATCACATCCTGGCCGTCTCTCGCAACGGAACTCACACGATCGACAACGCCCAGATCCTGCGCAAGGACGTGAATCGGGCCAAGGGCACACTCACCAACGAAGAGTTCATCAAGCTCTGCCGCGAGGTCGTGCAACATGCCGACCGCGCCGAAAAGCAACGCAAGACTCCCTCCTCCAAGGACACCCCATGATCGCAAGCACCATGACCATTGAAACCTGGCCCATCGACCGACCCCAGCCCTACGACAAGAACCCGCGTCTGAACGATGACGCCGTCGAAGTGGTCGCGAAGTCGATTCGGGAGTTTGGATTCCGGCAGCCGATCGTCGTGGACGAGGACGGCATCATCATCATTGGCCACACGCGACTCAAGGCCGCGAAGTCGCTCGGCCTCTCCGAGGTGCCGGTACATGTGGCCCGCGGGTTGTCGCCGGAGCAGGTGAAGGCCCTGCGCATCGCGGACAATAAGACGGCGGAGATCGCCGAGTGGAATCTGGAGTTGCTGCCGATCGAGCTGGCCGAGTTGCAGGGGATGGATTTTGATCTGGGGCTGCTCGGGTTCGACCAGGATGAACTGGCCAAGCTGCTCGACCCCGATGGCCAGCAGGGGCTGTGCGATCCGGACGAGATCCCGGCACCACCGGACGAGGCCATCACTCAGCCGGGCGACTTTTGGATTCTCGGCGAGCATCGGCTGCTCTGCGGCGATAGCTCGAAGGCGGCGGACCTCGACCGGCTTCTCGATGGCCAGCCGATCCACCTGTGCAACACCGACCCGCCGTACAACGTGAAGGTCGAGCCGCGTTCCAACAACGCCATCGCTGCCGGGTTGTCGTCGTTCCAGGGGACGACGCATCACCAGTCGATGGATGTCGCCCGGCATCCCGAGAAGTCCAAGCCGACGCAGAAGAAGCTGCGGGCCAAGGATCGCCCACTGGCCAACGACTTCGTCACCGACGAAGAATTCGACCGGCTGCTCGACGCCTGGTTCGGCAACATCACCCGCGTGCTGGTCCCCGGCCGGGGCTTCTACATCTGGGGCGGGTATGCGAACCTCGGCAACTATCCGCCGTACCTCAAGAAGCATGGGCTGTACTTCAGCCAGAGCATCGTCTGGGACAAACAGCATCCCGTCTTGACCCGAAAAGATATGATGGGTTGTTTTGAACTCGCGTTCTACGGCTGGAAGGAGGGAGCGGCTCACCAGTTCCTCGGGCCGAACAACGCGACCGACCTGTGGCATGTGAAGAAGGTTAACCCGCAGAGCATGGTCCACCTGACCGAGAAGCCGGTTGAACTCGCCGTGCGGGCGTTGCAGTACTCGTCACGCACTGGCGAGAACGTCCTCGACCTCTTCGGCGGTTCGGGAAGCACCCTGATCGCCGCGCAGCAGACCGGGCGACGGGCGTTCCTGATGGAACTGGACACGCTGTATTGCGATGTCATTGTCCAGCGCTACGAGCAGTTCACGGGACTGAAAGCGGAACGAGTTTCCCTCTCGACGGTCGCTGCATGAACGCCCACCTCGGCCACGTCGCGAACGAGGTTCGATGTGGACCATTCCTCCCCATCCACGAGAAAACGCCCGCACGGTGGAACGTGGGGCGTCGGTGGGGTGAACCCGGAGTCAAAGGTCAATTGCCGGGGCTGTAGATCGTCCCGCAGGTCTCGCAGCGGACGAACTCGTCATCGAGCCATACGAGAAGGTCAGCATCCGCTTCACCGCAGTCGGGACACGGGAACGCGACATCGTTCATCGTGTCGCCGACTGGCGGGTCGAGGCGATCGGCGATGGCCATCAGGATCTCCACCAAGTCATCGGCATCAACCTCCCGCGAGCGGTGTCCGTCAGCAATCGCTCGCTGCACAGACGCCGTCACTTCGCGGAGGATGTCGGCCAGTTGATGGGTCGGGTTCGTCATGGTCGTCTCCTACTGCTTGAGGGCGAACTGGCCCCGGTCGATCTTGGTGAATCGCGATTCGGTCCCCTTCTTCTGCATCTCGCGCAAGATTGCGGAGTACAGAGTTTGCGCGGGAGTCGCGCCGCCGGGGCTGGCCCAGTATCCCTTCGCGGCCATCGCTTCGATCATCGCCTTGGTCGTCATCGGGCTTCCCGATTCAGTCAAGACCTTGACCGCCGCGTCGAGCTGGCTGAGCTTGCCATCGGTCTTCGCGGCCTTGGGGGGCTTGGCTGGTGCAGCGGCCTTCACCGGGGTTGCGGGCTTGGCAGCCTTCGCTGCGGCCTTCGTGGCGGGGGCCTTCTGCGTGGTCTTCGGGTTGGTCTTCTTGGCAGGCATCGTGGTGTCCCTTTCAATCAGGGGTTCAAAGGAAAGGGCCTCGACCAACACGGTCGGGGCCCAGGAGGTGTCGTGATTGCGGCTGGCTCGGAACGTTCGTATCGAGCCGTCGGGGGCGGTGAACTCGACCACCTGTTGCGGCTGGTCAATCCGCACCAAGGCTCTGCATTCGTTGACCATCAACAGCTTGCCGGTGATGTCGAGGTCGGGTTGACGGAACCTTGTTCCGGGCGGCAGTTGGTTCAAGGGGCGCTGCATCGCGGTCTCGCTTCAGATCAGGTTCATCGCGGCGGCGTATTCGAAGGTGTAGTGCTGGCCCCATTCCTTCACGGTCCGTTTGGCGGCTCGGCGACCGCCCTTCGTTTGTGCGATCTCGTGGAGTTCCAGCACCTCGCCATCGGTGTCCATCAGGACCAGCGTGTTCGTGATGCGTTCGACGGTGCAGAACCGCCAGTTCGAGTGATCGTTCATCGTTGTCTCCGTGTTCGTTAGCAGGGGAACCCGAGTTCGTGGGTTTCGTCTTCGCTGACGATCCCCATCGCGAACGCGGCATACACCGTGTACTTCAAGGCATCGTTCAACTGTTCCGCGTGGCCCCAATCGACCTTCGGTCGCTTCGGGATCTCGGTCGCAGCCGCCTGCATCCGTGTGAGTAAGGCGGACAAGGTCTTCGCGTGATTCTCGGCTGACAAGCGGGCGTTCATCGTTCGGTCTCGCGTGGTGGTTTCGAAGGTCGCATCGCTGTCGCGACGTGTCATGAGTTACCTCGACTTCGGAATGACATCCAGTCGAATGCGAGCCTATTTCTCAGGAAATCCACAGGTTTCTCTATGTCCGACGAACCCCGTATCAACCCGCTGGCGCTCTCGCAGCCCGACGCAGCCCGCATGCTGTCGAAGGCGGGGGGCCGCCTAATCTCGCTGGAGCAAATCGAGGCGGACATCACCGCCGGTGCGCCGCTCAATGGGGACGGCACGATCAACTTGATCACGTACGCGGCGTGGCTGTCGCAGGAGCGTGGACATGACGCTTGATCCCCGACAACTCCGACCGAGCGAGATGGTCCGCCTACTCAACTCGTCCCCGCTGGGTGAGGTCACGAGTGAACGACAGCTGTACCGCGACCGCCAGCGGGCCGGGTTTCGCATCGGCGATGGGAAGCATCTCGATCTCGTGCGGTACGCGGCGTGGCTGGCGTGGGAGCGGCATCACCCGAAGCCCGCGGAGTCTCCCGAGTCGTATGCGCAGCACAAGGACCGCACCGCGCGGCGCGGGGCCGACCTGTCGGCCAGTGGTCGCGACATTGGCGAGCTGCCACGTGTCGAGGCGATTGAGCGGCGGGCCAAGGCGGCGGCGAACTTTCAGTACTTCTGCGAGGCGTACTTCCCGCAGTCGTTCCACTTGGCATGGTCCGATGATCATCTGAAGGTGCTGCGAAAGATCGAGCAGGCGGTGCTGCACGGGGGCCTGTTTGCGATGGCCATGCCGCGCGGCAGCGGCAAGACGACGATCTGCGAGTGTGCCTGCATCTGGGCGGTCCTCAACGGCCATCGCGAGTTCGTGTGCCTGATCGGGTCGGACGAGGGGCATGCGATGGACATGCTGGAGTCGATCAAGACTGAACTCGATGCCAACGATCTGTTGCTCGCCGACTACCCCGAGATCTGCCATCCGATCCAGTCCCTCGACGGCATCGCCAACCGCTGCAACGGCCAGCTGTATCAGGGGGAACGCACGCACATCGGCTGGACCGCCAAGCACATCGTGCTGCCGACGATCCTCCCGAAAGGCTGGGACCACGACGAAACGCTGGCACCGTTCGTGCGTGAAGACGGAAGATCACGCGGCAGCGGGGCGATTATCAAAGTCGCCGGGATCACCGGTCGCATTCGCGGGATGAAGTTCAAACGCCCGGATGGCAAGAGCGTCCGACCGGGTTTGGTCGTGCTGGACGACCCTCAAACCGACGAGTCGGCGAGGTCAATTTCGCAGTGCCAGCAGCGGGAGAGCATTCTGGCGGGTGCCGTGCTGGGACTCGCGGGACCGGGCCAGAAGATCTCGGGGATCATGCCCTGCACGGTCATTCGACCAGGGGACATGGCCGACCGCATCCTGAACCGCGATCACCATCCGCAGTGGCAGGGTCAGCGGACGCGGATGGTGTACTCGTTCCCCACCGACACGAAGCTGTGGGACCGGTATGCGGAAATCCGGGCCGAGGGTCTGCGGAACGAAGACGGCGGGACCGGAGCGACGGCGTTCTACCGCCAGCATCAGCTGGAGATGGACGCGGGGTCGGTGATCGCCTGGCCGGTGCGGTTCAACTACGACGAGCTGTCGGCGATCCAGCACGCCATGAATCTCAAACTCCAAGATGAAGCTGCGTTCTGGGCGGAGTACCAGAATGAACCGCTCCCCGAGGTCCAGGCGGACGAGAACGAACTGACTGCCGATCAGATCGCGGCCAAGCTCAACGGGCTGCCCAAGGGACGCGTCCCGCTGGGGTGCCAGCATCTGACGATGTTCATTGATGTGCAGCAGAAGGTACTGTTCTATGTGATCTGTGCCTGGGCCGAGGAGTTCAGCGGGGCCGTGCTGGAGTACGGAGCCTGGCCCGATCCGCAGCGGTCGTACTTCTCGCTCCGGGATGTGACTAAGACGCTGGCCAGCGTGACGCCGGGCACGGGACTCGAAGGGGCGATCTACGCCGAGCTGCAAGCGCTCACCGAGCGCCAGTTGGCCCGCGAATGGCACCGCGAGGATGGAGCCTCGCTGCGGATCGAACGCTGCCTGATCGACGCCAACTGGGGGACATCGACCGATGTGGTGTACCAGTTCTGCCGACAGTCGCCGCACGCCGCGCTGTTACTCCCCAGCCACGGACGGTTCGTCGGAGCTTCCAGCCTCCCCTTCGCGGACTACAAGCGGCGGCCTGGGGACCGCGTCGGTCTCAACTGGCGCATCCCCAGCGTGATGGGCAAACGCGCGGTGCGGCATGTGTCGTTCGATACCAACTTCTGGAAGTCGTTCGTGTTCGCCCGGCTGGCCGTGGCGATGGCCGACAAAGGCTCCCTGGCTTTGTTCGGCCAGAAACCCGAGCCGCATCGCCTCTTCGCCGAACACCTGACCGCCGAGTACCGCGTTCGGACCGAAGGCCGGGGACGGACGGTCGACGAGTGGAAGCCCCGACTGGGGCATCCGGACAACCACTGGCTGGACGGGATCGTGGGGTGTGCGGTGGCGGCGGCGATTCTGGGTGTGAATCTGTTGGGAGATGATGCACAGCGTGCCGCACCTGTCGCTCGGATGAAACTCTCCGAGCTTCGCCATCGTCGGCATGTGTAGAAAATACTTTGGAAAAGCTGCCGCTGACAGCGGAACAACTTCACTCGGACGGCATATGACTATATATGGAGGGATATCTTTTCATCTCATGCCTGACAACTCCCTCGAACAAGCCATCCGCGACAACGCTCAAGGCCCGGCTGAGGCCCACGGCGATTCCGGGGGAGTGAAACAACACTCCCTCAAGGACCAGATCGAGGCCGACCGCTTTCTGGCCTCGAAGCAGGCGGCGAGATCGAAGTCTCGCGGCATCCGGTTTTCCAAACTCGCTCCCCCAGGGGCTTCCTGACATTGCTCACATGGCTCAAATCTCTCTGGACTCCGCGTACGCCCTCGACTCCACCGCATGTGGCTCAAGCCCTGCGGCTGATCCAGGCTCGCTACGACGCCGCCGGGACGAACGACGAGAACCGGCGGCACTGGGCCAACGCTGACAACCTGTCGGCAAACGCC
>JANPCU010000227.1:0-5597 GCA_031431195.1 Planctomycetota bacterium | reverse complement strand
CCCCCCTCCAGCCCAGGTGACGTGGCTTTTACGCAAGCCAGGGTGACTCCCGACTCCCGACCAAACTGCGGTTGACCTCCGCCGCACTTTTCCGGTAAATCCTGCCGCTCGCTCCTCGAGGGAGCGGCAGGAGTCGCCGGTCCGACCGCTGGTTGGGCTGCCTGATCTTCCCCTTTGCCGACAGGGATGTCCCGTGAAAACCTCGTCTTTTCTCAGCCTGTGTCTCATTCTGGCCATTCCGACGATCTGCCAGGCTGAGCGGTTCTTGAGTTTCCCAGAGCCCAACCCCTCCGTCTTTGAGCAAGCCCTCCACGAAGACGGCGGCGGCTTCACGTACAGAGGACAAAGTCCGGGCCCGGTCCTGCTGCCCCCTCTCGACTCCACGACCGTGTTTCAGCAGGCCCCATACGACCCCAACCTCAATGGGGGAGTCCCGTATGACCCGGCTTACCCCGCACCCATCCCCTACGATCCGTGGTCGAATGGCGGCGACTCAGGGGGATACCCCTACGGACCCGCGCCCGGCACCTTTGGCCTCAACGGGCCTCAGCCCTACCAGTTCAACACGTGGACCAATCGAGTCGACGGCTTTTACATGGCCGACGCGGAAACCAATAATCCGAAACTCGGCGACTTTGGAATGTCGGGGGTCGACATGAGCATTGAACGCCCGATGCCAATCGCCGGAAACTGGATTCTGACTCCCAGCATCGACTACGGAGCGCGGTTTTTGTCCGGCCCGAACGGTGGACTGACTAATAGTCACTTGCCCGCTGATTTGCACCGACTTGGACTCGGGATCAAGCTGTCATCCCCGATGACGTACGGCTGGGGAATTGAAGCGTCCGTTGAACCTTGGATTGCCTCTGACCTGGATGGTTCTCTCACCAGCAAGGCGTACCTCTTCGACGGCCAAATCGCCGCACTCTGGCAGATGTCTCCCCAGCTCATGTGGATCTTCGGCGTCAGTTACTGGGACCGCGTCGACAGTATCATCCTGCCGTATGGTGGGGTGGTCTGGACCCCGAACGAGTTCTGGGAATTCCGACTCGTCTTCCCCAAGCCTCGCATCACCGCCTTCATCGGAGCCCCGCTGGGAATCCCGACCTGGGCCTACGCCAGTGCGGAGTACCACGTCGAAGCCTATGAAGTGAATTCACTGGCCGCCGGAAAGAACGATCTGGTGCAGTTCTCCGATTGGCGCGCCATGGGCGGTCTGCGCTGGGAGACACCGCGCATGACGTCTTTCGTCGAAGCGGGCTATGTCTTTGATCGTCGGGTGAAATTCGACAAGTTCGGCGGTGCCTTCAAGGTCGACTCCGGCTTCATGACCCGCGTTGGAGTGCGATTCTAGCGTCCTTCCAAGTATAAACTTCACGCGGCCCCGCTTGAGATGTACGACGGACGTCCTCGTCCGTCGCTCCCCGAGATTATCGCTAAGGACGGACGAGGATGTCCGTCGTCTGAGCATCTCTTAATTCACTCGACGCGGATGATCAACTCTCAAAACTCCGTCCCGAGCGCTTCGTTCCCGTTGCGAGTCCCTAGCGCCCGCCAAACACGGCGATCGATCGAGTCCGAAATGAACCGGACCGATCCATCGGCCAGAGCCAGATTCACTCCGCCGGAGTGCAGACTGGACGCGGTGATCGCTGCATATATCCCTGAGTCGGGATCGCTCGTGTCGCCATTCCGACAGCTGTGGCGGTTGGGTGTTTGGATGGTGTTGTAGCTCCCTTCGATGTACTGAGTCACTAGCGGGGGTATGGAATTGGTCTCGCACTCCTCGGCGAACAGATCCCGGTCCGCGATGAACGTGGATGTTTTGCGGACGATGCGGTGATGCCAGACCGACTCGTTGGTGAAGTCTGAACCTGCGATGAAACTGTCCAGCATGGCCCGCCGTTCAGAAATCGCCGCTGTGTTTGACAAACCATCGGAGATGTCACGAGGTTGGATCGTTCTCCCTGTCATTTCTCGATAAAACCCGTCACGAACCGACAAACCGTGGCCATCACAGGGGAAGTAACTATTTCCCTGTGAACTCGAAACAGCGCCGAAGGACTGGGGATCACTGGGACAGCGGTAAACTGCAATGGCTCCAGGGCCACCGGTCACCAGACCGTTGGTGATAATCGGCTTCTCGTGTTCCAGATAAGGCAGAATACGCACGCTCCAAGATTCAAATCCGATATTAGGTGTTCCAAAGTTCCCGTGGGCATCGGCGTGCTCGTGACACGCCAAGAGAATCTGTTTGAGATGATTCCGGCACTCGGTACGGCGAGCTGACTCGCGTGCTTGTTGTACAGCGGGCAGCGTGATAGCAACCAGGAGGCCGATAATCCCGATTGACACGAGCGTTTCAATAATTGTAAAGCCAGAGGGCGATTGATACCTCCTGGAAGCTTGGGCTGGCAGAGTGATCGCATACATGGGAAGCCTCACTGCTCAGGATCAAAAACAGGCATTCGACGTTTCTCGTCGGACAATGGAATGAGTCCGCAGTCTACGCTGCCAGACTCTGGCACCAGAACAACTAGAGATCCCTCCCCGAGTAACTCGAAATACGAAATCATTGATTCTGGATCTTCGCCATTGATATAGCGATAGTACCGAAGAGTGTATTCACCAGCTCGGAGGTTAAAGGATTCCTTGAATCGGTATTTAATCCGTTTCGATGGATCTGGCCGGACATTTTGCCCCAATGCCAAGTAAAAGTCGCAACCCTGATAATCAATCCACTTAAAACCATCAGCACCTTGATTTCGCAATCGTGGGACAACAAGTAGAGCCTCGGAAAATTGTTCTCCAAGTGGTGTAATCTCGACATCAATGAAGATTTTTCCACCACATTTTATAGTGGGGACACCTCTTACTCCATCGACTCCCGCAATACGGATCGAGAATGAGTTCGCCGAAGAAGATGGAGAAGCTGGACGGGTAAAGGCTAAACCCGCATGTTTTTGCAGGGGTGTCCACTTCTCACGTGATAAGTGCATCCAGAAAAACATGCAGGCCAGAATTATTCCGAGCCCAACGAGTCCCCAACTCTTCCTTGACGTCACGCAATCCATTTCGCGGTGCGAATTCGGAATCAATTGTTCACGGGGATGTTACTAGGGTGGGGGCATTACCATTCCAATTTCATCCACAGCCTTTACATCGAACCCGTTGTTGACAACGAATCGTGCCTTGACTGAATAGTCGCCCATCCCCTTGAACGGGTATGAAGTAGGATAGACGAATGCGCCCCCAACAACCGTGCAACCTCCGAAAGAGTTATGCTCATAAGGGAACCCATCAAAAAACCACTTATTCCGAACCTCCACGAGGATGTTTGAACCGTCTGGGATCCCCGTCACAGTCCCACTGACAACGTACGTATCGCCATATTGAACCACAGACGGAATGTCAGCCAATGTAATCTTCTTGCCAAGGTTAAGAACCGGGCCTATATCTAGCAGTTGAGCCTGGGCGGAGTTACTCGCAATCGTCAGACAGCAGACAGCAGACAGCAGACATTCTCATTTCAAGCCCCACATGCAAGGATACCGGATCGACAAACGAGTCCTTGGAATCAAGAATCTCTTGCCACTCAAGACAAAACAGATTGCGGGGCGGATGTCAATGGAAACTGAAAAGAATGATGTTCGCCAGCGTGTGCGTTACAAAAGTCGGTAGCCAATGACCTTCACCCCTTCCCCCCCCTCTCCCCTCTGGCGGCACCACATGCGGCGAAGACATGGCAGGGAGGGGCGCGGAGGCGGGCCTCGCGGGGGGCGGCGGGGGCTCGGGCGGTTCCCCCCTAGGGACTTGGTGCGAAACGCCGTTTCATCAACCCAGGGGGCGACTGCCGTGGATTCTTGGGTGAAGTTATGTAGAAAGGTCAGCTCGCTTGTCCGTTGTGTGGACTGGCGGACCTCACTCCGGATCATCCTCTCACTCGATGACACTCTCCGCGCAGCCTCAACTCGTCGGTCGACTCGCTCCCTCCCCGACGGGGGCTCAGCATGTCGGGAACGCGCGGACGTTCCTCATTGCCTGGTTGTCGTTGCGGACGCGGGGGGGTCGGGTGATACTGCGGATCGAGGACATCGATTCCCCGCGCGTGAAGCTGTGGGCGGTGCAGCAGGTGATCGATGATCTGCAGTGGCTGGGGCTCGACTGGGATGAGGGCCCCGATGTGGGCGGGCCGCACGCTCCGTATGTGCAGACCGCACGAGTCACTCAGTATGCCGCAGCGCTGGAGTTCTTGAAACGCGGCGACCAGCTCTACCCTTGTCTCTGTACTCGCACCGACATTGCCGAGGCAGCTAGTGCCCCGCACCTCGGGCTCGAGGGGCCGATCTACCCTGGAACCTGTTCGCACCGCACCCCCGCGGATATTGAGTCACTGTCCACCGAGTACGCCTGGCGGTTTCGCGTCTCGGACCAGTCTCTTCAGATCGAGGATCAATTCTCTGGGTCGGCCCATTGCACTCCGGCCAAGGAACTGGGCGACTTCGTGATCGGCAAGAAGGACGGCACTCCCGCGTATCAGCTGGCGGTCGTCGTGGACGATCACGCGATGGGTGTCACGGAAGTGTGTCGCGGCGACGATTTGTTGCCCAGCGCCTTCCGCCAGCGCGAACTCTATGAGGCGTTCCACTGGCCCCCGCCGAAGTTCATCCATGTGCCGCTGGTGGTGGGTGCCGATGGTCGCCGCTTGGCCAAGCGGCACGGGGATACACGGATCTCGGTCTTACGCGAACAAGGAGTCTCGCCCGAGCGACTTCTCGGTTTACTAGCGTGGTCTTGCGGCTGGCAGGCGGATCGCCGCCCGGTGGCGATCACTGAGTTACTGACCGTGTTCGATCTCTCCTGCATCCCGAGTGTACCGTTTGTGATGACGGAAGCACTGTGGCGAGAGCTGATGGAGATCGTCTGACACCTCGCAAGGTGATCCAGATAGTCAGCTGGGGACCGGTCCGTACGGCACGTGTGAGCCTCCCCAGTCTCGGTCGTCATTCGCCACGGAAGTCCACCGACCCGGACCACTGGTGAACAGGGTGTGCCTCAGAAAAGCCGGTAGCGGTCAGATTCTGCCCCCTCTCCCCCGCGAACGACTCGGCTTTCGGAGTGGACTTTTTGCGGGGGAGAGAGTGGGGTGAGGGGGCCACACGGTTCGCTCGGAACCCCTCACTCCGGCCCTGGGCTGATGAAACAAGCGAACACTGGGCGACCTCGATCCTCCTCGGTGAAAGTCGTTTGGTGAGTCGATCTCCCTCGCCCGGCGACCGCGAATCGTGCGCTTGCCGAGAATTTAATCTGTGCCAATCTGCGAAATCTGTGGACCAAATCCCTCTGAAACGAGCTTCTCCGATGCAGAGGGTTTGTCCACAGATGGCACAGATTTACACAGATTCCCCGAGGGTTGGCTGTGGCCAGCCGAGGCACTCGATCAGGCGGAGGGGGGGGTTGGTGGCTGGGCTGGGCTAGAGTGGACTGGTGAAACGGGCGGACGCTGGACGGATGGGCAGGACAGGGAATCCCGAAGTCCAACGCGCCACCAGCGCGCCGATCCGGTGAGCCTCATGGAGGCAGCCTCCGGACCTGGC
>JANPCU010000226.1:0-8352 GCA_031431195.1 Planctomycetota bacterium | reverse complement strand
GATCCGCCGCAGCGTCAACCGAGGCACTCCTCTGGGAAGTCCCGAATGGAGCGAACACACCGTGAAGCAGATGGGCCTAGAAGTGACCACTCGCCCGCGCGGTCGCCCGAAATTGGTGAAAGGGGAGTAAAATGGTTCCTGACACCTTTATTTCTTTGACACCCTTATTTCTTATTTCTGCTTATTTCTCTTCACCTTTATTTCTGCCTTTATTTCTGCTGACCAAGACTGTTCCACTGGTGCCCCCAAGAACCGCCACAGATACGGTTCTATTTCATCAGGCCATGTGCGCAAAGTGCGTCTCGCACTCCCCGGGACAACCGGTTCTCCACTCTCTTGCCATATGCTACGGAATTGACGAGACTGTTTGTTAGGAATGCTTAGGAAGTCGGTCCCGCTGTGGAAACCCACGTCATGTCCCAGTCCCACAATTTCGTCTTGCGTACGGTACGGCTCCTCTTCAGACGAGTCAGTCCTCTCGTAATGTTCGGGTGGTGTCTCATCACGACCAGTGAGGTATGGGCGGAGGATCAGGGCCCCGCGTCCTCGGCAGAGGGACTGAAATACTACGCAGAACAGGTCCAGCCGCTACTCAAGCAGCACTGTGGGAAGTGCCACCTCGACGGCAAGTCAAAGGGGATGTTGAGCCTCAATGGGCGCCAGGCGGTCCTGCTGGGCGGTGAGACGGGGCCAGCGGTCGATCTGGCGAAACCCGCCGAGAGTCTGCTGCTTCAAGCGGTGAACTACGATGGGATGGAGATGCCGCCATCGGGCAAACTCCCCGCTGAGTCGATCGACATTCTCACCAAGTGGGTCGAGATGGGGCTGCCCATGCCCGAGGGGGAGCTGGCGGCTCCCGCCGCGCATGGCCCGCCGCCGGTCAACGAGACGACTAAGAACCACTGGTCGTTCCGCCGCCTCGCCAAGCCCGCTGTCCCGTCAGTCAGTAACCCGAACTGGGGCGCGAACCCGATCGACGCTTTCGTGCTGCATCAACTCGAAGCGAAGGGACTCACAGCCAATCCTCCCGCGTCCCCGCGCGAGTTGTACCGCCGGGTGCATTACGACCTCGTCGGGTTGCCGCCCACGCCGCAGGCAGTCGCCCAGTTCGAGGCGGCTCCGACAGAGGAGTCATACAACGACCTCATCGAGTCACTGCTCGAATCGCCCCAGCACGGCGAACACTGGGCGCGCTACTGGCTCGACCTCGTGCGCTACGCGGAAACCAATAGCTACGAACGCGACAACGCCAAGCCATTTGTCTGGCGATATCGCGACTACGTCATCCGCGCATTCAACGACAACAAGCCGTACGACCAGTTCCTGATGGAGCAACTGGCGGGCGATGAACTCGATCAAGTGACGCCCGACTCGCTGATCGCCACGGGATACTACCGCCTGGGACTCTGGGACGATGAGCCGGTCGACCGCGAGATCGCGTTCTACGATGGGCTCGATGACATCGTGGGGACGACCTCGCAGGCATTCCTCGGGCTGACGCTAAACTGTGCCCGCTGTCACGACCATAAACTCGACCCGCTGCCACAGGCCGACTACTACAGCTTCTTGTCGTTCTTCCGCAACGTGCGGCATTACGACAACGGGGGCGGATCAATGCGAGACATCTCGCCTCCCGAGCAAATGCAGCTGCACGCCGTAGAAATCGCGGCCCACCAAGAGAAGATCGCCGCGATCGAGGCCGAAATCGCCGCCTTCGAAGAGACGATGAAGCCGCACCTCCAGGGGGGCGAGATTGATGACTTCAAGTCCGAGAGCGTCCGCGAGGATGTCTTGCGCAAGCACCTCGGCGAGTTCATCTCGAAGGAGGAACTGCAAGGCTACGTCAAGCAGCGGCGTGATCGTCGAAAGCTGCGAGAGAATCCACCTCGCAGCTTGGGGATGGCCCTGGTGGTCAGCGAAAACGGGAAGGATGCCCCGCCGACGCATGTGCTGATTCGAGGCAATGCCCATGCTCCAGGCGACGCTGTTGAGCCGCGATTCCCCAGCGTGCTGACCGACGCCGTTCCCGTGGTGCATGTTCCCGAGAACGGCCAGACCACCGGTCGCCGTCGGGCTCTCGCCGAGTGGCTGGTCAGCCCCGACAACCCGCTGACGGCCCGCGTCATTGTGAACCGCGTTTGGCAATGGCACTTCGGGCGCGGCATCGTGAAGTCCACCAGCAACTTCGGTTTGCAAGGTGACGCCCCGACGCACCCCGAACTACTCGACTGGCTGGCCGCTGACCTCATCGAACACCAGTGGGATCTGCGTCATCTGCACCGGCTGATCCTGAGTTCGAACACCTATCGCATGTCGTCACGCGGGCAGGAGGCCGCACTGGCCGCTGATCCGCTGAATGACCAGTTATGGCGGTTTGATATGCGGCGGCTGCGGGCCGAGGAGCTTCGCGACTCCATTCTCGCAGTGAATGGGACTCTGAATACGGAGAAGATGTTTGGTCCCAGCATCTACCCCACGATCGAAAAGGAAGTGCTGGCCGGGCAGTCAGTACCCGGATCGGGCTGGGATCAGAACTCTCCCGAGGGCCAGACGCGCCGCAGCATTTACGTCCACATTAAACGCTCGTTGACAGTGCCGCTCTTGGCCGCCTTTGATGTCTCGGACACCGACTCCGTCTGCCCCGTCCGCTTCTCGACGACCCAGCCGACCCAGGCTTTGACGATGCTCAACAGCGTGTTCCTCAACGAAGCTGCGGCGACGTTTGCGAAGCAGATCCGGGAGCAGGCAGGCGAGGACTCCGCCGCCCGAGTGACCCTGGTACTGCGCCGTACTTTGCAGCGCGAGCCGACACCCGCCGAGGTCTCTCGCGGGGCGAAGCTGATCGCCGACTTCCGCGAGACATTCCAGCTCTCGGCGGACGACTCGCTGAAGTATTACTGTCTGATGGCCCTCAATCTGAACGAGTTCGTCTACCTGGATTGACAGCCCAGAGAGTGACGGGATCGGTGGCGTTGGCCCGGTGGTCCTCTGTACGACTCACGTCCAATATTTGCGCACGCCTCGCAAATTCTCAGTGGTCGCGAAGTCTCTGTACCCCGAAGGGGTTGCAGGCGATCGCCCAGGGTCGCGACCGCAGGGAGCGCACCCTGGGTCACGCCGCCGCCACCGCCCGCTTCAACCCTGAAGGGGTAAGTACACTCCCCCAGCAAGCGGTGTAGAACCCCTTCAGGGTACGATCTCCGGCCACATTCTCACCCAGGGTAGGCTCCCTTGGGTCGCCAACCCTGGGCGATCGCCTGCAACCCCTTCGGGGTAAAGAGTCGTCACCGAATGGACCTTCTGACTGACTGCTGATGACTGACAACTCCCCCTTGGTTGCGGCTACACCGCGCTGCGTACTCCGTTACTCACTCACCCGGAAGTCCACTGATTCGATCGCGGCATGGCCGGACTTGCGGAACGGGCGAGGCAGCGGTTGAGCCTGGCCTTGCTCGTCGATGGTGCGGCAGCGGAACGTGTACTCCCCCTTCGGCAGCCCCGGCAGCACAGCCGCCCAGTGGGCGTTCGTGAAGTACATCGGCCAACGCTGCGGAATCCCGGCCTCATGGAAGCCGTACGTACCCGCGAGGATCATGCCGTCCGGGAGGGCACTCCAGTTCGTCGGAGCAGGCAGCAGGTCCGCGTCCACCCACGGGGCGGAGAGGAAGTACGGATCGTCGACCGGATGGAGCGACTCGTGCGACTCGACCCACACCTGCACTCTGGACAGCCCGGAGATGCCGACCTGGGCATAGCCAGTCACTGGGATCGCATCGCCGGCTTTCACCTCACGAGGGATCGAGAGGGTCGCCGCAAACGTCTTGAGCGGACTGTCGACATCGTTGTTCTGCTCGGCATAAGTATCGTTCGCCGTCGGCAGGTTTGTGAGATACAGATGGCTCAGCCACTTGATCGACTTGAAGCCATACGCCTCCGGGACCACGATTCGCACAGGCCCGCCACGTTCCGAGTCGAGCCACTCCCCATTCAGCTTGTAGCACAGAATCACCGGCGGCACGCCGAGTGGATCCTCCAGCACGCGGCCAATCG
The DNA here is from genome assembly GCA_031431195.1 of Planctomycetota bacterium. GTDB lineage: Bacteria > Planctomycetota > Planctomycetia > Planctomycetales > Planctomycetaceae > TH-plancto1. Next base: position 4,302 of record JANPCU010000226.1, on the reverse strand, counting down.
GGAGCGAACTCCGAAACAGCTGCGACGGGTCGTCATTGTGGTAGCCGTTGTAAAAGACTCGTCGCAGATTTTCGCTCGGCTGGGTCAGCCACACGACCTCGCGCAGCGGCACGCCCTCCCACAACCCCATCCCTAATGGACAACCCAGATTCAGGCAGGTCATCACCTTTGGAAATCGTACGGCATGCTTCTCACCGATCTTGAGCAACGCCGCGAAATCGAAGGCTGTGCCCTCGGCCTGGGTGAGCTGCTTCCCGAGCTTCGCGGGATGGTCTGGGTCGGAGAGGACTTCGAGTTGCCATGTGTCTCGGGTCATTCCGACTGCGGACTTCTTCGCAGCGGGTAGCGAGTGTGGCAGCGGCTTCCCACGCGAGACATCTCGAAAGTCCTCCGCCGGAGTGAAATACGGCTCGGGTTGAACCCCCGCCTTGTCGGGTTTGACTCGCTTTGGTGCCTGAGTGGGGTTGGCAACTTCGGCAAGTGCCATGCTCGCTGCCTGAGTCGACGCCAGGCCCAGTACACCGATTCGGAGGAAATACCGCCGCGTCCACTCGAAGTGCTCATGCAAAAAATCAGGGGATCTCATGGGGAATTGCCCAGAAAGCCAGTGGACAGAAGGTCGCTGAATTAGAGTACGATGCGAGACGATCATCAATCCCAGCACCCTGCAACGTATGGCAATGCTCGGTTTCACGGTGCATTGGTTTTCAGTGGGTGAATGGTTGCCTACGCTTCATCGAGAATCATCGCCCCTTGGCGGTGCCAGACGATATGAATGCGAAATACGGTGTGAGGAACTTCGCCATGGGGCGAGTCGAAGACGACGTACCCATCTCACCCCGCCACCCTGTTTTTTTCTCACTTACGGCCAAAGGTGGCGCTGGCCAACTATGTGATCTGCCGTAATGTCTCCATCAATCCTTGATGCTGCCCAGCGACGTTGAGGAGGTCCCAGGCGTCTTCGGGTTTGAGGGTCAGCCACTCGTTCGGATCGATTTCGTCTTGGGCCGGATCGGCAGGGCGAGTAACGAGTTGGGCTTCGGGGGTGCGGATGAGGGTTTCACCGGTGGGGCTGGCGACTCGGATATACGGGCGACCCGGGGCGGTTTTGCCTGCCACCGCCAGGAGATCGACCACGGGATTGTCGCCTTTTACTCCGAAAAAGGATGTCTTTGTTCGCAGAAAAAGGCGACTCTCCTCCGGCAACAGCCACTCCGCCAGCGTCTCGGCGATGTCAGTGGTCTGCACCAGTTCGAGAACTGTCGACCCACCGGCGTGACCTTCGCCCTGCTGGACAATGAGTGGCACTCGCACCAGTTCAGTATGCATCTCGACCGGGCGTACGATCGGCCATTGCCGAGGCAGGTTGTCGCCGAGCAGCCCGGCGATGATCAGCAAGCTGTCGGGTTGGGCGTGGCGTTGGTACTCGCGAATCAGTCGGCCCAGTCGGTCGTCGAGTTTCTCGACACACGCGGCATAGAGGGCGAGGCTCAATCGCTCGACTACAGTGTCAGGCTCAGCGGGCTGACGGCGGCGAGTGAACGCCCCCTCGGCGAAGAGTTCCTCAATCGCCAGCGCCGGAGTCATGTCCTCGGACTCCTCGACGAGAAGTTCCTCCCACGAGGTGCCGAGCAATCGCGCGACTTCCACTTCCCAACCCGCGTGATCCGGCACCCACGGATCGGGGACGCCGACTCCTTGAATCCAGGTCAGCCCCGGTTGGTGACTCGCCAGCTGCGACCGGATCGCCGCGACGCCATCGTGAACCCAATCACGGGGAGCCTGGTCGGCAGCTTGCCTCACAGTCTCGATGTGGATTCCCGCCGACAGCAAGGCGTCGAGAGAACCCGCGACGAGCGGCTGCGCGGACCAATCCTCGGTCGGTGATCGCCCCTGACCCGGCACCGCATGGCACAGCCCGTTATGAAACACAGCGGCCCGCGAGGCCAGCTGATCGAGTGCCGGGGTCCGCGCTCGGTACTGCCCATACACTCCGATCTGACTGGCGGCGAGATGGTCGAGGGTGATCAGAATCGCGTGACGGGGCAAGGAGAGAGGCCAGAAGGTTGAGGGGTTGAACGACACAAAAAAAAGCCCAAGGGTGGCAACCCTTGGGCGTTACGGGGCTTTCGCGAGTTCCGCCCGCTTGGTAGCCACCAGCTGGATCAACGCCTTCTGCGGATCGGCGAACTTCTTCAGTCCTTCGTCCATCAGCGTCTGCTCCAGCTTCGCGAAGTCGACCTTCGCGTCGATATCGGCCAGAATCTCGGCAGCGGGGCTCTGTTCGATGCGACGAGAGTAGCTCTGGCCGAGTTTCTCGACCGCGGCGTTGGTCGCGGGTGGGTTGGTCTGGATGTCCGAGCCTGCCAGAGCTGCGACATACTTATCGGCGGGCAGGTTCGGGTCTTTGGTGCCGGTGCTGGCGAAGACGATCTCCTGCTGGCGGGGAAGTTTGTGCGGCCCCCACCAGGCATTGTTCTCCGCCCAGATCCGCTTCGCATTCACGATCCCGACTTGCCCCTGTGCGGCGAGTGAAAGCTCCGGCACTTTGGCAGCTGTGTACACATCGATGCGGCTGACAAAGATGCTATAGACCGATTTCAAACTGGTGGGGTCTGTTCGCCGCTGAGCGCCTCGCCAGACGGCATCACGAGCCGCACGATACTGGCGTGTCGAGAAGATCAGTGTCACGTTCAGGGTGATTCCGGCAGCTGCGAGTTCTTCGAGGCAGGCCAGTCCGGCGGGAGTGGCGGGGACTTTGATCATGCGGTTGGAGTGGCCCGTGTTCCACGCCAGGCCGAGTTCGACGTACTTCGCAGCTCGCTCGGCGGTACTGAGCGGGCAGCTGGCGTCTTCGAGGAGCGGGTCGAGTTCGAAGCTGACGTATCCGTCGTCGCCCTTGGTCCGAGTGTGAACATCGGCGAAGACCGCTTCGGCTCGCGAGACGAGACGGTCGGTCATCTTCCAGGCCACCTCCGAGTCATCCAGCCCCTGGCCGATCAGCTCTTTCAGCTCGGCGTCAAACCGCCCAGTCTTAATCAGATCGGCGATGATGATCGGATTCGACGTGGCTCCAGTGGCTCCGAGAGCGTGATTCTCCCGGACCAGGACCGGATCAATGCTGTCGAGCCAAAGACGAGTTCCGCACGCGACGAGTGATTTCAGACCGGTCATGAGAGAATCCAGAGGGGTTGCGAGTTGAGGACCACTTGCCGCTTGGCCCACCATCGTCAAAGCGGGGACAAACGAGGAGCGACTTGGCACGGAAAAGCACGGATGAAACACGGAAACGCGAACACAAGGGAATCCCCTTCCGTGTTTCATCCGTGCCTGTCCGTGGCGATATCTGGTGGTTGAGGGGCGTAGTTCCTGGGGTTCAGCCTCATCAAAGCCCACCGGTTGCAACCGGTGGGCTTTCGCTGGCTCAACGTTCATCCGAATCATCCACCGCCACCGCCCACAAGGCAAGGGGATTCCCAAACCTTGCAACCAAAACGGGTTCAGTGGCGTGCGGGCGACCTGTCTGGTACGGTTTGGCAACAGGAACCGGGCGAGGCGGGGCACACGTCCCTCGCGTTCCCCCGGCGACCGATGTTTGGACGAGGTGATCGTGACTGTCTTTGCTCAAACTCCCATCTCCGGTGTCAGTGCCGGGCAGGATCGCATCGTCGAGATCTCCTATCCCTCGGTGGCTGCCACGAGCTTGGGCAAGCTCATCGGGCAGATTTGCGAGTCGATTCCGACCCGTGTGTGCAACATCCCAGTTTCCTATTGGCTGTTTGCCTTGCCGCTGGCTCCGCTGGGGGCGGCACTGTATCTCGCTCAAAAAGTGCTCGGCAATCGATATCTGGTGACCAATCGCGGTGTGGAGATTCGCAATTCCATCGGTGCCAAGCTCGAGAAGCGTGTCAACTTAGCCGACATCGCGGACGTGACCTGCCGCGTCCGCTCCGGGCAGGAGTTCCATCGCGCCGCCGATGTGGAGTTGCGAGATGCCAAGGGCACCATCCTGGCAACTCTGGCGGGCGTTTCTCGGCCCGAGCGGCTGCGAAGTGCCATTCTGGAGATACGGGACGCCCGCATCAGTAACGATGCCGCCTTCGCCCAGATCCAGGCTCGCAAGTAGCGGATGAGACACCACTTCTCCTCGACGAAAGAGACTTATACTTCACGCGGGGCGGAATGAGACATTCTGGCGAGCGTCCGGCGTGAGCCGGATGGTGCTTCTGGGACTCGCGGCAGAACCCGGGGACTGACGCCGCACCGCTCGCTAAAAGGTATCATTCGGTGCCGCGCGAGGTA
>JANPCU010000225.1:0-27010 GCA_031431195.1 Planctomycetota bacterium | reverse complement strand
ACCAGCCGTTCTTTTCCTTGGCATCACCCCGTCATCACGACTGGCTGTATGCCTATCCCACGGTCGGAACCGCAATCCGGTGGACGAGTTGCGTGTGCCGAGCGAACAATCCGTTGTCGCATGTTCGACGTTCCCCCGGGTGTTCACCCGACTCAATCACACTGAATCGACTCACAGACTCCCTGCAACACACGCCGAGGCATGCATGGCCGAACCTGGTGATGAACGTCGTTTGCAGATCGACAAACTCTTGGAGACGGTCGTCCGGGAGAAGGTGAGCGATCTGCACATTACCACCGGGCAGCCCCCCGTGGTGCGCGTCGGTGGGCGGATGGTCCGACTCGACACAAAGTCGCTCGAGGCGGGGGATACCATCTCCCTGATGAAGTCGATCACTCCAGAGCGTAACCAGCAGGAGCTGCAGGAGATGGGGGGGACCGACTTCGGTTTCGCCTTCGGGGATAAGGCCCGTTTTCGTGTCGCCGTGTTCAAGCAGCGCGGCCACATCGGGCTCGTGCTGCGACGAATTCCCAACGAGTTCCTGACGTTCGAACAGTTGGGCCTGCCCTCCGTCGTGCCGGACCTGATTAACCGGCCGCGTGGGCTGTTTCTGGTGACGGGGCCGACCGGTTCCGGCAAGACGACTTCGCTGGCCAGTATGATTAACCACATCAACGACCACGAAGACCATCACATCATCACACTCGAAGACCCCATCGAGTATTACCACAAGCACAAAAAATCGACGATCAATCAGCGCGAGATCGGCGTCGATGTGCCTAACTTTCCCGAGGCTCTCAAACGCGCGCTCCGCATGGACCCCGACGTGATCCTCGTCGGGGAAATGCGAGACCTCGAAACGATTTCCTCAGCCATTACCGCTGCCGAAACTGGCCACGTGGTGTTCGGAACGCTGCATACATCGAGTGCGCAAGGCACCGTGGACCGCATTATCGACGTGTTCCCCACCAGCCAGCAGGAGCAGATTCGCACCCAGCTCTCCTCCTCCATTATCGCGGTGTTGAGCCAGGCACTCTTGCCGCGCAAGCCAAAAGGGGTCGTGGCCGCCTACGAGATGCTGGTCGTCACTCCCGCCATCGCCAACCTGATTCGCGAAGCCAAGTCGTACCGCATCAACTCCTCGATTCAAACCGGGCGCAAGTACGGCATGCAGCTGTTGGACGACGCCCTGTTTGACCTGTGGCGGAAGGGGCTGTGCGAGGAAAAGGATGTCGTCCTCAAGTCCAACAATCCGGGCGAGTTGAAAATGCGGATCAACAACGCCAAGAAGGGCGTCTTCGACGAGAACGCGGAAGATGAAGACGAGGATGATGACGAAGGCTGATGTCTTGTCGCCAGAGGCAGCCTGATGTCTGCTGGCGAAACTTGCTCCGCTTCGAAGACTTCGCGTCGCAGCTAAACGTCCAAACATCCGACTCAAATAGCAGATTGTTCATGGCTCAACGTCGACTGGGACAGATTCTGGTGGATCTCGGATACCTCTCCGAGGATCAACTCTGGGACGTGCTCGAAGAGCAGAAACAGAGTCCCGGAGAGATTCTGGGCCAGGTCGCGCTCAAGCTGGGCCTCATTACCAATGAGCAGCTGACCGAGGCGCTGGCTGAGCAGTGGGGGATGCCAGTCGTCAATCTGGCGGAGACGAACATCCCGCCCAAGGTAATCGATTTGGTGCCGTCGACGATGGCCGAAGTCTACAAGATTATGCCGATTTCGATGCGGGACAATGTCCTGACCGTGGCGATGGCGGACCCGCAGAATCTGGCGGCACTGGATGACTTGCGGAACTTTATCGGGATGGAAGTGCGCGGAGCCGTCTCCTCCCCGGCGGCGGTCGAAGCGGCCATTCTGAAACACTACGCCGCGAAAGAAGACAGTATCGAGGATGTGATTGCCGGGCTGGAACAGTCGCCGGAAATGGGGTCACTCAACAACAAGCAAGGCGCGTTCGACCTCGCCGACGAGTACATGGACTCGCACCCGATCCGCAAGCTGCTGAACATGGTGATGCTGCTGGCGATCAAGGACCAGGCGTCGGACATTCACTTCGAACCGTTCGAGGACGAATTCAAGATCCGCGTGCGGGCGGACGGTGTGCTGTACGAGATGGTCCCGCCGCCGCGACATCTGGCCAATGCCATTGTCAGCCGCGTGAAGGTCATGGCCAACCTCGACATCGCGGAACGCCGCATGCCGCAGGACGGACGCATCGAACTGAACGTCGGCGGCAGCCCCGTCGACTTGCGAGTCAGCGTGCTGCCCACGATGTTCGGCGAATCGGTCGTTATGCGAGTTCTCGACCGCACCGTGGTCCAGCTCGACCTGAACAAGATCGGGATGGACCCGACCATCCTGTCGAACTTCCGCAAGACGATTCATCGCCCGCACGGCATTGTGCTGGTCACGGGACCGACGGGATCGGGCAAGACCACGACGCTCTACTCGGCGCTGAATGAACTCAACGATATCGAAACCAAGATCATCACGACCGAAGATCCGATCGAATATGACATCGACGGTATCGTGCAGATCCCGATCAATACCGACATCGGCGTCACCTTTGCAGCTGCCCTGCGAGCCATCCTGCGGCACGACCCGGACATCATCCTCGTCGGGGAAATTCGCGACTACGAGACCGCTGAAATCGCGGTGCAAAGCTCACTGACCGGGCACTTGGTGTTCAGCACACTACACACCAATGATGCCCCGTCGGCCATCACCCGCCTCCGCGACATGGGGGTGCCGACGTTCCTGATTACCGCCACCGTCGAGGCCATCCTTGCTCAGCGACTGGTCCGCAAGATCTGCGTGCAGTGCCGCACCCAGTTCGACCCGTCGGATGAGTTGCTGATGGAACTCCAGCTGCCGATCGAAAAGGCCCGGCAGTACAAGTTCTACTACGGCAAGGGGTGCCAGCGCTGCAACAACTCGGGCTACAAGGGGCGGTGCGGGATCTACGAACTGCTGGACATGAACGACGATATCCGGGACATGGTCTCTTCGGATGCGTCGGTCGACGACATGCGAAACCTGGCCCGCAGCCAGGGGATGACGACGCTGCGGGAATCGGGCCTCAAGCTGATCTTTGACGGCGTCTCGACCATTGACGAAGTGGTCCGCGAAACCGTCATGGAAGAGGGCGATGCTTGACCTAACGCGGGCAACCCCCGAACACTTCTCCTGAGCGGTCAGCGAAGCTGATCGTGGGATAGGCTTCCAGCCTGTCGGCGACAGCGAATGACAGGCTGGAAGCCTATCCCACGGGGCAGACAAGACCGTCCAGCCCTTTCCGACTCAACTCTCGACAACCGCTCTCTTCTGAGCAGGCCTCGATTCGAGGAACGAAATCATGGCGACATACCAGTACGAAGCGATGGACAACTCCGGGTTGGAGGTCAAAGACTCCATCGACGCGGGGTCCGAAGCCGAAGCCCAGACGAAGATCCGCGAAAAGGGCTTCTTCGTCACCAAAATCACCGAGAAGAACAAGGGCAAGAAGAAGGACGCCTCCAAGCCCAAGGAGATCAAAGGCCCCCGCAAGAAGAAGGGCTTTTCCTTCGGCGGTGTCAAGCCGAAACAGCTGTGTACGTTCACTCGCCAACTCTCGACGCTCCAGGACGCCGGACTGCCGATCCTGCGCAGCCTCCGCATCCTGGAGACTCAGGCCAAGCCCGGCCCGCTCAAGAACTCACTCATCGGCGTCATCGAAGATGTCGAGTCCGGGAACACCCTCTCCGAAGCGATGTCGAAGCAACCCAAAGCCTTCGACAATCTCTACGTGAACATGGTCAAGGCCGGGGAGGCCGGCGGAGCCCTGGAAGTCATTCTCCAACGACTCGCCGAGTTCAAAGAGAAGTCCCAAAGCCTCAAACGCAAGGTGCAGGGGGCCATGATCTACCCCGCAGCTGTGCTGTTGGTGGCCGGGGTGATCGTGGGCGGGATCATGTACTTCATCATCCCGAAGTTCAAAACGATCTTCGAGGGCTTTGAAGTCGAATTGCCCTACATTACCGAACTGCTCATCACGATGAGCAACTCGGTCGTGGACTACTGGTATCTGATCCCGACGATCCCGATCGGCATCATCTTGATCATCAAGATCATCAAAAAGAACAAAACGGGGGCCTACATCATGGATCGGATGGCCCTCAAAGTGCCCTTACTGGGGGCGATCATCTCCAAATCGACGGTGGCCCGCACCTCGCGAACCCTGGGCACACTGATCGCCTCGGGTGTGCCGATCCTGGAAGCCCTGGCCATCGCCCGCGACACAGCTGGGAACGAAGTCTTTCGCAAGGCGTTCGAACATATCCAATCGTCGATTCGCGAGGGCGAAACGATGGCTGTGCCGCTCAAGGAGACCCGCATCACCGACGACATGGTGGTGAATATGGTCGACGTGGGTGAGGAGACCGGAGCCCTCGACAACATGCTCTACAAGGTCGCCGACGTGTACGAAGAAGAAGTCACCGTCCTGATCGAAGGCTTGGTGAACTTGCTCGAGCCGATCATGACCGTCGTGCTCGGCATTATCGTCGGCTTCATCGTGATCGCCCTGTTCCTCCCCCTCGTCAAACTCCTCAACGAACTGTCGTAAGGCGAGCGTCCGGCTTGAGCCGGATGGTGCCGCCGGATCGTGGGATAGGCTTCCAGCCTGTCGTATGTCGTCGCCACGTTCGCCAGAACGTGGCGACAGTGGATGATCTGAACTCATCAAGGTTTCCGAACCTGTGGAGTGGGACTCGCGGAGCGACTGAGCTTTCAGGTGGCAGGAAGTCTGCGAGCAGCTCACTCCTTCCTGTTCTTCCTTCGCTTCCTTGGCGGCCTTTGTGTTCAATCTCCTCCATCCCCTCCGGAAAAATGGAACACCACGGTCGCCAAGGACGCGAAGGGGAAAGTGGTCAGCCTTGCTCGTTCCCCAGGTGGATCGGTCAGCGGACTGCGGGGGCTGACGCCACCCGGCTCGTCAGATGTCGATTCACTCCCTCAGTTTCTCGTCAAGTGGCACAAGAGGTGCGTTCTCTCCGGAGAGACTGGGAACGGTTCGCGAAACGAGGCAAACCGCCTCAAGACTCTTCCCCCTTTCCCGCAGAGTTCGGCACCGTCAATTCAAAACTGCTGCAAAACGCCACACCCCTCAGTCATCCGGTCACATACTCGCAGCTGCCTTTGGAGTCCCCATCATGCAATCCGTCAGTCAGCGGCTTATCCGGAAGACTCCGTCGATCCCCTCGTCCGCCAGACCATCGCGACTGAATCGCGGGGCGTTCTCGCTGATCGAGTTGATGATCGTGATCACGATCATCGCCATTCTGATGTCGCTGTTGCTGGTCGGCGTGCGCGGGGCAATGGGCACCGCTCGCAACGCGACGGTTACGGTCGAGTTTAAGCAGCTTGAAAAGGGGATCGCCGATTTCAAGGCCAAGTACGGAGCCGAACCGCCGAGCAGTATCGTCCTCTTCGAGGCCCCTGCCGGTTGGACGGGATCGTCCCCCAGTGCCGTCATCGTCAATCGCAGCCGGGCGCTGATCCGCCAGATGTGGCCAGATTTTGATTTCTCGATGCCAAATCCTTCGCCGATGATTGCGGGGCGAGATATTAACGGTGATGGCGACAAGGCAGATACGATCATCCTCAACGGAGCGGAATGCTTGGTGTTCTTTCTGGGTGGTGTGAATGCCACTAATATCGTCGACAAATCGGGTGCGCCGATCGGGACTGTTGGCAATCCCGTCACGACCTGGGAACCTCTAGGGTTCTCCGCCGACCCGACCAGTCCATTCTCTCGTGGAGGAGCCCGTTCCGGACCGTTTCATGAATTCAGCAACATCCGGGTCACGAACCGAGATGGCTCGGCGGACGCCGAAGGGATGCCCGAGTACCTCGACCAGCTGCCCGGCCAGCGGAATCCGATCCTCTACGCCAGCAGCTATGGGGGCCGAGGCTACCGCGACGCGGATGTGCAGTTCACGACCCAGCCGACTTACAGCATGTATTTGCCCGTCCCAGCAGGCGTCCCCACGGGGTTCGCCTACTTCTACCGGCGCTACACGGGAACCAACCCGGCCACGGCGGCCAACTTCGTCGCTGCTCCGGCCTTCAACCCCAAGTCTTGCCAGCTGATCTCGCCGGGTTCGGATGGAGAGTACGGCTGGGGCGGAACGCTCAGCGGGGACATGGAAATGATCGAGCCGCGATCGGAACGCTACTTCGAACGGGACAACATCACCAACTTCAAGGGTGGCACAATCAACTAAGCCGGTGCGGACCGGATTCACTCCGGTCCCAGACCAGTCACCGACTCGGGAGCCTGCCTCATGCGAACACGAACTTCCACCTTCGGAATACGCCACCCCCGAGCGGGCTTCTCCCTCGTGGAGATGCTGGTCGTGCTGGCCATCATCGCGTTGCTCTCGTCGATCTCGTTCGTCGTCCTGGGCAAGACCGGCGAAGCCGCCCGCGAAGCCGCCACCAAGACCTCAATCAAGATTCTCTCCGGTGCCCTGCGTGAACGCGTGGATGCCTTTCATGAACTGACTGCGAATGCTTTTCAGGTCGATCCTGACTTGCCGGTCAAGCAAAATGGACGAATCTTTCGCCAGAACGTCGAGGCGTTTTCCTCGATGTACGCCGCTGGTGGAAACGCAACTCCGATTAGTCGTGTGCAGGCGGAAGTCTTCGTTCGTCAGGCCATGTTCAAAACACTGTTTCCCCAGCGACGAGCGGACTTGTACGGTTACGACGACGAGCCACAAGAAGACAATGGAATCGCCAATGACTCCCCGTTACTGAACCGGATGTATACCGGAACTCCATCAATCGCGACTCGGAAGACGACCTCATGGGTAGGCCGTAATTTAGGAGCGTTGTCGATGACAACATCCCCATACACGACCCCCACCGATAACTCCTCAACCGAGAGTTCCGAGTTGCTGTATCTCGTGCTAACCGAAGGTGACGTACTCGGGCTTCCTCCCTCTGACATCGGTGGGATCGATCAGAACATGATTGGAGACACGGACGGCGATGGGAATTTGGAATTCCTGGATGGCTGGGGAAATCCACTCCAGTTCTATAACTGGCCGACACGGTTGATTAAGGATGATGGCGTGAATTATTGGGGGACACTCGCTTTACCACTTCCCCCGGCAACGATGATTAGCGAGTACCCGACGACATCGCTACTGATTTCCAATCTTCCAGCTCCTCCGGTCGTAAACACGTCTCTGCTGCCAGATCGGCGTCCGATCGCAGGGAGTGTTGCATCACATCGTATGTACCGCGACCCATTGGATCACAATCGAAACATCACTCGCTGGGATGTGTATGTCGCACCGTACACTTCTGTGAGCAGTGCCCTGGCGAGTAACTTTTCCCTGCAGCCGCCATCGCCAGCCGGAGCGTATACCGCGATGGGAATGAATTCGGTCTGGTTCCACGACGCAAACACGCCGTCGATGCCTCTCATTGTTTCACCGGGGGCTGATGATGTACTTGGTCTGCATCTTCCGACAGAAGATGGTGCTGATCGGCTGGCTCGTGTCATCTCCACGGAAGATGCTTGCAAAGCCTTGGGCGACAATCTCACCAATCAGCAGCGAGGGCCACAATAATGCTCAGACTGCATGACCATTCGAGGAAGCAGCGGACTCCAGCGGCACATTCTGTGAGCGGCACGGCGTTAGCCGCCGGGTCCCCGCACCGTATGCTAGCCCCAGAACCGGCGGCTAGCGCCGTGCCGCTCAGGCACTGGGAACCGAATGCTGCCATCGGGGCCACTCGGCGAGCGGGTTTCTCGCTCATCGAGATGCTGGTGTCGATTGCGATCTTCGTCATCTTGGCAACGCTGGCTCTCTCGGCCTTCCGCGACAGCAAGCATGACAAGGTGGCCTCGGCCTCACGCCAGGTCTTCGCGTCAATCGGAGGCGCTCGCAGCCGGGCCTCCAAGGCTATAGAGAATCGCGGAGTTCGCCTATCACGGGATAAACGTGATTATCGACTCGTGTCCGGTCTTCAGTACGTGGGTCAAAGCCAGTTGTACGACGGAACATTGCGAGTTCAAATCAACGGCACGGGAGATGTCCAACTTGTAAGTCAACAGGTCGGTGAATGGGGAAATTTGCGAGATGAAGGACAGTTGGCTCCGGGGGCAAAAGTCTTCATTCGGAGTTACAACCCGGAGTACGTGTACTCCGCAACAAATCCTATCCCGACTGCTGAGAATTCCTCTGGTGGTCGCTGGTATACGATCTCGACGAACGGATTTGATCCCGCAAACAACACTGTCCAGATTTCTGGCATGATTGACGGAGCTGTGTGGGTCGGTACTCCCACTTTTACTGTGGGTGCTTTTCAGGCTTACCCTGACGACGTTCCTGCCGGGGCGAACTTGTCGAACACGTTTGCCATACCCTACCTGATGAGGTTGTCCCCCCAGGAACTCCCCGATGCAGAGGCGATCAACCTGCCGCCGGGGATGGTCATCGACCTCCCCTCCAGTCGAATTCCAACCTCTTGGGCGGCGTTCGAAGATCGGAATCAGAATGGGACTCTCGACACCGGCTCACCGACGGAAGACCTGGATGGCGACGGCATCCTGAATGACGTGAAGTTCGACATCCCCGTGTCTCCGAATGGAACCGTCTCGGGGGCCATTTCCGGGAGCGGGCCGATCTACCTGTATCTCTGCCACCTCGACGATGTGGACCGTATGCGAAGTATGACGGGCTACCCGTCGAATGCGGCTCTGACGCTGGCTCCCACTTACCTGATTCCCGGGGACTTCGAGAATGGGTACGGCCCGGATCACCCGTCCAGCGAACGCAAGCTGGTCTGCATTATCCCGCAGACGGGGCTGGTCTACATCGCTCCCGTGAATGGGGCCGATGCGGACAACAACGGCTGGGCGGATGACCCTTACTCCTTTGCTCGCGAGGGGAGGGAAGACCGATGAACCGATTTCACCCCATGATGGTGTCGCCACAAAGTTGCCCAGCGATTGACTTGCAGGGCGAGCGGGGCGGCGTCAGCCCCCTGGTTCTTCCGCTCGTCTCCCACGACAATCGCACTGACGACGCAGAGCACGCTCTGAAAAACCATCCGGCTCACGCCGGACGCTCGCCACACGTCCGCACCGGGGCCACCCTGGTCGAGGTGCTGATGGCCCTGCTCATCATGGCCGTCGGCGTGACCTCGGTCTTCACGCTCTTCCCGCTCTCCATCCTCAAGGCGATCCAGGCCAACCACCTGACCAACGCCAAACTCTACGAAGGGGCCATCAAGGACACCCTCCTGACCCACCCCCAGCTGTGGACCGGAGCCCCGGAGTGGAAAGAGAACACGGAGTATGCCCAACTAGCAGCAGTCGCCCCATATTCGAGCCGCTGGGTGACGCCGAAGGCGAGTGGTAGAATGCTTCCGGAAACCAATCAATTGTTTTTCGGTCAGGTGGATCCCTCATTGATGCCCGTGCCCTCTGCGCCGTTCTATAGCGGCTCTCGGCAGCCTATATTTAACGTCAGTCAGACATGGGTTCCGAACGATTACGATTCGGTGACGAATCCGAATGTCGGTGGTTATCAAAACATTTGGCCCGTGACAGGTACACTCCCCAATACCGGCACCCCTACGAGTACCTACGATGGGGTGCTGCAATGGATTCCGTATCGCCACAGTCAGTATCAGGACAACCCACTCTGGTCCGCTTACGTGGTCGATCCACTCGGCTGGTATCGTGCTGGCCCGCTGATCGATCAGGCCCAGTTTGGCGAGATCATCAGCGCGGATAGTTCCGGTGCCGCCAACACGATCAACATGGACCGGATTCATTGCCAACTGGCAAGTGGGGCTGCCGATAGCATCTACCGCCTGCAGGACTCCTGGAACGTCGTGCTGGAGCCAACCCCGGTGACGGTGACCACTCCGTCAGCGACACAAGTTCAAATCGAATTTCCGACAACCTTGACGAGTGTGGTCGACAACAACACATTGTCGCCCATTCATCGCATCGTCTTGCTATCGACATTCTCGCCTCGCGTGGTTGCACTTCCGGTGCTAGGGGCCAGCAATACCCCTTCCGGTTCTTCTTTTCTGACGTTGGATGGGGTTCTGCCTGCTGGAATCATTTTCGATCAGGCCCGCATCGAGGTGCAAGCCCCTGGCCGGTATTCGTGGCTGATGTCGGTTCACTCCGGTCCGCGTGGGGAATTCGATGCCCAGTGCGCGGTCGTGTTCAATCGATCGTTCGAAACACTGGACGAGCAGGGCTACCGGGCGGAGTTCTGCCGGACGGAAGATCTCAATGGGAACGGTGCGATCGATCCGGGTGAGGACGCGATGCTCCCCAACGGTCGCCTCGATACCAACATCGCCAAGGTCCGCTGGCCCTACGATCCGAACGCAGATGCTCCACGCATCAAAGAGGGCGGGTATATCTTCGATGCCAGCTTGGGCTACTGGTACAAGATTCAGAAGATCGAAAAGATCAATGATGAGGAACAACAGCGGGTCGACGGGGCCGACGCTCTCGACCCCGCCGGGGCCTTCGTGCGCACGATCCTGACCCTCAGCGATCAAGTGAAGCTGAATACGGGGTCAAGCAGTGACGTGGCCCCCTTCACCGATTACCGCACCAACGGCACCATCGACTGCCAGGCTGTCCTCCTGCCCGGCGTCATCCATGTCTTTACCCCGGATCTCCCCCAATGAAAACTCGCATTGCCTCCTATCGGCCAATCGCAGTTGCTCGGGGCGGGTTCACGCTCATCGAGATGCTGGTCGCCACGACGCTGGTCGTGATGATGATGTTGATGTTCGCCCAGATCTATGTGGCCGCCATCGACAGTCTGGGCGAGCAGCAAGCTCTCGCCCGGAACGATGGCAAAGCGCGGCTGGCGGATATCCTGCTGCGAGGGGATCTCGACCGAACTTCGTTCCATGGCACTCCGAACTCGAGCCAGGGGCTGTTGCCGCTGGTGAAGGATGATCCGGTCAGCCAGTGGCAGCGGGGCTTCTTCTACATCTCGGAAAACGACCAGTCGAACCCCAACGATGACGTGCTGCACTTCACAGCGAGTATTAAAGAGGCCCGCAGCCGCGACTCGGCGATGTATTACGGACGGGCAAAGGATGTGGCCAGCACGAATGGGACCAACATACTTCTGCACGGCACGAGTGGGAGCAGCCCGGAGTTCTCCAACCATCCCGAGGTCGACGATGGAGACATGTCCAACGATGTCGGAGCCAGTCGTGATGCGGAGATCTGCTACTTCGTCCGTGGCGGGAACCTGTACCGCCGCGTACTGCTGATTCGGGACATCGATCTGGCCGGGGTGCCGGGGGCGAACACCGCCCAGCCGTCCAACGGGAGCACCGAGTTCAGCGACCCCATCATCCCGTCTAATGTCCCTGGCGATGTGGTTCCCAGCTATTACAAATCGTTCGATTACGCCGCCATTTGCCGCATCACCGATGTGTCGAATGACATGCTGGATGAGGTCCGGTTTCTGGGGACCGATGCTCTGCAGAATCAGCCGCAGAATTCGAGCTTCTCCACGGAATCGCTGGGGTGTTCGATGACCCGGTTCGGTCACGCGATCTCCGAGGGGAATCAAGTCTATGCGAATGCGACGGACGTGACGTTGCAGGCGATCAACCGCGCTCGGGGGACATCCGTCGAGTTCGACTCCACGGGCAATTTCTTCGGTCGTCCGCTGCATGGAGAGACGGGTTCGCACCAATGGCAATGGCCGGGAACGCGGTACAACCCCCTGAACGGGGTCATCGTCTACTCGCCGAATACGAATCAGATGTCGGTCGGCGGCACGCTGATCGAGGACCCCGACAAGCTCCAGACCCGCGCCACGGAAGACTTGCTGCTCTCCGGGGTCGAAGCGTTCGACATCGAGGTCTGGGATCCGGGACTGGTCGAAATCGACCCGAATGGGAACGGAATTTTAGAGGTTGGCGAAAATGGAGCAGACCTCAACGGCAACGGGTTCTTCGACACGGCTGGCGGTTTCGTCCAGTTGGGTAACAACTCCTCGACCGGCTACTTCCGGGATGCTCAGCGGTTGAATCCGTTTTACGGGCCGGGTGAGTCGGATGCGAACGGAAACGGATCGCTGGATGCCGCCGAAGACCGGAATTCCAACGGGGTCTTCGACTACTCGTCCGTGTTTGACACCGGGCATCCGGAAATGTGGACGGAGGAGACGGTGCGTTACGACTATTCTGCCCCCCCGCCCACTCCCTTGCCCATCATCACGTCTCGTGGACAGAACTTCAGGCCGCCGTACCGCCCACTGATGTACCGCCTGAACGAGGATACGGACGGCAATGGCACGCTGAATGCGGTCGAAGACCTGGATGGTGACGGTGTAATTGATCCCGCCCCGTTTCCCGTGGTGACCACAAATTTCTGGAGTGCATCAACAAACTACTCCCCGGGCGCGGTCGTGTTTAAGGTCGATGGATTGGGGATCGGAGACACCACCTTCAGTACCGCGTATCGCTGCGTGGCCTCGGGGGAAGACCTTGATGGGGATTCCTACCCGGATACCGAAGACGCCAATGGCAATAACTCGTTGGATCCTGGGGAAGATATGAACAACAACAACCAGCTCGACGTTGAAGACGCCAACGGGAACTCCAGCGTTGTCTTGCCGATTGATCAAGGTTTCACGGGCGCTACGGCCCCCGAATGGCCCTCCGTTCCTGGTCATCGTGTCCTCGATGGCGGCGTCACCTGGGAAGCGTTCGACAATCGCATCGGGCTGCAAAAGATTCGCATCACCATTCGGGTCCGCGATCCCCGCGAACAACTGCCTCGGCAGTTCTCCATCATTCACTCCTTCGCCAATCCGACGAAGTTGAACTGAACACAGCTGCGCGGCCGGGTCTGTCGTCTTTCGCTCGGCGAAAGAGCGTCCTTTTTCGGAGAAAAAGGCGACAGACCCGCCGGTCAGCGGCCCACTGCTCGGGGCGTCCCCGAGTCCCTTTTTGAAAGGGGAATTCCATGCGAAACCACACTCCCAACACTCTTCAGACTTCGCCGTACTCTGGCTCCGTGAGCGGCCCGGCGCTAACCGCCGGTTCTTCTGCGCGTGGACGGTCATCAGAACCGGGGGCTAGCGCCCATCCGCTCACCCGCGATCGTCGCGGCGGCGCGGTGATCATCGTCGTGCTGGCACTGCTCAGCTTGATGATCTTCCTCGGCGTCTTCTTCTTCGAGTTCGTCCAGGAAGAGCAGCTGGCTGCTGGGAACTACGCGGCTAATCCCTGGGACGTGCTGAACCCGGATCGTTACTTGGACTCAGGTGAGAAAACGATCATCGTCGGTCCCGATGCTTCGCGACCGATGGGAGCTCTCTCGGCACCGAGCCAGGGAGCGTACCATTCGTTGGTGGCTCACACGACGGGTAGTTTGACTTATGGCACTGATGGCCAGCTGCAACCGACGGATGTGCTGCCGCATAACGGAGCCGGGATCACGACGACATACATCGATAATGATGCGGATGGATTGTGTGGACCGGGTGACTTCGTTCAGTTCGACATGAACGGGGATGGGCAGCCCGACGCGATGTTGGACCCATCCGATCCAGCGGGGCTGCCGCTGTTTGCGATCAACTACAGTCCATCGGCGCAATACGATTCCACTGAACCGACCGCAGTTCAATTTGATTCGTTTTCGCACCCCACTCCCGCCAAGCGTCTGCCCATTTACCAGCCCGATGTGGAGTACACATACCCGGACATCAACAATCTGTTTCTGGCGTACGACACGATCGATCCGACGACCGGTCGGCGGATTCTGGTGCCGTCGTTCCATCGGCCCGATCTGTTTCTTTCGAAACGGGATACCAATTTTTCCGACCTCTACACAGATCCGTCCACGCAGCGGCTGGTCATGCGTCCCCATTCCGGGAACCTCCATCCGGACGGCATCACCTATCGCTTCCCGAACGCCGCTTTCCAGGCTCAAAGCGGTGACACCTCGCGTCTGATTCAGCCGTTCCCCTTCACAGTCGACTCCGACAACGACGGAACAAACAACGAGATGGGGATCTACTCGGATTCCACCGGCGCTGCCGAGACCGGGTATGACCTCGATGTCGATCTGACTGGTGAAGGGACTCCGGATGGGATTTGGATGGATCTGGGGCATGAGCTGGTCGATCTGCCGGATGGGCGGCAGTTTGTTCCGCTGTACTCGTTCTACATCCTGGACGGTGACGCGCTGCTGAACATCAACACGGCGGGCAATTTCGAAGGGGCGCTCGATAGCTCTGTCCCATCGGACCGATTTTCCACGTTCAACGCCCTCCCCTTCTCGGTCTCCAACACGGGGGCCAGTGCCAGTGAGATCAACCCGCTGCGGGTCTTTACCGCCGATCCGTCACAGTTCACCGACCCCGCGAGTCTGCTCTACGTGCAGTCCGAATATGCGTACACCTTCGGCATCGACCCGACCATGCCTCAGCCCACCGGAGCGATGGCGAATATGGATTGGACCCACCTGGCCATGGGACGGTCTCTCCGCCGGAGCGGTTCACGCCTAACCGGTCGAAATGGGGAAGAGCAGTACGTCCCCCAATACTACACCGGCCTAGCTGCCACCTTGCCCGTCCTGCCACCCCGTGCCGGGGTGACGGGTGTCGATGATGATTACGACAACCTTCCGGATGGCACCACGATCGGCAATCGTTACGCGGGCGGTGCCCAGCGGTATCTGACGAACACGTTGGGCTCTCCGGATTATCGTCTCTACGATCCGCGACCCACGCCCGGATCTGAGTACGCCTCGGTCGTCATGCCACAGGGATCTCACCCCATCGACGCCAAGGGAACCGGCAGTGGGATGTATACGAATACCGCGACCGTGCGAACTGTGGTCGCGGGCGTGACGGGATCACCGGTCGTTTGGCCGCAGTACCCCGCCGTCCAGCCGACAGTCTCCAGCAGTTGGGAAGCCCAGCGAACCACGACGCTCACCATTCCCGCGGACGCCGTCTACCCGATCGAGAACCTCTACCCGTACGGCTTGGTCGCTCCATTTACGACCACCCCTCTCTTCGACGGTCCGGTCCCGGCCACGGCTTCAACCATGTCGGACGAAGAGGACGAAGCCCGCATCCGGAACCCCGACCGCATCTCGGATGATCTGTTCCGCCCGGAGGAGAATCTCCGATTCCAGGCATCGGACGCCGACATCCAGCGCGTCGGTGGCACTTCGCGAGCCGAGAATCTGGCGCTGATGAATCTGAAGTACGCTCGTGATGCCGCCGACATCCGCCGCCGCTTAACCACCGACAGCTGGGATCTCAACGAGTTGTCGTTCGTACCCAGCCGGTACAACGGTGGGACCAGCTTGGAGACCTCGGAGTGGATACCAGCAGACTTGATTCCTGGCCCTCCGATTGAGCCCGCACGTTATTTCTTCCCGCCCGCAATGGGGGTGGGCGTGTTCACCGATACGGACCCAATTCGGCCCGAGGTCCGTGCGCTGCTGGCCTCGGAAGATTCGGACTACCCGGCTTCAGGCACGACGATCTCCAATCGACGCGAATCGTTCGACTTCATGGCACAACTCGGTTTTATCCCGACCTCATTCCCACAGTCGGTTTCCCTCTGGCGGCAGCCGCTGAACCTGAACAAGCTGCTGGTCGGTTTCGATCTGGACGGGAATCCGATTTTCCGCAATCTGATGCCGCATCCGGATATGGTGGGCCTGGAGTATCAGGACCCCGCCGCCACCATGCCGCCGATCACGATCCCGGCGATGATTCACGACCATTCCGCCCCCATACCGTTGCTGATCAGCAATATGCTCGACGCTCCGTCCACCGACGCGAACCGGGCCACGACCGCCACGATTCAAGAGTGGTGGGCGCGGTACGACCGCCAGCGCATGGCCCGTGACATTTACACGCTGTTGTATTTGGTGGGGGCTCCGAATGATCTCGACCCGTTGACAGCTGCCGTCGAGGGACCAGCAGCTACCGCGTATCCCACCGCGAATCGTAAGATGGTCCGCGAGATGGCTCAGTTCGCAGTGAACTACGTCGACGCCCTCGATCGCGACGATGTGATCACCAAGTTCGAGTACGACGACGACCTGAGCGATGGCTGGGCGACCGCTCCCACGAAAGCGGTCTATGGGATCGAGCGCGCCTCTTTGTCATTCAGCGAAGTGCAGTTCCTTCAGACCACGCCGCAGATGTCTGACTACTCGACGACGCTGCACGATGAGCAGGACGATGTCCACCAATATCTGCATATCGAGCTGCGAAACAGTGCTCCTCTGACTATCGATTTGGCCGAAGGGTGGCGCATCTCTCGCGTCGTCCGCAACGGGACGGGTGGGACCGGAACGATCGACCGTTCCGTCGAGTTCAAAACCAAAGGGTTTGGAACAGCCTCCCCATTCCCCAAGCAGATTGATCCGGGTCAAAACTTCCTGATCGCTACGCATGATGGCACCGTCAAGAACGATGCCGGGACCATGAATATTACCAGTGACCTCTACGCAGATGTGACTGGGGGGACTGAACTGGAGTCGATTCTGCCCTATACCACGAATACGATTCTCGATAGTTCGGAAGATCCCGACCCCCAGACAGACTTGGATCTGTGTGTCACGGGACGCCCGGCCCCCTATGACCATGAAGAGTATTTCACCCATGTGGCTGGAACCTCGCCCTATATGGGAACCAGACTCGCAGAAGGTGAAGTGATGGGGACAGTCGCAGCTGAAATGTTCGATCTGGTTCTGGAACGGCGACAGAATCCAAGAGGAGTGGAGGCCGCAACCAATGCCACATCGACCAGTTCGATGGGGGAATGGATCGAGGTTGATCGCTTCATGGTCGATTCTGGGGATTTTGGAGGAACGGGGGAAAGTGGATTCGACCCCGCGATGAATCTTCAAGCGGACTGCAATACCGCAGCGCTCGCCCTCCACAGCCTGGAACGTCGTCAGTCATTCGACCCCGTCCAAATGCCGTGCGTGACGGCTTCCCCGATCTACTATCACACTCTGCGACCGGCAGCTGCCACCAAGCATTTGGCGAACTCCGTCGGAACGACCCCGTTCACTCTGTGGCAGCCTCACTTTGACCGCGACTTCACGTCGGCGTATGAGTTGTTGTCGGTGCCGCTGTACGGCAACTGGCCACTGACTGAGTTGGTCACTGGACTGAACATGGAGACAACAGCTGCGACGCCTGCTGGTACTCTGACAGCGAATGCCTTCTATCGGGAAATCCATGGCGGAACGCAGTTCAATCTGGCTCCGGGAGCGACCAATCTCGCCTCGGGCCAGATGTCGGGGGACTACACAGCCGGGGTTCGGTTCAACTTCCCGAACGGGGTGCCCGCAGCTCCGTATCGCGGCTGGAATTCCTACAACTACCAGAACTGCTGGTATCGGTTGTTCGATTTTGTGACCGTCCCACGTCGGGCGGATCAGCAGAGTGAAGAGTTGCTCAACGGAGCAAACAACGTAGCTGGTTCGATGAAGCCTGTGTTCCGCGTGCCGGGCAAGATTAACCTCAATACGGTGCGGGACGAGACGGTCCTGGCTGCTCTGATCGATGATGAAGTGCATCTGGCCTATGGCAATGGGACCGCTGATAACTTTCCCGGTGGGCGGAACTGGTTCCAGGAACTGCTTCATTCTCGAGATGGAATCGATTACTTCGCGGGCGCTGGAGGCGCATCGATTCCGAATTCGATCGTGTCGCGACCGTTCCGGGGAGCCAGTAAAAAGGACCCTCTGAGTATCGCCAGTACCGATCCGGACAACGCCGTGGAAAATGGGCTGTTGCGTTCCGCGGACGGTCGAGGCTTAAACACAGTTCGTGATCCCTCTGTGGCAGCAACTTCGCCGACTGTGACCAACGATTTCTCGTCAGGGGCACTTTGGGGCACGGAGCACACACTTGCCACCAACTGGCAGGGCCTGTTCGATGCGGGCGACCTCGCCAACGGCACCGGGATCGATCATCACACTCGCAACCGCATCTTGGCCAAGGTGGCCAATAACTCCACGAACAAGAGCCATGTCTTCTTCGTCTGGGCGGCGGTGGGGTACTTCGAGGCTCACCAGATCACGGTGGGTGGAGTTCCCCGAACCCAGATCGGAGCCCGGTTGACGGACATCCCGATTCACCGGCGGTTCTCGGTGGTCGACATGTCCAAACTGGACGATGCCTACGACACCCAAACCAACACCTTCGATGAGAAGAAGTTCATCATCTACCAAAAACGCCTCCGCTAGCCAGATTTCGGCTCAGGATTTGCATAATCTCCTGAGAGGAATGACAGCTGCGAGGGCTGCCGAGACGATCTCAACACAGAACTGCTGGATTTAGACTGTTCTCGGAGCCAGAGACATCGCATAATGAAGGGAAGATCAACGGACTGCCGCAAAATGCAACATCGGCACCCGCTGTGAAATCCTCCAACGATTCTGTTCACGTCACGTTCCCAGACCATTCGGTCTTGCAGACCAACACACACAACCAGCACACACAACCAAACTGTCCAGGCCGGGTGGTGAAACCGGCCAGTCGCGAAAGCGACCTTCCCGCCGATGCGTTGTCGGGGGGAGAACCCACTTCACCAGTCACTCGGCAGCCTGGAGTCCATCATGTTTGTTCGCCGTCCGCTCTTCCGTATGCCGCAGCGTCGCGGCTTCACCCTGATCGAACTTCTGGTGGTGATCTCGATCATCGCCACCCTGGCCGCGCTGATTCTGCCCGCTGTGCAGAACGCCCGCGAAACCGCCCGCCGCACCGAATGCCAGAGCAACCTGCGGAACGTGGGGATTGCCGTGCAAGCCTACACGACCTCGAAGCGAGGCCAGCTGCCCTACTTGGTCACCGATGTGACGGTTGCCAAATTCAACATCAACTACGGATCGCTGGCTTCCCCCAACCCCCAAGGAACCCCGTGGTCGATTCAACTGCTGCCCTACTTGGAACAGTCTACACTCTACGACCGTTTGCGATTGACCGCTAACGATACATCGATCGCGACCGCCAATCAAACGGATGCTCTTTTAGGAAACGTTTCGATCAAGGTATACAATTGCCCGAGCGATCAGAACACCGGAAACGGATCAATGTCCTACGCTGCGAATGCGGGATATATTCGCTCGGACTATTGGACGAGTGCCACAGATCAAGATCATCGAATCGACACGTACGACTACCAGTTTGATGTGCCCGCTTTCGGCACCGATGACAAACAAGTCACCTCTGGTACTGGTGTGTTCTGGCGAGAAATTGGTAACGGTGGATACACCTCCAATCTCGATCAGATCAGTGCTGCGGACGGTACGTCCCAAACTGTTCTACTCGCAGAAAACACCAACATCGCTCGCTACACCACGGGCGGTGGCTCGGGGGGATTTGCCTCTTTCTATACGGGGAACGTGGCCATCGGCACCTCCATCCCGGCACCGGCGGGAGTGGTCGCCAGTAACGCAACCGCTAATGGTGTCAGCGTCGCTGCCGGAGGTAAGGTCAATGCTTTGGCTCTTGCCGCCGATGCAGTGGCTGCTGGATGCAAGATTAACGCCGATTTGAACAACTCCACCGATGGATCGAAACCCCGTCCCTCATCGTTGCATCCCGGTGCGGTCAACATGGCCTTTGCCGACGGCTCCTGCAAGGTCGTCAGCCAGGACATCGACGAAGGCGTCTATGCCCGCCTGCTGACTCCGTTCGGCGGTCGATATGGCCAAAATGTGCTGAGCGACAGCGACTTCTAATCGAAGTCATCGCCACGCAAGTCTCCCACCGCAGCTGGTCCCCGTGGCCAGCTGCGGTTTTTTGTTTGGGGGGTCATCGATCCTGTCGATGAAAGGCGATCGGTCAGACTTGTCTGACCCGTGGGATAGGCTTCCAGCCTGTCAACTCCCGCGAAAAGACAGGCTGGAAGCCTATCCCACGGTCAGCTTTTTCTGTCCGTTCGCCAACAGGAAACTTTGGAACGAGTGTGGACTCTATTCGGCGCAGAAACCCTTCGGCTTCACGCCGCTCATCCACCCCACCGAGTCAGGACCAGCCCACTGAGTGCGAGACGCACATGGCCTTTCCAGTGTCGGCACGCGGAATTCCGTCCAGCCTCCAATCAAGGGAAGTATGAAACGCAGAGGACGCCGAGAGCGCAGAGGAAGAACAGAGTAGAGCAGAGCAGGAGCAGAGGAAGAGCAGAGACGTGAAGTCGACCGGAAAGCAGCCTCACTCACCCCCCAAAGATTCTCCGCGTCCTCTGCGCCCTCTGCGTTTCACACTCTGGTCCTTCGCCTGCCAGAAAACTCCCCCCTGCCCAGGGAACACGTCCGTCGCCGTGATGACGCTGGTCCCGCACCAGACTCCCCCTGGATCTGGTGCAGCCACGGCCTGGATGGCCAGCGCCGAGAAGCACCCGATCTGGAGGAGCACGCCGTGCGATCCTCGGGAACAATCCCCCAGTGCGTCTCGCCCTCCCGCCCAGGGCTGATAAAAATCTGGTCATGACATTAGGTTTGGTTATTAAGGGATTTATTTCGTGGCTGGAGGCACGAAGGATCAGGCCACACCGCCCCCCACCGCCACCTCATCGAGTGCCTCAACAGTCACAGCCAACCCCTCTGAAATCTGTGCCATCAGTGGATCAACAATCTTCATCGGAGAAGCCCGATCCAGACGGATTTGGTCCACAGATTTCGAAGATTGGCACAGATTTGATTCTCGGCAATTGTACGATTCACTGTCGTCGGGCGAAGGAGGTTGACTCACAAAACCATATTCACCGAATGGACCAAGGTCGCCCGGTGTTCGCTCGTTTCACCGGTCATCCCGGGTCCCTGTTACCGGAGGAAACTCCCGCGTTTGGCAACTGGTGGAAAATCGCCTCCGCGTCGCAGAAGTCGTCAGACTTTTGCCCGCCGATGCCCTGCGACTTCAGCGACATCACTTATGGGAGAGTATTTCCCGCTGACTGCCGTTGTCCCACCAGGGACACCCGACAATAGCCCACCGTTTCAACGGTGGGGAAGCGATCCCGACCCACCCGCCGAGTCCCGTTAGGAACGGCAGAAGCCAGCCAAAGCTGGGGTGGAGTGACCGAGGAAGCGCGGCCACAATGCGAGAATCGGTCGCCCCTGGCGGGGCTGCGGACCGCGAGCGACTCTCTGGTCCCACCGCTCAAAGTGGTGGGCTATTTTCGGGTGTCCCTGGCGGGACAAAGAGAGGCCAGTGGTGGCCTTTCGTTCTGGGCAGGGCGTGTGATTTGGCGGTGTTCTGCGCCTGGGAAGCCCTGGGGTGGAGGACCGATACCCGACGTCGAATGGCGACTGCACTCCATCCGAAGTCTGGCGGAACGTTTCCACGGACCGCTCCCTTTACGGCTTGCGGCGGGATCGACTTTTGTTGGCGGGCTTCTCGGCGGTCTTATCCGCATTCTGGCCGTTCCCCGCAGCGTTTCCGGCACCGGCAGCGGCGTGCATCGCCTTGGCGGGGTCGTTCGCAGCAGCGGCCTCATTCCCGGCAGCAGCGGGCGCAGCGGGCGCCACCGACGCATGCATCGCCTTAGCCGGGTCATTGGCCGCCGGGGGTGCTGCGGCATTGGGAGCCGGAGCCACCGACGCATGCATCGCCTTGGCCGGGTCATTGGCCGCCGGGGGGGCTGCGGCATTCGGAGCCGGAGCCACTGACGCATGCATCGATTTGGCGGGGTCGTTAGCGGCTCCGCCCTCTTGCATTTGAGCTTGCAAGTCGGCGTTGTGCTGGTCGTTCAGGTCGTTGATCTTGGTCTTCGATTTCTCTCCTGCGTCAATGACAGCCCCAGGGTAGGCCATCACATCCATCGGAGAATTCCCGAAGGAGGATTTCGCGGCAGCTGCGGCGGCCTTCTCCTGTTGAGCGACCATCGTGGCCAGCAATAGACTAATCGGTGGTGCGGAGGCCAACTGCACGGCATCCACCACAATCTGGCCGGAGAGCGTCATGGTCAAACTGGAAGTTGACCCACTCGATGTCGATTGGGCGCTGCCCAGCATCGCTTCGTAGTGCCCGGCCAATTTCTTGATCGACTCCGCCGGAATTGGGATTGGGATCGGTAAAAAGGAGTCCAATCCTCCTCCATTGAGATCCGCCAGCTGGACTTGGAACTCGGCCCGCTCTGCGTCTTTTTCTTTCTTGCTTTGTTCTGCGGTCGCCTGAGCCATGGAGGCATCCAAGCTGAGACGGTTTTCCACTTTGACATCCGTTCCCAGCGTGATATTGAAGCTGTCCCCATAAATACCATCAACGCTTGAACTCTCGGTTTCCACTCCCGAAGCTGTCGTTTCAAAGGAGGTATATCCGAGAGACTTGAACTTCGTGACGTCTTTCGGTGCGGCAGCAATCACAATATTCGATTTGGTGTCGACAAAGGCAAACCGCTTGGCAGCGGGTGCTGCTCCCTTCCCATCAATCGCACCCTTCAACTCGGCTTCACTCCCCACCAGATAGGTCGTCGAGTTGACCGCATGAATCAGCATCTTGGGGCTGACAGAACCCGCCAAGGCATACACCGCTTTGCCGTTGTAGTCTTCCTTGGCCAGTACCGTCGCCGGAGCCGACGCGAGCTTCGATTCGTCCACAGCCGTCTTGAGCTTCACCACTGCGACAAACCGCTTCGGAGTTTGAGCGGCTATCGCCCAAGGAAATCCGGAACTTTCCCCCGGCTGAATATAGTCAATGATCCCCACGGTTAGCGTGTCGATGTCTTTGGCCTGAAGGTTCAGCCCCTGGAAAAACGCCGCTGACGGATTCACTAGGCCGCCTTCTCCCAGCGGCGGCTGGTTCATCAGCTTTGACAGCGTCGGGTGGTCCATGATCGGCTTGAAGATCGGAGCATTCATCGAGTCCGCGACCCGCACCTGCACCGCGACATCGATATCTTCCGGCAACCACTTGACCCAGCTGCTGGAGCCCGCCCCACTGAAGAGGGAAATTGCCCCGTACACGATTCCGCCGAGCAGTCCGAGTCCCAGCACCACCCCGCCGCCAATCATGGCCATCGGGGCGAAACCGCCGCCACTCTTAGACTTCTTCTTGCCTTTTCCTTTGGCGCTCTTGGAACCGCCGTTGGACTTCCCCTTCGAGCGAGGAGCCTCAGCCTCTTCCTCTTCTTCCTCCATATCGTCCATGGTGCCGAAGTCGTCAGCTTGCGAGAGGAATTCGTCTTCGGGAGGTTCCTCAACCAGGAACGGCTTTTTGCACTTGGGACAGGGAACCTTCTTCCCGACGAAATTGTTGTTCTTCAGCTTCAGACCGGCACCGCAATGCGGGCAAGAAACAGCCAAGGGAGTGGACATGGAACAACCTCAATAGAAAGACGCAGAACTGCCTACTGGTACACCATATCGAGCGACCACACAGGTGTAAATTGCATTTCAGGAGGAGTCGCAAAAGACGGCAGGGTTTCGAACTCAATACGCACCTGACTGGGCCAGCCGACAGGAACACCGGAGGCAGGAACATCGGCCACGACCAACACAAAGTGCGTTTCGAACAGTCGCCTCCTCCGGAAGGGCCAAGCCAGCGCGGTGAACACAATCGTGTTGCAGTCGTTCGCTGTGGGGCAGGTTTTCTACGTGCCCGCCGCCTCTCCGACCGTCGCTATATGTCGCTCCCCGACCGAAATGACTCCCACCAGCCCCATGTCTTCGCGTGGACAGGGCACTACATCCCATCCTGTTCACGGCACTGGGGCGAGGCTCTTGCCTTGTGAACACAATCCATCGAGTGGTGAGGACGCCCGACTACTTCAGCGGGTTTGCATACCAGACAATGTTCTGGCTGAGTTGCCCGGCCACCAGAATATCCAGGTCGCCGTCGCCATCCAGATCCACCGCCCGAATGTCGTAGGCACACTGGTTCTCATCCAGCAGGTGCGTCGCGAACTGACCCGTCCCATCGTTCTCGAACCAGGCGGCAATCTTGCTCTCATAGGCACATGTCGCCGCGTCGATGTCCCCGTCCTGGTCGAAGTCGGCCAGAGCCAGGCAGTGCGGGCTGGCCAGGGTCGGATGAATGACGTGCTCCTTCCAGTCCGGTCCCTCGAACCAGATCAGACCCAGCCCGTGCCCGCGTGTGGCGATCACGTCCATCTTGCCATCCTGGTTGACATCGGCAGGGGCCAAGTTCGTCGCTCCGGGATGGCCAGTGCCGAGCAGGTGCTTCTTCCACCCGTTCGTGCGCGGATCTGCTGGAGCCTCCCACCAGCCGAACCATTCGCCTGTCGCCGGTTCCGCTTGCGGTCCACCCTTCGCAGCTGTCATTAAATCGGCCCTGCCATCTCCATTGAGGTCGCCGAGTCCGAGGTAATGGGACAGTCCCGGAGCATCTCCCTGCCCCGCCACATAGCGCGGCCACGCCTGGGCCTCGCGCGGCTGCTTCGGCACGTCATACCAGACGACCGAGTTCGCCAACGGCCCGACTGGCTGGCCACTGTTCGCGATGAGGTCAACCGCCCCATCGCCGTCGACATCCCCGGTCAGCAGCCCATGAATCCCGTTCACCTGATCGTCGACGACATGCACCGGCCACGGCTCGGCGGCCTTCTCTCCACGAATTGTCTCGACCCAATAGATGAGTCCCGGGCTGTACCTCGCGCCGATGAAATCCGGATCACCATCGCGGTCGACATCGAGCACAGCGGCGTGAATCGCATCGTGGTCCTTCGTCTGATCGACGATCTGCATCTTCCAATCGGGGCCGACGAACAACCGCGTGGCCCCCTCACTATTGGCCATCACATCGATCTGGCCATCGCCGGTGAAGTCGGCGGCGACGACGTTGGTGGTGTGCCGCCCCTCGTCGATGATGTGCTTCTTCCACGGCTCGGCGGCGAGGCTGAACTCGGCGATAACGAGGCCGGTCAGGCTAGCGAAGAGACTCCAGAGATTGCGAGGCATGTTTCCACTTTCTGTCCGGTGAGGTGGCAGCCGGAATCGAGTTCGCCCACGTTCACCGGATACGATGAGACAGCGCAGCAGGCAGAAGGCCGACCGCTACTGTATCGTACCGATGCCTCCTTCGCAGCCCGTTGGCCAAGGGCCCTCATTGCCAGAGAGGTCGCTGTCTGAGTCGCCCCGGTTCTCGAACTTCGATCGATCCACATGACTCCCGCGTCGATCCCCACGCCTGCACCGACTCAAGACCCGCCTGATCGCAGGGGCTGGCGGAGGTTCGTGCTGCGTTCGGCCCCGGTCATGTTTTGGCTGGCACTGGGGATCTTGTGGCTGACAGCGATTCAGATTGTGTGCTGGGTCGACATTCCTCGCGTCTCCATCGAGGCGACGGCTCTAGGGCCCGCTGACCCGAATCTGGACGAATTGAACCCCTTCGAGATCGCCGCAAATTCTCGCTGGGTCGCAGCGGCTCGCAGCACCGGATGGTGGAATGGAATTGCCATCCTTGTCTTGTGGGGAGTGTTCATCGCCGAGTCCGTGGTCACTCTCGTCGTGTGTGGAGGTCAACCGACGCCCAGACCGTGGAAGGCCATGCGCGTCCTCGCCTGCTGTATCCCGCCCGCGCGCATGGCGCTGGCCCATCCCGAGATGGGCGGACGACTCTGGCTACCGGGGCTCGGGTGGAGGCAGCCGACCCGCGTTCTTCAGCGGTTCATCGAGTCGAAGCTCTCCGTCCCGATGCTCATCGCCGCGCTCGTCATGTTGCCAGTTCTGGGTGTCGAGTTCCTGCTTAAACAGCAACTTCACGAACACGACTGGCTGCGACTGCTGCTCCACAGCGGGACCGGACTCGTCTGGTTCGCCTTCGCCGCCGAGTATATTCTCATGCTCTCGCTGGCCGAGCGGAAGTGGGAATACATCAAGGCCAACGTGATCAACCTGCTGATCATCCTACTCCCCTTCGCCTCATTCCTGCGGTCACTTCAGGCCCTCCGAGCCACGCGACTGGCCCGGCTGACTCGGTTGGGACAGCTGTCTAAGATGATCCGCATGTACCGCATCCGGGGCGTCGCGATGCGACTGCTGCGTTCGCTGTTGTTTCTGGAAGTCTTGAGCCGCTGGCTGACCACACCTGAAAAACGCTGCCAGTCCCTCCGGGATCAGATCGCCCGCAATGAGGCAGAACTCGCAGACCTGCGAACGCAACTGGCCGAGGTGGAACAGTCGATCGCTTCCTCCCAAGAGGCTCTCATCCCCCCAGCAGACTCCGGAAGCCAGACATAGCAGTCATCAGTCGATTCGCCTTACTGGACCGTCAAGACTTCCACTTCCTCGAACTTGCCGACGCCCATGTGGGCTCCGCCGAGGACGACCAGTTCGTGGTCACTGACGGGGAGCAGGCGGTGGAAGAAACGGGGGGTGGGGGTCGCTCCGATGATCTCCCAGGCGGAGCCATCATCGGTTAGCCGCTGTAAGGTGCCCGTCGATGTCGACAGATACAGACGCCCTCCGGTGGCGAAAGCTGACACGCCAAAACCGGCCCCGGCGGGTGGCTGGCTGCCATCGGCATCGGGAGTCTTGGGGTCGATGAGCGCTGGGCCAGTGCTCCAGCTGTTGGCTTGCGGGTCGTACATCTCGACAGCTTCGGTGCTGCCGCCGACCTTCTGCATACCGCCGAGAGCGTAGATCTTTCCCCCATGTGCAGCCACGGCCAACGCGCGGCGCGGGAAGGCGGGGTTGGCGATCGCCTCCCACTGCGGCTGTGCTTCAGCCAAGTTGAGCGACCAGGCGGTGTCATGCCAAGTCTTCTCTTTTCCAGCCATCGACCAGCCACCGATGACATAGATCGTGTCGCCGAGGACAGCGGCATCGAACGAGGAGCGAGCCTCGGGGAGAGCGGGCATGTCGGTCCATGTATTGGTCTGCGGGTCGAAGGCGGCGACGCCGGTCTGTGACCACAGATCGTTTTCAACACCATGAGCATTCTTCGCGATGAACCCACCGAGGCGGTACAGCTTGTGTCCATGTGCGACGAGGGCC
>JANPCU010000224.1:0-47536 GCA_031431195.1 Planctomycetota bacterium | reverse complement strand
CTCTCAGAATCGCACAGATTGCCGTTTCCCGGCCTTCGGGCTGTCTGACGCCTTCCGGGTCGTGGAAGTCGGTTGTCTGGTCACGGTGGCGTCTCTGTGGTCGATCGCTCTCTGGTCCGACGAAAGTTGTTTTAGTCGGTGGGATGGGGTTCGGTCGGTAGTCCCTGCCACTCCGACTCCTTGCACTCTTGCTTTGTTGCACTCTTGCTTTGTTGCACTCTTGAGAGAGAGTCTTGGATCAATCAAGGAGGCAAGAAGGCAAGAAGTTAAGACGGCATCTGTGTAGGAACGGGGGATTGTGTGCCTTCTTGACCTGGAACACAGGGGGAATGCAACTTCCACACATTCCCGACTTTCTTTGACTCGACTCCGATACGCTCCCTCGCTCTCTTGATGGCATCCTTTGATATCCCACGCTCCTTGCCGTCAGCAATGACAACGGCAGACTCAATCGGGCCGTCCTCCAATGACTGCCGAAGCAACTCAATCGCCCGATCCTCTTCCGTGGGTGGCTTCCGACGCTCCGGCTTTTCGTCCTCCTGTGCGACGTACTCCGCGGCAGTCATCTCCACGGGACCGGACTCCCAGACCACGCCTTTATCAGTGATACAGTACGCCAGCCCCATTGGTTCCTTGGAGATGTTCAGCTTGCCCAATAGGATCAGCCGCCGTAGTGGGTCGCCCTGGTCCTTGAAGAACATCCACACCGCCCGCGATGCAGCGACATAGGCAATGCTCCCCATCGACTTGTAGAGCGGGTTCTGGTTCTTCCCCTTGGACAGATGAGCCACCATCACGACAGCCACTCGATACCGTTCCGCAAGCTCACCAAGCGGGGCCAGCATCGCCCGGACTTCACTGTCCACGTGGGTGTTTATCTTCCCGCCGTACGCCCCCACGGGATCGATGATTACCAGCCGGGTATCGGGATTGTCGATTAGCACCTGCTCCAACATCGCCAAGTCATCGGAGAGATTGAAGGGCCGGGAAATCGTCTTGCCATCACTGCCGATGGTATCGACGCCATCCAGCGAGATTACCTTCGACGGATCACCGCCAGCCGCCTCCAAGCGAGGCTTGATCGTATCCGCTAGACCGTCCTCGCAGCTCACCAGCACGACCGATCCGACCGGGTTGGAGACTCCCGGAATGTCTGGCCACTCCCGCCCAGTTGTCACTCGTGCCGCCATGTCGATTGCCACGTACGATTTGCCGAGTCCGGGATCACCGGAAAACATCGACAGCTTGCCAATCGGTACACGCCCCGGCCACACCCATTCCACTTGCTCCGCTACAACGTCGCTCAATTTCGTCACCCTTGGCTTGCGAACTTGTGATCCGTTCATCAACGCTTCCTATTCCTTGAATTCAAAACGCCACACGCATCGACTGGCCTGATTGGCAAAGTGTGCGATGTGGACCGACACGCCCCGCAACACTGGGGGCCATTCAATCACTCCGCTGTTGCGGGCATCGCTGTTGCTTGGTTATCGAGCCACGCCCGGAGACACGAGACGGGAAAAATTGTCACGGTCCCAATCCGTACACATCGAATCGCACCCGCGTCAGCCAGTGCGATTACCGTCCGTTCTGTGATCCCCAACGCCCTGGCTGCGTCACGCGAGCGGAGAGCCAGTGGTGGAACGCAGACAGATTTATCGGTCATTGGTCGCACCTCCCACGCCCAGACGAACAGCCTGACTGAGTGCCTGCTGTGGCGTCACTCCGGCACTTTCCAGAGCCGAGCAGAAACTCTTCACCCTGGAGGCACCTGCGGGTACACGTCTCTTGGATTTCGCCAGTCGAAGCTGGAAATGGGGGGGATCGACTGGGGCACGTTTGTTGCTGCTACGTTTGACATCGGCCAATTTGTCGAACATGCCGAGCATCATGTTCAACTGCGGTTCGATCTGGTTCTCGGCAGTGTCGCTAGGCAACTGGACTGCACTGTTGATCCGCTTGAGGACGCTGTTCAACAGTCTGATAATTTGGCTCGGGTGCATGCGGTGTTACCTTTGAGGTTTGGGGAATTGCCTTGTCGGCACGGGTTGATTGTGGGGCCAGCGGGGAGGGGCCGTATCGCTTGAGGTCACGAGCCACCCTTGACGCGGTTCTGAATCTCATTTGCGATCTCTCGGGTTGTTGGATTGACATATTAGAAATGTCGTGTATAAGCGAGTGGACACCTCATCCACTCGGGACAAGTTCGCCCGCCTGGACCTGCTGACAACCACTTCTCATCCACGAATCGAGGACCGATGATTGCCACCGAATCCCCTGTCCGAGCTTCAGCGGGGGAGGCACCTGACCATTCCTGACCATTCGCCGGATCGTCCGGTCACTCAGCCCCAGTGCCAACGACACCGCCCGCACATCCAAGAGTTTCTCTTCCGTCATCACTCACACCTCATCAGAGACAAGTTCCAATCGACAACACATCGAGCCACGCACGATGCAGCGAATTGGAGTAGTGGGAGACAGTCGACCGGAGAACGAGCGACGATCTGCGGTCAACTGCCTCTCACATAGAGAGTATTTGGACGACCGATTGGGGAAAGATTTTTGTTTCTCAAAGGTGATAGGACGGTGGAATATCCGCCGTGTTCACATTGCCGCCCCTCAGTGTGGCGAACAGTGCTGAAGCCCATTGATTCACCTCACGGAACCACTGTCGGTCAACGAAGGAACCCCTCCCTTTTTCCGGTTGCCCGGTCGGGAGGGGTGGCGAGTTCCACGTGTCGGCTTATAGTCGCCACGTCGCACTATTCACGGTACGTTATCCATCAGTCCCTTGGTCGGGTCATTGTCTGGCACCTGCGTTCTGTCCACGTCTCCGCTGGCCTTGCATGGCCGCTGCTCCAACGATCTTCTTGAGGTTCTCAATCTCCCGCGCTGTTGCGTCTTGCTCCGCCTGGATGGCGAGTAGCTCGCGGGTCGATTCGTGTAGAGCCATTGCCGTCTCCTTGGACAGCTTCCCGCCGTCGAATGCCGCCCTCACAGCTTGGTCAGCCAGCCCCTGTTGAGCCTCCATGACAGCCCGTGGATCAGCCTGCCCCCGGTCGAACTGTCGCTGAGCATTGGCCAGAGCTTTCTGCCGTTGCTTGGCAATCTCGCGTTCATCCCGCTTGTTGTCGGCGGGGGAGTCGTCCCCATCAGCAGCCGCCTCACGTCTCGCCTTGGCAGTAGCTTCAGCCGCTTGCCGCTCCGCGAATGCTCGCCGGACTAAAGCCGGGTCTTGCCCCTTCAGCAGTTGCTCAGCCGCGTTGCCATCCTTGCCGTTCAGCAGTCGCTTGCGTTCGTCAATCGCCCGCCGCTCCATGTCGAGTGACGCCTGATGGGCACGGGCCTGCCCGTCGACCTCATCCGCCGCATGCTTGTCCCGAATTGCAGCGAACTCCGCTTCAATGCGACTCCGCTTTTCGATCTCTGTCTCCAGTGATCTCGTGACCTCAGACGCCGACTCTTTCTCTGTCTCGGCACCTTTCGCCCGGATGGTAGCAATGCGGTCTTCCATCGCCCGAATCTTGTCGAGTCCGACCCGCCGGGATTCTTCGGTCGACTTGTTCGCCAGTGCCTCGCGTTTCAACTCATCAGCCAGTCGCATTTGCGAAGCCGTCAGTTCCTCTACGGAATCGATCTCTTTGAGCCGATCCTCGAACGCCTGTTTCGAGCGGTCATACTCGATACCGGCCAATTCCTGGAGGATGACCTTCTCCCGGTCCCGTGCCTTACGCTGTTCCCGTTGCTGCTCATTGATTTCATGGGCCATCGCCCGGCCAACCTTGGCGAACTCCAGAAATTGATACGCCGCATCGGCCATCTGTGGAGTGATTTTCCCCGCTTGAAGGTTGACCGCGATCAGTGCCCTCGCAGCAGCCATCTCCACAGCGTCAAACGCCTCGGGAATCTCGGCGATTATGGGGAGCAAATCCTCACGGATCACCGCAGAAATGTCTCTCATCGCATCTTGGATCGCTGGAGACTCAGCAATCCCCAGAAGTTCGCTCTGAATTTCCCCGAACGCCCCTTGCAACTCCACAGCCGCCGCGTTGCCGTCGCTCGCCAGCACACCGACCAATTGCACCGCCTTTCCGATTCCCTGCCCCAGCTTGTCGATAGCCCCCATCGCAGACAGGAAGCCCACGCCGATGGCCGTCACTGTTCCCGAGACGCCCTTGCTCACATCGCGGGCCTCTGTCCCCGCTCGCTGTGCCGCGTCTCCAATCTTGTCGAAGGAGTTCGCCCCAGAGTCGGCCATCTGGTCTAGCTCCGCTTCCAGAGCGTTTGCCTGCCCCTTCAGTTGTGCGAGGTCTCCCGACAGTTCAGCCGCAACTTGATCCAGCTTGTCCGTCGAGTTCTCAGCCTTGTTGGCCAGCCCGTCCAGAGACGCCCCAGCCTGTGCCGAACCAGTCTTCACGCCACTGGCATCGAGCGTTGCCGTAATCGTAATCGCCATTCAATCTACTCCATCGTTTGTGTTTGAATTCGCAGCCGCTGTGCTGCATTAACCTGTTCTCACAACGCATCACCCGTGCCTTCAGCGTTCTGGCTCGGGCGATGAAAACCGCCCCGACGCCGGACTACGACAAGCAGCCAGACGCCGGGGACGGACACACGATCAACGTCGGTTAGATCGACTCAGCCGACAGTGACTCTTCTCGCAGCTTGGCGAGTTCTTCAACCAGACCGGGCCGCTGTGCCGCCAATGCGTCGCTCGCCTGCTTGAGCCGATCCGACTTGTCTTCCAACGCTGCCGTCCTCTGTCGATTCTCAGCAACCGCTTCGGGCGACTGATGGGGTTCGCTGGCGATTCGGGCGACATCCGAGCCGATCCGCTCAACCTCATACCCGTACTCTCGGACACGTTCGTCGAGTTCGGCGAGTACCCTAACAGCCCCTTGGATCGCAGCCCGTAATGTCGGTGAGCAGGTATCCCGCAGTTCTCGCTCAGCCTGACCTCCGTCCCGCTCCCCGGCTTGCGAGTAGCTCCGACTTGATCGGAGTTCCCACACGAGGTTCTCGTGCGACTTCAGCAGTGGGGCGAACCGCTCAATTTCTTCATTCAACTCCGCGTGATGCTTGGCGTACTCTTCGCGATGACGGGGGACATCCGCCACCAGACCGGCCAGCCGACGCCGTTCCCGCAACCTGTCGAGTGCCGCCTGGAGTTCGTCTGGTGACTTCCCGAAGCGGTCGAGACTCGACAGCATCGAGTCAGGATCGGGAGCGGTTTTCGCCCGGTCCAGCCCGATCACGAACGCGGGCCATTCAGCTTCCACCTGTGCAGCCTTTTCGGCCTGACGATCAGTCAATGCCTGTTGGAAATTCATCTTCTCTTCTCCATGTGTTTTGTATGCGACTCCGGCCAGCGACACGCGGGCCGGGCTACTCGACTTATCTGCCGATGTGGTTAGGTGGCTTTGGGAACATCCGCCTTGGCTTCGGTGGCTCGACGCGGCTACACCCCGCTAGGATCGCGTCAACGCTCACACTGCTGATGCGGAACAGCGTCCCGACCATCGTGTAAAACAGCTTGCCACTCCGGCACATGTTGCGAACGGATTGCCCCGAGATGTTCAGGGTCCGTGCGACCTGCGACACCGTCAACAATTCAACGGGCTTCTCATTCATGAGGCACTTCCTTCAATCCCCTGCCGTTGTCGGGGATGAAGATCACCACTTCGCCACGCTGGTCGATGTGGGTTTCGCCAGCACCGTTTTCCGCGTGCATTTCGATGAGCAGCCTTGCGGCCTTGACCGCCGTCCGGGTTTTGCCCATTGCGATCTTGAACAACTTCGCGGGGAGTTCCCGGAACACCTCGGGAGGAATCTCCCACTGCCCCCGGACAACTCCGCTGGCCATCGCCACGAACTCACGATCACTGGTGACGAGTGGCAACGATGCCGGGGGAGTGAACTCCCCGAACGAAGTCGACTGGATCGTCTCTGGTATTGCGTCCTCGGTCTGGTGAC
Organism: Planctomycetota bacterium; assembly: GCA_031431195.1. Taxonomy (GTDB): domain Bacteria; phylum Planctomycetota; class Planctomycetia; order Planctomycetales; family Planctomycetaceae; genus TH-plancto1. The sequence continues at coordinate 41,563 of JANPCU010000224.1, read as the reverse complement.
TATTCATGAGCCACCCCCTTCACTTCAGGATGCAGGACGGGCAGCGGTCGCACCGTCACCGTACAGGTAGCTCCCCATGCCTCATGGACCAGCCTACTGAGGACAGCCGGTTCCATGCCCTCTCTGATGACGATCTCGTGCAACAACTGTGCATCGTCCAGCATGCCCTCACACACAGGTTCGAGCGTCCCATTGCGGGCCGTGAACACCACTTCTCCCAGTCGGTCTGTGACAACCACTTGAGTCGGCTGGTACAGACAGGCGTACTCGGGTGGCTTCCCGTCTCCCGGCCACGTCTCTTCGAGCAGCGGGACTCCCAGTTCTCTGGCTCGCTCCAGACCGACTCCGAGAGCGGTATCCCGGCTGGCGGGTTCGTCATCGCGGCCCTCGTAGTAGTCTCCCGCCGATGAGATGCAGCCCGCTGTGGGGATGTATCCATGCCGGGCATCCCACACTCCGTCACGTTCCGAGAGTTCAATCACGTCCTGGAACTCCGCTCCCGAATCATCGACGTAGCGGAACTCCCGCCCATCCGGCAGCATGACCTTGACACAGTGCTGCCCCCGGTCTTCTCGCAGTGTGTCGTCGGGTTCCTCGGTCATCGTGAGGGTTGCCCCAGTGTTCTGAATGCAGATTGATGTCGTCTTCATTTCGTGTGTCCTTGGTTTTGGCGGACGCATCCGCCGTTGTTGATTTGTTGTGAACTGCGATTCATGGGAAGCGGTTACGCGGGTAGCGGGGGCCGTGGTCACATGGCGTCACCCCGCTCGGCTTCAAGGATGCTTGCCGTGAGCGACGCCCGTAAACTTTCGGGGAGTCGGTCCCAGACTTCCGGGGGCAGGATCACGCCATCTGGCATGGATTCTGGTAGTTGCGAAATCGGCGTTTGACGTAAGTCTCTATCACATATACCCGTTGCGTAACTCGGTTCGAGTCCCGCCTCGGTCAATCTCATTTTCAATCTCGCCCCAGCGGGGGGCCGGAATCACTCACAATCGTGCATGAAGACGCACAGCTGCAAGGCAGGCGGGCGTGGATAATCTGTCTGCCATCCCGCTTGTCGGGGTAGTTCCCGCGCTGGTGCGGTACGGGAGCGCACCAGCGCGGGAACCCGGGGACAAACCCAGTGGCGGGTAGATATTTCTAACCGTCTGCTTTCACAAGATGACAGAGATGGTGGCTGATCGATGTGACCAGCACGCGGATCGGTTCGACAGTCCTGACTGTCTAAAAAATTCCCCTCGCAATTGAAAGAGTATGGCATCATCATCCACGATGGAGGTTCTTCCATGATGGCGATGGCATTCTGCCCTTGGTCTGGAACTGGTCTTCCGGAATCACGACGGGCAGAGTTGGGACCAGAATGATCGCCATGCGGACCTTAGCCCTGTTTCTGATCTGGTGTGGGCTGTTGCGATGGGCGCATGTGGCGAATCCTGAGCCCGACATGTTCGACCGGCATATTAGCGAGTTCCGAGATGGCTCCACTCCGTTCATCGGGTACATGCTGTTCCTCGTGTTGATCGCCGCGATCTTATCGCATGCCCGAAGTTGGTGGGTTCGTCGAGAGTTCTGGTCGGCTCGCATGTGCCTCGCGGTGGCGGTCGGATTGGGGATCGTCGCCGCGACACAGTCGCACGATTCGTTTCACGGCTCCTTAGCGCTGGCTGTGATCGGCTTCGGCTACCTGTATTCCACGGTCAGTCTCTATCGCGAATACTTGGAGTGGAACGATCCGTTCATGCGATCAATACATGGCCCAGGCGTGGTCTCCATGAAGATCCCAGCCCGCGACCGTCGAGTGGCCCGCATGTGGCAATGGGTGATCGTGCTGCATCAAGGGGCCTTGCTCCTGGCAGTGGTACTCCATTTTGCGGTCTATCGGAGTGGGGGACTGTTGCAGAAGTTTATCGTGACGCACCTCTTGCTGCTCATGGCCATTCTGGAAATTCTGCCGCGCCGACGCGCTGAACATTCCACAAACACCAGACAGCGTCGGGCTGAGAATCCATCAAAGAGCTGAGGCGGTTTCCCCCACTCCGCATGAAGTCGGTGGGCGATTTCCAAGACGACTCGTCGATGCGAGGTCGAGGTCCGGCGCGGGGGGGACCAGGCCCCAGCGGAAGACATGGACGGAAACCCTCCTCACCCCAATTGGCGTCCGAGCGCTGTGGCGATGATGCGGCACTGGTCCATCGACAGGGCGAAGACCTCGGGCGAGATCGTCTGGCTGGCGTCGCTCATCGCCTTCTTCGGATCGGGATGGACCTCCACGATGAGTCCATCCGCGCCGCAGGCGACCGAGGCGGCGCACATCGGAGCGACCAGCGAGGCGATCCCCGTGCCGTGGCTCGGATCGACGACCACCGGCAGGTGAGTTCGCTCCTTGAGGTACGGCACGCTCGCCAGTGGCAGGGTGAACCGCGTGTGGGTCTCGAACGTCCGGATGCCGCGTTCGCAGAGGATCACTTCCTGGTTCCCCTGGTCGAGGATGTACTCAGCTGCCAGCAGGAATTCTTCCATTGTGGCCGACGGGCCGCGCTTGAGCAGGACCGGCTTACGGATCTTGCCGACCGCTTCCAGCAGGTAGTAGTTCTGCATGTTCCGGGCTCCGATCTGGAGCACATCGGCGTAGTTGGCGACCAGGTCGACATGTTGCGGAGTCATGACCTCGGTCACGACGGCGAGGCCGGTCACATCGCGGGCTTTCGCGAGCAGCTTGAGGCCTTCTTCCTTCATACCCTGGAAGGAGTACGGGCTGGTGCGAGGCTTGAAGGCTCCCCCGCGCAGTGCGGTCGCTCCCGCGGCTTTCACTTTGATTGCCGAGTCGATGATCTGTTCCTCGCTCTCCACCGAGCACGGGCCCGCAATCACCCCAATCCGTCCGCCGCCGATCACCAGATCGCGGACCCGGATGACGGTCGGTTCCGGCTTGATCTCCTTGCTGGCCACCTTGTACGGAGCCAGGATCGGCACGACCTGCTCGACCTCTTCGTAGGCCGCCAGCGTGTCCCGCTCGGTCCCGCTTCGCTTTTCGCCCACAGCTGCGATGACGGTGCGTTCGGTTCCATTAATAACATGGGCTTTGAGTCCGAGTTCTTCAACCCGGCGGATCATCCGCTGGACCATTTCGTCGGTGGCTCCGGATTTCATGACAACGATCATGGGACAAGTCTTTCAGTGGGGCAGACATTCTTGTCTGCGTTTCCGGTGGAGATTCCGAGGAGGCAGACAGGAATGTCTGCCCCACAGCCGAAACGAAAAAGGCTCCTGAAATCACGGGGATTTCAGGAGCCTGGGTTGTCTTCGATGAGGCGGTCACACGCTCAGCTTCGACCCGGCCCGGAAATCCCGGTGAGGCTCAAGTAAAACCGCCAGTACGACCCGGAGACTTCCGGAGGCCGCTCGCAGTTCGGGGGTGAGAGTGTGACTGACATAAGCATGAGTGTCGGGTGATCTGTGGCACTCGTCAAGGGGGGAATCGGAAAAACGTGGCGAGAAGAGTGCATCGTCGTTCTCGCTGGTGGAGATGCCACGCTCGACATCGAAACGTCTCTCGCCGCTGAGAAACGTCAACGGTGGGCGTATCTCTGCTGGCTGGCGCGAGTTGCGGGTGCTATCCTCATAGAAGGTGGGCGCGGAGTGCGTTCAGCCTGCCCGTGCGAAGACTGGCCCGCGAACGAGTTCCCCCGCCATGACGATCTCAGTGACCGAGTACTTCCAGACCCGCAAGGACGACCGGAAGAAAGAAACTCGTTACATCAATGTCATCAACAAGGACTCGTGTACGAGTTGCCAGTCCTGCGCGACCGTCTGTCCGGTCGATTGCATCTACGAAGTGCCGAGCAACATTCCCGGCCAGAGCTACCACCAGATCGACACCTCGCGGTGCATCGGGTGCCAGATGTGTTACCGCTCGCCGACGGATAGCAGCGACCTGTACACACTGACGATCTGCCCGTGGAACGCGATCGACATGCTGCACAATCCGAACGTCAGCCCGGATAAAGAATCGATCCTGCTGCCGTACTGGAAGGGGACCGACTCGACGCTGCCGTGGGCCAAGCTCGAAGAGTATGGGTATCAGCTGTTCATCGAGGGGCAGTGCCACTTGCCGACCGCTCGCCAAGACCTGAACGACATCGTGACCTGGTTCACGAAGCCCAGCTGGTTGTTCACCGAAGAGGGCGACACGGTGGCGCTGGCGGAATTGGTCCGCACCGAAGACGGGATCGCGACATTCGTGGCGACCGACGATGGCCGCGAATTACTCGATTGCATCTTCCCGGGGTGGAAGCGGATTTTCATGGACTAGCTGGGTCGCCCGGCCCGCTGGCAGAATCGAAGGCCCTCCGGATCGCGCCTACTGATTCGCGATGTGCGACCATGAGCCCTCGATATAGCTGAGAACATGTGTCACGCAGAGGCGCAGAGGACGCAGAGAAAAAATGGGGCAAGCTTATCCTCTCTGCGTCCACTGCGCCCCTGCGTGAGCCTTTTGACAATCGATATGCCGATCTGAGTAATGAGCTTTGGGATTATCGTCGTTCACCGCCCGCTTTCGTTTCAGCCGGGACGCATCTAAGACTCAGTCTGAGCCAACGGATAAAGGCGTGCGTTCAACAATCGAGACGCAGACAATTGTCCAATGTTCTAGCTGCATCTCACGCGACGCTCGGACCTCGCTGACGCGTCGGGTTTGTTGATGGGCCCCAGCGTGAGCCAGCCGACGGCATCTGCGTCTTGATCTTGATTTGCGAACTTCAGCTGCTTTCCTGATGGCAAAGGGTTGATGGCTCGGAGTGCGAGTTTTGCAGCGTTTTCGGGGATCCCCTTCGCTGAGAGCGTCACCACCCAAGACTGTGGCTTATCGGACGGCAAAATCCCGGTCAGTTTCCAATCGACTGGGTAGGTCTTGAGTACCTCGCCGGTCTCTGAGAGGGCAGCGAATTCCAGGCCCCAGTCGTAATAGAAGGGGGCCACGCCGTTGTTCACGACGGCCAATGTGACCTCGATCTGATCTGGCTGGGAGCGTTCGATCTGAGCGGACTGAACGTAAAAATCGTAGCCCATCCGCTGGACCTGTGCTGTGGCCCGCTGCATGCGGTCGGCACTCGGCGGCTTGTCGAACAGGCCGGAATCCATCAGCCAGGTGGCGTGAGTCTGTCGCACGCACTCCGCGAAGTCTTGAGCCTGCTTGCGCTTGGGTTGGGCGTCGAAGACCTGGCCCCAGACCTCGGGACGAATTTCGCCGCCGATGGGTTGAGTCTTCCACTTATTCACAGCATCCTCTCCCGCAGCTGTGAGCAAGTTCATGTAGAACCAGGAGTCGTCCTTCTTTCCGGTATCGAGTGTGCCCCACGCGAAGGAGTCATCGTGGTAGCCGAAGGGCCGGTTGCTGTTCGAGGCGTAGGCCTCGTGGTTCTCCCCAGCGGGGTAACGCAGCAAGACCGGCGTCTTGGTGAATGCTTTGGCGTAGGCATCCAGGACTCGCTGCTGAGTGACCTTGGAGGCAAACAATTCTTCGCGAGGCCAGTTGTGCCACTCGCCCCACTCACCGAGCAGACCGGCTGTCAGGAATCCCAGACGCGGGTCTCCGTCGTATCTTCGACCGAACTCGATGAGAAAGGCTTCGAGGGCCGTGACCAGCCGCTCGTCTTCATAGTCGGGAGTGAAATTCTTCTTCGGCGGTTTCTCCTGGGAGTTGGTCCACTCGGTGATCTTGACCCCCTCGTCACGCAGGAACTGCGGCAGCCCCGACTTCTGTCCGGGATACTCGATCCAGATGCGCAGCACGGCTTGGCAACCGCGTGAGGAGATCTTATCCAGCCGCGTTTCGAGCGGCTGCCAGTCGAACGTGTCGCGGCCCGTCATCAGGTCGCTCAGCTTGACGTAGTCGAACTCGAGGCTGTGGGGAAAACGCTCGACATCGGCGTCAGCGTATGGCACGAGCCCTTTGAGCGGATTGTCCGCCGGGGTCGCTGCCGGGGCCAGCGGGACGGGATCGGCGCTGACGATCGAGGTCACGCAGGTGAGAACCCCGAACAACAGCCCGAGGCAGAGAGCAGGCACAATCCGCATGAAAAGTCTCCTTTGGAAATCCTGGCAAGCAGCGCATGGGGTGAGCTGACAGAGCCACACGGGCAGGAAAGATGTCTCGGCGAGTCAGCCCGCGACCTCTCCAGCAGCACCATCCGGCTGACGCCGGACGCTCGCTTATCCTCCACTGACGGGCGGGAAGCAAGCGAGTTCGCAGGACTCCGTGAGTGGTGTGGCGTCGGTCGCATACTCCCCATCGACGGCGACGAGCAGGTTGGGCATCACGACTCGGAGGTTCGGGCAATTCGAGACAATCGCTGCTTTCGCCTGCCCTACTGTACACGCTTCGGGCAGGCTTAAGGAGAGGTCGCCTGTGCCCGCCAGGTCTTTGGCACGGGCAAAGAGTTTCACCGTGATCTGCATCGGGGAGGTCATGCGTTGAGGGTCGAACAATCGGGGAGCCGGCAGAGTGCAATGGTCGAGAAAATCACTTCCCCGAATTGCCTCCTGCCAATCTCAACCATAGACCCTCAACCCTCAACCCTCAACCCTCAACCCTCAACCCTCAATGCCCCTCGCTACAGCCGATACGACCGGGCAGGTCATCGTGACTCGAAGAGGCTTCCACGATTCCCCAGTCTTCGGAAGCGGAACTGCCTGCCAGTCAGCCGAACTCATGTATGCGGGGCCGTGGTATCTCACAACCGCAACTGAATCCACACCTCTCAATCGAACTTCTCACTCGTGACAACGTCCGGTGGGCCGATTGAACACACCATTTTCAATTCCAAAAGGGAGTGCAAGCCATGCTCGTTCTGTCACGCCATCGCGACGAAAGTATCATGATTGGTGACAATATCGTCATCACCATCGTCGACATCCGCGGTGACAAGGTCCGGCTGGGGATTCAGGCCCCCACCAACGTCCCGGTCCACCGCGAAGAAGTCTACGAAGCCATCAAACGGGAAGCCGCGTCTGTCACCAGCGACTCGACCAAAGCGATCCCATCCTGATTCCACCGGCGGATGTCCACGGAGAACACCGCCGGATCATGTCAGCTCCGCACGCACCTGGATGCGTGCGGAGTGGGCCGTCTCAGACCACCCTCGCCCCACATCAAGCCAGCAAGCCTGGGGGGCTGGCACTTGATGAAATTGAATTGACATATTCGATCAACTTCCTCGTGACAGCGATGACTCACTCAGTCCGAAGTCAGTCGCAGCTGCTCTTCGCGAAATTCGGCCACGCGAGAGTGTTGGCCCACGTTCCGGCGAAACTTGACGATACCAAAACATCTCACCGCTGCCCGTGCGAAGTCTCAGCGGACCGCACCAGTCGTTGTTTGACTTCTTGTGCCTCTGAAGGTAGCACTGCGTCAGCCCGCTGAGGAGTTGTCTCAACCCCGCCTGCGGAGGTCTCGACAGGCTTATGCCTGCCGCTCGCTCACTTTTCCAGTGGGCAGCTTCCGCCGCAATCGTTACAACTCGGTGACATGTCAACGGACTCTGGGGAGTTCGTAGGCAGTCGCCGTTTCCTCAACCCCGTTCACTCGACCAGCACGGACCGCTGACTCATGGCACTTCGCGTTTACAACACCCTGACTCGCACCAAAGAAGACTTTCAGACGGTCGAGCCGGGGAAGGTCAGTATGTATCTGTGCGGGCCGACGGTCTACAAGCCAGCCCACATCGGGCACATGGTCGGGCCGGTGATCTTTGACACGATCAAGAAGTACCTGACCTATGCCGGGTACGGGGTCAAGTTCGTGATCAACATCACCGATGTCGACGACAAGCTGATCGTCAAGGCCGCCGAGAAGGGGATGACGGTCAAGGCTCTGGCCGAGCAGATGACCGCCGACTACTTCGATAACCTGAAGCTAATGGCGGTCGACAGCATCGACAGCTTCCCCTATGCCACCGACCACATCGCCGACATGCTGGAGATGATTCAGAAGCTGATTGAGAAGGGGCATGCCTACCCGCTGAACGGGGACGTCTACTTCGCGGTCGAGTCGGATCACGACTATGGAAAGCTCTCCAACCGCAGCATCTCGCAGATGCTGGCCGGGACACGGGTCGAGGCCAATGACACCAAGCGGAACCCGGCGGACTTCGCCCTCTGGAAGTCCTCCAAGCCCGGCGAACCGGCGTGGGACAGCCCGTGGGGACCGGGCCGTCCGGGGTGGCACATCGAGTGTTCGGCGATGAGCGCCAAGATTCTCGGCGAGTCGATCGACATCCACGGCGGCGGGCTCGACCTGATGTTCCCGCACCACGAGAACGAACTCGCCCAGTCGGAGTCGTGCAGCGGAAAGCCCTTCGCCCGGTATTGGCTGCACAACGGACTGATGCAGTCGGGCAAGGGGACTGGCAAGGTTGGCGGTGCGCACTCCAAGCACGGCGACGCCCCCGTCGCCGAAGACGCTGCCGCCGCCCAGATCGCAGGCAAACTGGCCGGGTCCGCCGGAGCCGAGTCGGTGAAGACAGCGGTCTTCGCCCACCACGCCCCCGAGGTCGTGCGGTTCTTCCTGCTCTCGACCCACTACCGCAGCCCGATCGACTTCTCGATGGAGAACATCTCGGCGACCGAGAAGAGCCTGGAGGGGTTCTACCGGCTGTTTGAGTTGGTGGAGCGACTCACGGGGCTGAGCTTCTTTGGCTTGGCGGCCCCGACGACGAAGGCCACCGCAACGAGCCTCGCCGGACTCCCCGCCGAGTTCGCCGCAGCCTTGGCGGAGCAGAGAACGAAGTTCCTCGATGCGATGGATGACGACTTCAGCACCGGCGGCGCGACGGCGTGCCTGTTCGAGATTCGCCGCATCCTGAACAGCTTCATCAACGACAAGAAGTTGGAGACCAGCGGCACCGACGCTGACAAGGCGGCTCTCCGCACCGGACTGTCTTTGCTCAAGGAGCTGACCAACATCCTGGGCGTCCTCCGCACCGCGCCCGCCAAGAAGGGCGGTGAGGACGACGGCCTGGCCGACGGCCTGATGGCCCTGATCCTCGACATCCGCGCCGACGCCCGGACTCACAAGAATTGGCCCGTGGCGGATAAGATCAGGAATGCCCTCAAGGCCCTCGACATTGTCGTCGAGGACTCCCCCACCGGGGCCCGGTGGACTCGCGAGTAGGAGTGTCGGCTCTCCCTCTCATCCCGCAGACATCGCGGCAGACTCACCAATCTGGACTGGATCACGGCGGCAGTGCGGTTTGTCGAATTGGATCTGCACGACACCCGTGTAACGCTCGTCGAAGGCGGCTTCGCAGTAACACAGATAGTAATCCCACATCCGCAGGAAGCGCTCGGGGTAGCCCAGCGCTCGCACATCGTCCCGCCGCGCGTGAAAGCGTTTTCGCCACTCGCGAAGAGTTTGGGCATAGTGCGTCCCAAAATCTTCGGCATGGACGAATCGCATGTCGGTGGACCGAGAGGTCGACTCCAGCATCGCGCCCATGGAGGGCAAGCAGCCGCCGGGGAAGACGTACCGCTGAATGAAATCGACCGACTTCAGGTACTGCGAGTAACGCCGATCGGGCATCACAATCCCTTGCAGGACGAAGGTGCCCTCCGGCTTCAACAGCTCGCTGCACTTGCGGAAATAGGTATCAAAATACTGATGCCCGACTGCCTCGATCATCTCTACGGATACCAACTTGTCATACTGGCCCGTCAGATTGCGGTAGTCCTCCAACAGCAGAGTCACTCGATCAGACAGTCCGGCTTCGTTAATCCGGCGCTGGGCGACATCGTACTGCTGCTGAGAGATCGTGGTGGTCGTCACTCGGCAACCGTAGTTCGCCGCCGCGTGAATCGCTTGGCCGCCCCAGCCCGTGCCGATTTCCAGTAGGTGGTCATGCGGTTGCAGATCGAGCTTCCGGCACAGGCGATCCATCTTCTCGACAGAAGCGTCGTGTAAGGTACTGGTGGGGGTCAGAAAGATCCCGCTCGAATAGGCCATCGTGTCATCGAGCATCAGCTGGAAGAAATCATTGCCCAGGTCGTAATGGGCATGGATGTTTTTCCGACTGCCCTCTGGGCTATTGGCATGCCACCAGTGGTACAGGCGATTTCCGATTCCGGCGAGTCGTGCCACTCCGCCGTCGAGGCGATCAGCAGTCCCCATGTTGCGAATCATGATGCGGAAGAACGAGGTCAGATCATCGCAGTCCCAGTCGCCGCGCAGATAGGACTCCGCCACGGAGAGACTCCCTCCGAGTACCGCGTGTCGATAGAACTGCGGCTTATGGATCAAGAGTTGGGCTTGCAATTCACCACTGCCGGATCGCTGCGAGGAAGCCGCCGCATCGACAAGATGAATCGTGCCACCTTGAAGCCCTGCCAATTGTCTCCCCAGGGAGCGACGCGCCCAGCGGTCCCACATCCCGGTTCGAACGGGAGAGGGGAGGGCGGCTTGTCCGATCGTGGAGGTGTTCGATGGCTTGCAGGCGAAACTCGTACTCATGGTGTCGTGTGTCTCGATGAAGGGTCAGTGAGGTTTAATAGAGCCAGCCAGTGCCGCGACTGGTGGAGGATGCGGCACAAAGGGGACATGCTTCCGCCAGAGTCGCCACGCCTGCCAATAGATGCCCAGCAAAACCTGCATGGTCATCAGTGGGTAACGCAGCATGGCCCGTGCCAACTGCCAGCGAGTCAGTGGCCGCCGCTCCATCGACAGCGTCGCATCGAACCGCTTCTCATAGCGATCATCCACGGAATAGTTCTCGACATGCACCAGCAGACGTTCACCGGGTTCGGTCAGCTGCCAGCGATAGATCATGTCCATGGGGAGGAACGGGGAGACATGGAACTGTTTGGGATTCTCGAATCGTCCGAGCCTGTTTCGCTCAACTGCAGCAAGCGGAGGAGTGCTGGGCAGGTCATCAATTCCCGTGGGGGTTGTAGACAACCAGTCAATCGGATCAAGCACGTAGCAGTGTTTTTCGTTCCACGGCGTGTTGCTGACCTCGGCCACGATGGTGTCGACACGCTCGCCCGCCGCGTCCAGACAGTAGTAGAGGCTGATTGGATTCATGCCGAATCCGAAGTAGCGAAAGCTGGTGAGTAGTCCAATCGGCCCTTCGGGTCTCCGTCCAGAATGTTGCTCGACGAGATCGCGCACACAGTCCGCCAAGGGACTTGCCGGATCGCCCAAGTAGTCGGCCCGGCGAAACCTCGCCAGCGCAGGCCAGCGCGTCGACCAGAGCCCCCGCCGGCCGAAGATCGTGTCCAGCTCGCTCAGGTCGACGTAGACCAGAAACAAGCGATAGCGAAACGTATGCTCGACCGGAGTCATCCGCCGATGCCGGACCCACCCCTCATACAGGGAGCTTCTCATGGAGCACTCCCTACGGCGAGGAGTGCCTCGCACACCCGCAGGGCGCTGACCACGCCATCTTCATGGAAGCCGTTCCCCCAGTAAGCCCCACAGAACGAAGATCGATTCACATCAATCAGCTCCCGATGCCGAGCCTGGGCTGCGGCCCGCCGAACGGTGAAGATCGGATGGTGATACTCGAACCGCCGGAGAACCTTGGCCGGATCGATATCGGCTTCGCTGTTGAGCGTCACGTTGTACGTTTGCTGCGACTGCAAGTGTTGCAGCATGTTCATCTGGTAAGTGACGGTCGCGGCATGCTGCGAGGGGGACCCCGTGAGACGATAGTTCCAGCTGGCCCAGGCCCGGCGGCGTTGTGGCAGGACCGCTTCGTCGGTGTGCAGCACCGCGATGTTGCGTTCGTAGGGGAACTCCGCCAGGACCGCTTGTTCAGTCGCTGTCGGGTCGGCCAGCATCCGCAAGGCCTGGTCACTGTGGCAAGCGAAGACCACATGGTCGAAATGCTCGGGGGGCCCATTGGCGGGGGTTACGATGACCTCGCTCGCGGAGCGCTGGACCTGACGAATCGGAGTGCTGAGCCGCACGCGATCGGAAAACCGCTGGGCCATCTTGGCGACATACTCGCGCGAGCCGCCTTTGATGGTCCGCCAAGTGGGGCGGTGCCGCACGCTCAGCAGTCCATGGTTCTGGAAGAACTCGATGATGAAGCGGATGGGAAACTGGGCGAATGTGCCGAGCGGACATGACCAGATCGCCGCTCCCATGGGCAGCAGGTAGTGTTCCGCAAACTCGCGCGAGTAACGGTGCCGGGCCAGGAATTCGCCTACCGGAGTTTCATCGAGTGCCGATCCCTTTAGCACCAGATCGGGAGCATCACGGTTGAATCGCAAGATGTCACGAATCATGCGGTAGAAGCTGGGACGCAACAGATTCCGGCGTTGAGCAAACAGGCCGTTCAGCGACGACCCGTTGTATTCGAGGTTCGCGGCATCGCAGCGAACGCTGAAGCTCATCGAAGTCTCGTGGCTCGGAATCTGCAGTTCATTTAGCAGCTCAATAAACTTGGGATAGGTCCAATCGTTAAACACGATGAACCCGGTGTCGATCACCTGTCGCTCGCCCTGCCAATCGACTTCCACGGTATTGGCATGTCCGCCCAGATAATCGTGGGCCTCGAACAGTGTGATTTCGTGATTCGAATGCAGACGATAGGCAGCTGTCAGGCCAGACACCCCCGCTCCAATAATGGCAATATTCATGTCTGGCTGATTCCTGATCGCTTGTTACTCATATGAACCATGTCCATGAACTACGACTCTGGCAACACGGATGATTGGATGATTGGATGATTGGACTCACGGGGAATTTCGCTGGAGTCATGGCTTGGCGGCTGGACCCGGAGGACGGGGCTGGATTGTTTGGGCATACGCCTCCAACTGCCCCATCGATTCACAATACTCAGATCCACTGAGCTGAGACCGCAGTTCAGCGGTCAACATGCGACCGCCAATAATGACCGAGGTCTGGGCCACGGATGCGGCGTCCAGCAGCGTGCGAAACCCCGCCAGAAACGCCGATTCGTCGGAGATGTGTGACACACTCAGCCAGAACAGTTGGGGCCGCCGGTTCTCGATGGCCAGCGTCATGGAGTTCAGCGGGATCGATGTCCCCAACAGTCGGGCATCCCATCCCGCAGCACGCAGGACGAGGTTGGACATCGTGACGGGCAAGATATAGTGATCGCCCTCAATCGTGGCCCCCATAGCCAGCCGTTGCGTGTCGGGGGGGGGCTGTTGTCCCAACAACTCATGCAGGATTCGCACCACGATCTGACAGGCACAGCGTTCCTGGTAAATATCGGCGGTGTGGCATTCCCACTTCTCGCCAATCTTCCGGAGCGCCACAGCCACGACATCATCAAATATCTGAGAGATCGGATGCCCCGCGAGCAGGAGGGCAAAAATAAGGGAGCGACAGGAAGTTTCGTGGTCTGCTAAAAGTGCTTCGGTGAAGCGGATGGCACTTTCCGGTAATCGACGCGCCTTACGATCTTCTGTCGCAGGCATCCCCAGCAATTGGGGCTCAACCAGTTGGTGATTCTGCTCGCGAGCGAATTTCAAGACTTCGTGTACGGCAATCCGGCGATGCCCCCCGGCTGTCTTGACCGTTTCCAGCAGTCCCTGATCACACCAGCGTTTGAGCGAAGATTCGCTCGCCCCAATCGCTTGGGCGACCTGCTTGGGCGAAAGAAGTCGATTCATGACGGATCCCGACGCTGTACACGGGCACCACAGGGCACCGCTCCGTTGGAATTCTAGCCTGATCATGAAGATGTACAATTAAAAACGTTCAGAACGCTCGTGTCGCCGCGTCACGACTTCCATCCGCAGGGTGTCCACTCGCTCTCGTCGCCAACGTCTCAGCCGACGAATCCGGACCGGAGTCGAAAACGGACGGATGAGCAGCCTGTGCGTGAAGAATGAATCGCATCGCTTGGCCAGGTCTCCGCAAGGTTCGGCAGTTTTCGCCGTTCAGGAGGGAAGATGCTGGGCCGCCAGACGCGGCGTTCGCGCGATGTCGCACCCGATCTTGCCTTGTTCGTGGCAATACGGGTATACGGGGATCGGCTCGCCAGGCAGGTGGGCGAAATGAGAGTCTGCGTCGGGAAAGGATTCCCATGAGCGACGGTGTGGAAATTCCGGTGTCTCCCGATCCCCTGGCGATCGATTTGCGCCAGCGGTTCGGCATGGATCTCGGCCATCGTCGCGATGAGCACGCGCTGCAGCACGCGGGGCGCATCCTGGAACATCTGCGAACGCAGCTGGCCGAACTCGACCGCCGTGAACAAAACCTGAACAGCCAGCTCTCCAGCATGGATCAGGAGCGGCGTTCGCTCCGCATGTGGAGTTCCCAGTTCACCGAGGACGCCGAACGCCGCGAACAAGAACTCCGCGCTCGCGAGATCAAGCTGGCCGAACGCGAGTCCGCCAGCGACGCTTACGCCGCCGAAGTCGAATCGCGCGAGAAATCACTGGCCACCGAGTGGGAAACCGTGGCAGCCGCCCGAGCCGCGATGAAGTCGGAACTGGCCCAGGAGATCGAAACCGAACGCCGGGAACTCGCCGAAGGGCAGCGTCGCCTCGACATTGACACCCGTGAATGCCAACGACTAGCGAGCGAGTTCGAACACTCGCAAGTCCTCCAGCTGGAGAACCAGCGCCGCGAGGTGGAAGCCCTTCGCGCGGAACGACTGGGCGAAGTGGACCGTCGCGAGGCGGATGTCTCGCGCCGCGAGATCGATGTCGAGAAGCGGGCGAGGTTCCACGAAGACCATCTCGACCGTGTCCGTCGCGACCTTGCGGATCAGCGCCGCGACCTCGAACGCCAACGCCAACGCCAGCGGGTTTGGATCGAGCAGGTCGAAGAATCGATCCGGCTGCGACTCTCGCATGTGCGAAGGTATCGCGACCTGGTGGCCCAGCGCGAACAATCGGTCGAACACGAGCGGGAACTGCACCTGCAATCGAAGCAGGTTTCCGACCACGAAATCGACACGCTGCGCCGACTGCTGCAAGAGCAATGGCAAGCCTTCGATCAAGAGAAACAGACTCATCTGGTCGAGCTCGAACGGCGGAATACCGAACTCGCCCAGCGCCACAGCACTTTGGAGATCAAATCTCAAACGGTCGAGCAGTTGTGGAGCGAAGTCGATCTGGCCAATCAAGATCTGCTCGAGCAACGCGTCATCGTCACCCAGATCCGCGCGGATCTCGATCGCACCATCGGCAGTGACGAGACCGACGCCCGGATCGAACAGATGCAGGCCCGCCTGCATGAACAGTGGCGGCAAGTCCGGGAATCACTCATCGAGCAGCGGAACGAGATCGAGACCTCCCGGCAGTCGCTGCATCGGCAGCGCGACGAGTTCGCCAGCGAACGCCAAGTCCTCAACAACTGGGTCGGTCAACGCGAGTTCCAGCTGCGCGCCTTTGAAGAGGCCATGACCCGCGAACGGTCGCAATCCCAAGAGACCGAGAACCGCTGGTCGGCCGCCCGCGAGCGCTGGCGAGAAGAGAAGATGGAAGCGGAAAACGTGATCCGCGGGCTTCTGCTCCAACTGGAAATCATGGTCGCTGAAACCCCCGAGACGGCAATTCCACAGGCTCCCTCCACGCCATCAAAGACTTCGCTGAATGATGCCTCGCAGCCTGTGGCCGAATATGGCGAACTGATCGCGGCCGCGTGAACGGCGAGCGACACGGCGTCAGGTGAGAGCTGTACTTCACGCGGGGAGAACTGAGGCATTTCGTCGGACGGACGTCCTCGTCCGTCCGTGAGGAAAGCCTCGCAGAGCGACGGACGAGGACGTCCGTCGTACGCCTCAATCCGTCCCGCATGAAGTGTATCGTCGGCAAGGTTGGTGCGCCACGCTGTATAAATCGCAGTCCGAGGCTCCCGCTTCTCCGCGTGCCAGCACATCGCCTCAGGCAAACCGTCCTGATGCTTCCTGTCTGGCGGATTGGCTGGACGGTTCCGCTCACCCCGCAGGCTTCAACGCAGGCTTTCGGGAGGCACGACTCGAACCATAGCTGCAGCCACGAGATGTTCCTATTGAAACATTTCTGGCGGCATCGAGCCACCTTGATTTGTACTCACGACGAGTTGAAGTTCGTACTCACCACTCCGAGCTGGGACAGTCACTCGCGGAGGGCTGTGGGTCAGAAATGGTGGTTAGGAGTCGTATTCGGGCAAATCTTGATAAAAGTCATTCTCAAAGGTACTTGGATCTTTAAACCGGATACACAATCAGCCGCCGGGTGGCGGAGTCAGGAGGCTTGGCGCATGGCCCCGACTCGCCAGACGCTCGCTCGAAGTCTCCTCGACCGCTGCCGCGACAGACCGGCCAGGGACGGTTGAGCCCCTCGTTCTCTGCGGTGAATCGCCCCACCGAGTCCACCCTGCCGGGGCCATCCGCCAAGCCTTCTGACCCCGCCACCCCCGTCACTTGGCCAGGACACCGCGAAACTTCGGTCGCGGACGAACCGGGATGAGGTGGGCGAACCACGGGCCGTGGCATTCGAAGGCAGGCTGCTGGCTGCGCTGCGAAGTGTCCGAAGTGCGTCCTCTGTTATCGAATCATCGACGGCCCTTCCCAGCCGGCCACACTCGCATCTGGGGCGAGGATGTAGATCTCCACGCGGCGGTTCACTTGGCGGGACACATCGTCGGCGTTCGCAGTGACTGGCTGGAATTCGCTGTAACCCGCCACACCCATTCGCGGTTCACTTAGGCCGATCTTGGCCAAATTGTGGACCACAGCTGTGGCTCGGTGAGCGGAGAGTTCCCAGTTCGTTTCGTGTTTAGACCGCGTCCCGGGCTTCACGACATCTTGATCGTCGGTATGGCCGACCACCAGGATGTGGAACTGCTTGGCCTCGGGGTCGTTCATGATGCCCGCGAACTCTCTGAGCAGTGCCGAGCCATCCGTGCGAAGGACATCGCTGCCGGAGGCGAACAGCAGGTCGCCATTAAAGCGACTGACGCCAGTGACCGGATCGAACTCGAACTCGGGGTACTTCTTAGACAACTCTTCGAAGCGGCGATTGGTGCCGCCCGGCAGCGGGTTTTTGAGCCCGGACAGCAAGCTGGCATATTTCTCGCTGAGCTGAGTGCGCTCGGCGTTCAGATTCGCCAGCCGTTGATTCGATACGTCGAGGTTTTGCTGGACGGAGGCCAGCTGCTGGGCCAACTGGTCTTTCTCCATCGCCAGTTGACCGGCCAGCTGGGCCTGTTCGGACAGTCCCTGCACCTGCCCGGCCATCTCCTGGTTCTCGCGGTAATACTTCAGCGATTGCAGCTGAGACTGGCGAAGTTGCGCCTTGCGTCGCCGGTGTCCACATCCCGAGGAAGTGAAGAGACCGACAATCACGAGAGACGCAATGAGGGAGCGATGAAGGCGGGGCATCATGTTCTCCGGAATCCGGGCGTGAGCCGTATCCGTCGAGAGAGCCATACCAGACCGATGAACGGACCGGTAGCGGCACCCGAGGAGGGCGTCACGTTGCAATCGGGCAAGTGGGGATTTGTGGGGGTGAGGAGTCCCTACCCGAGGGCAGGAACCGTTCGCGAGATGAGCCGGTGGGAAACCGGCAGACCAGCTCGCGAGGAGGGGTTCGTGACTCGCCGCCGTTTCGAGCGACTGGTCAAGAAATTGACTTGTACGTCCTTTTTTCCTCAAGGACCAGACGAAGGCTGCCGACAGGAAAATGTTCGGCAGCATCCGCCGAACTCGGCAGTTCCACAGAACGCCCGAACAGGCAACACAGAGAACACCGAGAACGAACGTAGCGCGGCACAGCCGCCACCATCAGGGTCTGAAAGTGAGGTCCGGGATGTACCCCGGCATCGCCCCCCTTCGCGTCCTTCGCGATCTTGGTGTTCCACTTTTCAGACTCCAGGAAAGGGAATTGAACACCAAGCCCGCGAAGGACGCGAAGGGGACAGAGAGTACATGGGCATCGCCTTTCCAAAGTCGCATAGGCTTTAGCCCACACAACTCATCCATCTTGAAAAAGGCGATGGCCCTGCCAGAAAGTACATCCTGAACGGACGGCATAAGGAGCCTCCGCGTTTTTCTTCGCATGCGCTGACTTCCAACGTTTTCCGTGCGGCGCATGGTTGACCCCGAAAGCTGTCATTCGCCGCTATCAGATGAAGGCGATCAGGGGTTGAAACAAGCCGGGTTCAGATGTGATCAGAACTTGAATCACGATAACATGACTCTGGGTCGGGGACTTGGATTAAATCGTCGACCTGGATGGACGTTACTGCATTCCAAGCATATAGATATGTCGTTTTTTGAGACGGCTGCTGCGGTTCCGGTTGTAGCGATTGTCGGGCTGGCACCGATTGTGCTGATGATCTCTGTCGTAGCGGATGCCAGAACTGGCAACGCGACAGAGCTTTTCTGGCGGGGTGGCGTGAGACCCCACCCGCGAGCCCGCTGATCCCGGACTCAACGCCCGCAGCTCTGATTCCTTCCAGGGGCGGACCACTCGTCGAGTGGCCCGCCCCTGTGCGTTTCGGGTTGTTATCAGGGGCCCGTGGACGCACAATGCGAGTCGCGGAGCGATATCGCCTACGTCAGAGGCTCTTTCGCTGTACCACGCCCCGTCTCACCGAATGCGTCGATTCACATGGCACAATGCGATCAGGGATACCTCTGCGAAGTCTGCGGAGACGAAGTCGAATTCGTGGAAGGAAGCGATCTCTATCTGAGGTTCATCCTCGGCGAGGTCGAAGCCCGCCAGCTGCTCTCCACGCCCGAACGGCACCTTCGCTGTAATCCCGTCGTCGCTCAATTCATCGTGGATTCGGCGTTTGAGGCAGTCACTGTCGAGGGTCTATTCGCTAAGTCCGAACTCGACCCCGCTTCGGTCCGCGCACGCGAGTCGCTCGTGACTCGTGCCTGGCAGCGACTGCAAGAAGTTCGACAGCTGGGCGTGCCGATTTCCGAGTACCCCCTGCCAGAGATCCTGGCCCGACGAGTCGCTCGCCAGACTTGAGTGAGGCAATTTAAGACAGAAAGCATCCTGGGAGTCTGAGAATTCCTACGAAGCGAAAATCCACGGGCCACGCGCCGCAACGCCCCTCATCCAGCGTCTCGCCAGCCGCAGCCCAGCCTCTTCAATCTGTGAAAATCTGCGAAATCTGTGGACAAACTCCTCACTCTAATCAGGCTCGACTGAAGAGTGATGGGTCCACAGATTACACAGATTGGCACAGATTGAAGAACTCCACCAGTGGACGTTTGGCGGTCGCGAGGCGAGGGAGAGTGACTCACGAAACGGCATGCACCGACATGCCGAATACTGACCAGTATTCGCTCGTTCCACCGTGCCAGGCCGTCACGCCAGAGGTGTCAGTTGTCCCCCTCATTTCGCTTTCGAGTAATCCTTTGAAGTCTGACGACAAGCCGGGCTGGGTAAGCTGCTGACACTGGAGGAGAGATCGGGGACGTAGGGTTGCACGCGCGGCGAGTCTCAGATTGCGGGCCACGAACGACAGATATCCCGCATACCTGAATACCTTGGGGTTACGATTGCCGTCGGCCAGTATTCGCCCTTCGAAGACGCGAGGGGCGGCGCTGGGGCCTTGTCAACAGGCAGTCTCACTTGGGCGTATCTCGGCAGAGTGCGATCTCGACGATCAGATCCCGATGGGGGACATGGGGAGTCGTTGTCGCCTGTGGCTGGCTGAGTTCGGGGCTGATGGCTTCGGCGCAAGCTGGTCCGCCGTTTCCTTGGCCTTCCGGGGGCCAAAGTCCGGTTGGGTCAACGCCGAAACCGTCTCGCCTGCAGCCGCCTCGAACGAGATCGGTCACTCCGGGCACGACAGACCCACTCGGCCAGACCTTGAGGTCGCCGGACTTGGCCCCACCGGAGCCGACTCCGGTAGACTCGATTGCTCCCCAACCCACCCGCAGCAATCGCACCTTCTATTCAGCCCGACGACCCCCGGCCCCCTTCCCGGCTGGTCACGGGATTCATGTCGTCCTCAGCCAGAAATTCCTTGATGAATTGATCCGCGTCGAGTCACAAGACGCCGGACCCGTGCGGGACTGCATCCTCGGGGCCCAGGTGGTCGGGTCACAGCAGACGGAGACCTCGGTGCATGTCCGGTTTGTCCCGAGCGACAGTCAGGCTCAGCTGGAGTTTCAACTGACGGGGATGACGAGGAACACAACAGAAAGCCGGACTCCAGAGGCGGTGATTCAGTCGGAGGGAAACCATCGCTTTGAGGTTGGTAAATCCGTCCAGTTTGACGGCCAGAAGTTCCTGACCCGCAGCCCCTCGGCAATGCTCTTTCCGAACCAGAATAATCGGGCGGCCCGCACCCCGGCGAGTGCGATTCCGCTTCTGGGGCCGCTGGTCTCGGAGTATGCGTTGAGTGTGGCGAATCAACAGCGGCCGGAATCTGAGCGGATTACGGCGGAACGGATTACTCAGCAGGTGGTGCCGGAATTCGATTCGGCGGTGGACAAGCGGTTGGCAGAACTCAATCGGCAATTGACAGAGGATCTCCCGCAGTTGCTACTCCAAATGGGAGTGAGTACGCCGACCACGCGCATGAGGACCACGGAGCAGTTCTTGACGGCCAGTTTGGCGTGGGAGCAGGCACAGAAGTGTCCCGAGTACGTGCCGACGATGCCCGAAGAGAATGCTGCCGAACTACGGGTCGCCATCCATGCGGAGGCGGTGAACGCCTGGCTGTCGAGTCTGCCACTGGGGGGGCAGGAGATTCTGATTCAAGACATGGACCGTTGGCAGAAAGAGATCCAGCGGGCGTTTTCTTCAACAGCGTCGGGACGGTCGAGTCATCGCCCGGTCTCTCCAGCGAGACGTATGGGGCGAACTCCAACACGAATCGCTCAGTCGGATGAGCCGGTCCCCGGTCTGGGCGAGCCGACGATCCTGGGCCCTCGGCTTGTTCCACGACAAGAACAGGCAGACAAAGTTCCGGTTCTGGCGGAGCCAAAGCTCGAACCGGAATCGGAACGGGGCGGCAACCCGGCGGGCGAGTCGTCCGGCATTCAATCTCAGATGATCCTCGCCCCACAGAACCCAATTTCGGTAGAGTTCGGTCAGGGAGAGGCCGTCGTGACTTTAGTGGCGGCCTTTCGCATCGCCCCAGCTCCGCAAACGGATTACCACCGGATTCGCATTCCCATCACGTCGACGATCGGTCTCGAGGGTCTGCGAGTGATCCCCGGAACGGTGCGAGTCGAAGCGGCCTCCGCCGGGGCGGGTGGCATGCTGGCCGAATTCACGCGGGCGGCGATCGAAAAACAGGTCCAGCAAAGACTCCAACCGACTACTTGGCCAGTGGAACGCTCGCTGGAGCGTGACGCTGGCAAGCCAGTGACGCTGCAGCTGAATGAGCTGTCGAGCGATGCGGGATGGTTGTCGCTGATGTGGAGCGTTCAGCCTTCAGAGGTCGGCTCTCCGGCTGATCCGTAAGGCGAGCGGCCAGACTTCGCCTCCCCAGAGACGTCCGAAGTCTTCCGAGACTTCGGAAGACTCGCGGGTCAGTTTTCACGGGCCGTTCGCCTAAGTGGAGCCGCAAGCAGTCGGCAGATCCTGATGCTGAGCCGGCTGGCCGAATTCAGCGGGAGGGTACAATTTTGTTTGCAATCGTGACTAAAGCTGATAACATGTTACCAGGATATGAGTTGTGAACGTTCCGTGAACTCAATTCCCCGTGTGGACTCCTTGAATTTCCGAAATGTTTCGAACACCGTTCGCAAACCTGCGGTACTTTCGAGGACGAACATCGTTGCATCGGTCAGGTGAAAAGCTAGGAAACGTTGCCTTTTCGCCACACGCTTCGTCAGATTTCGAAGCGACCGATGCATGACGAAAACTGACCGGATTTGCAGGAGAGATGGCTCAATGAATCGCGCCGTGATGACCCTGATGCTGTGGTGTGGCCTGTGGAGTGTTGCAGCTGTCCCGAGCTTCGGGGCAGATGACAAATTCACGACGGGTTCGTCTGATCCGCTCATTAGCTATATCAATGAGCAGATCCGCCAAGGTTGGACGGATAACGAGATCAAGGCCAGTCCAGTCGCAGACGATGCGGAATGGCTCCGCCGAGTCTACTTAGATGTTGCTGGGCACGTTCCTTCGGGCAAGGTTCTCGAAGAGTTCATGAAGGATAAAGACCCTGCGAAACGCAGTAAGCTGGTCGATACGCTGTTGGCGGATTCCGGCTATGTGCGGAACTTTACGACCTACTGGACGAACACGCTGATTGGTCGGACGACTCCGGACAAGACGAACCGTGGAGCGCTGGAAAAGTTTCTCCGAGAGAGCTTCGCCAAGAATCGCCCGTGGAACGAGATCTCTTACGACCTGCTGTCATCTGAAGGCCGTTTTGATGAAAATGGGGCTGTGAACTACCTGCTCGCCCAATTGCAACTGGACCCCGGCAGTGACGAATACCCGGTCGAAGCCACAGCCCGCTCAGCCCGTATTTTCCTGGGACTGCAAGTTCAATGCACCCAGTGCCACAACCACCCCTTCAATGACTGGAAGCAGAACCAGTTCTGGGAGTTCTACAGCTTCTTCCGCCAGATGCGGCGGGAAGATCATGAGGTATACAACGCCAAAACCGGCCAGATGGATGAAGATTATTCGGAACTGGTTCGCCGCGACTTCGAGGGGCCTGTGTATTACGAAACACGAGCCGGGCTGATGCTGGTCGCGTATCCGAAGTATTTCCAAACGGAAGTCGACCAAGGAGCCGAAACGCATCGCCGAGACGAATTGGCCAAATCGATCACCAAGGACGATACCAACAAGTGGCTGGCCCGGGCGATGGTCAACCGGATGTGGGGCCACTACTTCGCCAACGGTTTCACCCGTCCTATCGATGACATGGGTCCACACAACCCAGCGAGCCATCCCGAATTGCTCGAGCGGCTGACGGACGAGTTCATCAAGAGTGGGTACGATCTGAAGCAGCTCACTCGCTGGATTTGCAACACGGAAGCATACAATCTGACCAGCCGATTTAACCCGAAAAACGAGATCGATAACCCCGCCAATGGAGAAGTTCCGCTCTTCAGCCACATGTACGTGAAGCCCATGCAGGTCGAACAGCTGTACGAATCGCTCCTGGTGGCCACGAGTGCCGATTCTGCGGGTGCGGGGAGTTTCGAGGCGTCCCAAGATCAGCGAGAGCAGATGAAACGCCAGTTTATGCAAATATTCGGTGGAAATGACGACGAAGATCCCTCGGTTTACAGCGGTACTATTCCACAAGCCCTGTTGATGATGAATGGGGCCTTGGTCAAGACTGCCACGAGCGGAGACAAAGGCAGCTACCTGAACACGGTTCTGTCCAATC
Organism: Planctomycetota bacterium; assembly: GCA_031431195.1. Lineage (GTDB taxonomy): Bacteria > Planctomycetota > Planctomycetia > Planctomycetales > Planctomycetaceae > TH-plancto1. The sequence goes on along the minus strand of JANPCU010000224.1, from coordinate 18,273 downwards.
CAAGCTACAAGAAGGATCCTGACCGGATTCGAGCCTTGTACATGGCTGCTCTCGGGCGGATTCCGAGCAGTAGCGAGCAGAAGAACCTGCAAGGGATGATGTCTCAGTATTCCAATCCGTTGGATGCCTACCAGGATCTCTACTGGGCCTTGTTGAACTCGAACGAGTTCATCGTCAACCGCTGACCCGTGTTTGCACTGTCCACTGTCACCAGCCCGGAGCCTCGGCTCCTTCACCATACACTTCACCCACCACCCTTTCCCAAAGCGAGTCTTCCATGTTCAACCAAGGCATGTCCCGTCGTCACTTCATGAGCCATGCCGCAATGGGCGGCGCAGCAGTTCTGGGAGCCAATGAGTTCCTGAACCACCTGCACCTGAACGCGGCTGAAGTCAAGAAGAATCAGAAGGCGTGCATTCTGGTCTGGCTGGGTGGTGGTGCTCCGACGATTGATATGTGGGACTTGAAGCCCGGCTCGAAGAACGGCGGAGAGTTCAAGCCGATCAGCACAGCGGGCGACCTGCAAATCTCTGAGCACCTTCCCGAAGTGGCCAAGCAGATGGATGCCCTCTCGGTCGTCCGCTCGATGAGCACTCGCGAAGCTGACCACATGCGGGGTGCCTACTTCATGCACTCGGGCTACGTCCCGAATCCCACCGTGGTTCATCCGACCTTCGGCTCGGTCGTGAGCTACGAACTCGGTGCCAAGCGTAAGGAACTCGAGATTCCTTCGTTCGTCTCGATTGGTGGCGGTGGCATGAGCCCCGGCTTCCTCGGCATGTCGCACGCTCCATTCAGCGTGAATGCTCAGGGTCAGATCCAGAACGCCGATATGGCCGGTGTTGACCCCGCTCGTCTCGGTGCCCGGCTCTCCATGCTCCAGTCGATCGAAGATGGCTTCATCAAGTCCGACCGCGGCGATGCGGGCCAGGCTCATAAGGACGTGTACGGCAAGGCTGTCAACCTGATGCGGTCTGAGCAGATGAAGGCGTTTAAGGTCTCCGAAGAGAGCCCCGAAACACTCGCCTCCTACGGTGGACCCGGATTCGGTGCCAGCATGCTGATGGCTCGCCGTCTGGTCGAAGTGGGTGTGCCGTTCATCGAAGTGAACTTCCCCGGCGGCTGGGATCTCCACAACGACGTGTTCAACACCCTCAAGAATCAGCGTCTGCCAATTCTCGACAAGGGGATCGCGGGCCTCACAGCTGACCTCAAGCAGCGTGGCATGATCGACGATGTCGTCGTGATCTGCATGGGCGAGTTCAGCCGGACCCCTCGCATCAACCAGAACGTCGGACGCGATCACTGGGCGACCAGTTGGTCGGTCATGATCGGCGGCGGCGGCCTCAAGGGTGGTCGTGCCATCGGGGAAACCAATGCCGATGGCGACAAGGTCGTCAGCGAGAGCTACCTGCCCGGAGATATCTGGGCCACCGCAGCCTACGCTCTACGGATTCCTCTCGACACGGTCCACACCTCCAAGCGTGGTCGTCCGATGAAGATCGCTGGCGGCGGAGTGCCGATCAAGGGACTCATCTCCTAGTCACTGGTCCCCGTCACTGGCCTCCAGTGATTGAGACAGAGATTCGTCGATGCAAGGGGGCAGCCACTGCCCCCTTGTTTCTTGAATGGTGACTGTTCTTGGGCCGAGGGCCATTCACCCCAGTTCATGCCATGCCTTGCAACCTACCAGGTGAGATGTTGTGAGTTCCAATCCGGCCATTCCGGCGGTCCACACGCCTGCTGCGGCGCAGAGTTCCTCGAACTCTGCGGAGCCATCAAGCATTGGGACGGGTTCCGCGAGTCGGGCCAGCACCCCGCATGTGCCTCGCGATCCCGTGAGCTTTGTCCAACTGTTCACGAAGTCACAACGTTCTCTCTATCTGTTCATCCTGGGGCAGACGGGGAGTGTGCAAGATGCCGAAGAAGTTCTCCAGAACACGAACCTTGTGGTCTGGTCCAAGTCGAATCAGTTCGACCCCGGTACGAACTTCTTTGCCTGGGCATGTCAGATTGCCCGCTACGAGGTGATGCAGCATCGCCAGCGGTATCGACGGGACAAACTCAAATTCAGTGACGAGTTCCTCAATGTGGTGGCGGAGGAGTCAGTCAGTCGACTCGACGATCCCGAACCACAGCGACTGGCTCTGGAACAGTGCCTGCAGAAGTTGTCCGCTCGGGATCGGGAACTGATCCGCGAACGGTATCAGCCGGGTTCGTCCGGCAAGGATCTGGCCTCCAATCTGAGGCGGCCACCGAACTCGGTCTATCAGTCGTTAGGCCGCATTCGGCGTGTGCTGCTGGAGTGTATCCAGCGGCGATTGGCGGAAATGTAACTCGGATCGTGTTCCTGAACCGTCACCTGACCCGGAAGTGTTGAGCCAGCCGATGTCCCTCGAAGTTGCCAGTGAGCTGTACCCTCTCCTCGAAGCGCTGTGCGAAAATCGCCAGACGCTGGCGGGGAAGGACCGCTTAGAGCAACTGGTCCTCTCGCAGCCCGCAGCTCGGCGGCTGTATGTCGATTACATGCACCTGCATGGCACTCTGACGTGGGACGCCTCGCTGAGCGAATCGGCCTCGCTCGTAGCCTATGCCGAGCGGACCGGGGCCACTTCCGTTCGCCAACCTCTCTGGACTGTGAAGCGTCTGGCCGCGATCGCCGGATTGCTTTCGGCCGCTCTGCTCGTGGTCTTCTTCGTGTCACAGGGGATCGGCCCAGCCAGTCTCCCCGGCCCGAGCGAAGTGGTGGTTGTCCCCCCCACAACACCAGAAACAATCACTCCGGTTGTTCCCGATGTCCACAAGCTCCCCAATGACGCCGTAGTGAATGTCTCTCCCATTCCACGGGTTGTCCTTGATCGTGACGGCCCCACCGAAACGGTGGTCGAGCCTCCGTCCGTAACCCCGGACGTTCCGACTGCTGTGGCTGCCTTGGGGCCCATCGTCGACGCGGAACTCTTGGCCCGCCTTGACGGCATGTGGCAAGCGAAGCTCGACGAAGCGGGCGTGCGTCCCTCTCCGATTGCGGACGATGCCGAGTGGCTTCGCCGGGTCTACCTCGACTTGGCGGGGCACATCCCGGACGCCAGTAGTGTTGATCGCTTCCTCACCGATTCACGCTCCAACAAGCGTCAGATCCTGATTGAAGATCTGATTAAGAAGCCCGACTACGTCCGCAACCTGACCACGATTTGGACCAATCTGCTGGTCGGTCGCTCGCCCGATCGTCCGATCAATCGCGAACTGCTCGGCCAATTCCTGCGAGAGCAATTCCAGGAGAATCGCCCCTGGACTGAGACCGTCGCCCGGCTCGTGTCTGCTGAAGGGGACGGAGAAAAAGTCGGCGAGGCCAACTTCCTGCTGGCTCACCTCAACAACCAAGCCGTGCCCGCCACAGCTGTCACCGCCCGGATTTTCCTCTGCCAGCAGGTGCAGTGTACGCAGTGCCACAAGCACCCCGACTCGAAGCATGGCGGGTCGATGGCCGAGTTCTGGGAACTCAACAGCTTCTTCCAGCAAGCGGACATTGTCGAGAACAAGAAGTATAACCCGACCACCGGACGTACGGATGTGGTGAGTCGCTCGCTGATCGATCGCGAGGTCGGTGGTCCGACCTACTACGACGACCTCAAGGGCGTGATGCGGGTCGCTTACCCCAAGTTCGAGGGGCAGGAAGTCGATCCCGATCCGACGGTCAAGCGGCGTCAGGAATTGGCCAAGCTGCTCACCAATGAGGGGCAGCACGAACTCGCCGCTGCTCTGGTCAATCGCACCTGGGCCCACTTCTTCGGCCAAGGGCTGGTCAACCCGATCGACGACATGGGGCCGCACTCAGCCTGTGCGAACCCCGAGTTGCTCGAGGCTCTGACCGACGCCGTCGTTGCCACCAACTTCGACACCAACCGCCTCAATCGCTGGATTGTCTCCACACGGGCGTATCACCTGTCCAGTGCCCAGGTGCCGGGCAATCGCGCCGACCTGCCGGTCGATGGCGAGCTGCCACTGTTCAGCCGCATGTACTTAAAGCCCCTCTCCGCCGAGCAGATGTTTGATTCACTGCTCGTCGCGACAGCTGCGGATCGAGCGGGAGTGGCGTACTGGGAGCAGGCGGAAGTGCATCGCAAAGAATGGCTGGCTCAGTTCTACTCGGTCATGGAGAATGAGGAGAACGGAGATGCCTCCACGTTCGACGGTACGTTCTCGCAGTCGCTGATGATGATGAACGGCGACCTGGTCCGGAACGCGATTAGCAACTCCCCCGGAACCGTGCTGCATGAAATCATGCGGATGGGCGGCGATGACCAGGACCGAATCAAGAGCCTCTGCCGGGCTGCCTTGGGCCGCGATCCGAAACGCAACGAGCTGGCCAGCTTCCAGCCGATCCTCCGACACCGCCAACCCGGATCGAGTGCGAATGAATCGGAGCCTTACGGCGATATCCTCTGGGCCTACTTGAACTCGACTGAGTTCGCCGTCAATCACTGAGGGGAAGTCGGGAGCCGGGGGGCGGGAGTCGGGAGCTTGCTCTCGATCCACTTCGATGTTGCTCGTTCCCCTCTCAGAAATATCCACACCAGCAGAGTTGTTCCGATAACCAATAGCCCGATGCTGTCGCGCTGGGCCACCGTGAGTGACAAACCCCAATAGCTGGACTTTTCCGTATCATCTCGAAGGGCCTCGATCAAAAACCGCGTACAGCCATACATCATGCACGCCATCCCCAGGAGCTGCCCATTGCGAGCGCGTAGCGGGTACAGATTCCACAAAATCGTCCCCAGCATAAAGCCGTCGATCGAGCTATAGATCTGCGTCGGATGGAGCGGCATGGTCAATAGGTCGGCTGGAGTTAAGAGCCCCCGCCTCACCAGATCGTCCCACGTCACGCTCCCTCGGGGAAACTGAATCGCCCAGGGAAGATCGCACGGATCCCCGAAACAACACCCGTTCATGAGACATCCAATCCGGCCGAACCCCACGCCGAAGAAGACTCCCGGCATGATGACATCGATCAGCTGGAGTGTGGGTAACTTTCGCCGGTCGCAGAAGACGAAGAAGCCGATGGTCCCTCCCACCAGTGCCCCGATTAGAACCAATCCCCCCTCGGTGAGATTCACGGTCGCGATGAGAGAGCCGAGGACTGTCTTGCAATGAGCGTAATGCGTCTCCCGGAACTCCACGAGGTGATACACTCGGCCACCTACGACCCCCGTGACCAGCAGCCACAGACTCAGGTCCGTGAGGATCTCTGGATCGAGGCCGATGCGTTTCGCCCGCAGGCGTGAGAGCCACAACCCGCACAAGAAGCCGATCAGCACCAGCATCCCATAGCCAAAGATCGGCAGCCTCGTGATACCGACCGCAGGCAGCACGAACATCGAGGCCAGAATCGCCCCGCCCCAGACGAGCGCGGACTGCTTAATTTCAGCAAGGAAGACCGCTCGATTCCGAACGAAATTCACCGCCATCCAGACCAAACATGCCACGGCCAAGACCCACGTCAGCCCGAATCCCGGCACGCCCGATACGGGATCTCGCTCGCCGATGGCGAACGGATGCTTGAGCAGGATGTAGATGAGGACTTGTCGCATCCGGGGTCTTTCTGAGGGTCAGAGTGACTGTAGCCACCGCCACCAGAAGGTGGGCAAGTGACCGTAGACCGTAGGGTGGGACAAGCTCGCTTTGGAGCGCCAGCCCACCATGTCTGTGGCGTGTCTGCGGAATGGTGGGCCAGCGCCCAAAGCGGCTTGTCCCACCCTACATCGACGGAACCTGCGTGCGAATGCGGGTTCCCTTCTCCCATGTTCTGGCAAACGTCGCTACGGGGCGGTCAGCACACGGTTGTCGATCAGCCGGGTGGCCCCGACTCGCGCGGCTATCAAGGCGACCATCGATGTCTGCGGCGACGTGAGTTCCGCGAGCGAGTCGGGATCGGCGATCACCACGTAGTCGATCTGGATTTCCGGGTGAGCTCGCAGCTGGGCCTGCATGGCTCGTGTGATGGCCGCAAGATCGCGATCGCCCGCGCTCAGCCGCTCCTGAGCCAGTGCCAGCGACTGCGACAGCGACAGCGCGACGGTCCGCTCTTTCTTGCTCAGGTACACGTTACGACTGCTCAGCGCGAGGCCGTCCGGCTCGCGTACCGTCGGGCAGACGACTATCTCCACCGGCAGGTCGAGATCATAGACCATTCTCCGAATGATGGACTGCTGCTGATAGTCCTTCGCCCCGAAGCAGGCGACATCCGGCTGCACGATGTTGAACAGCTTGAGGACGATCGTGGTAACGCCGCGGAAATGGGTGGCGCGGAAGGTGCCCTCGAGCGGCTTCGAGATCTCCTCGACTGTGACCCAAGTCTGGAACCCGGCGGGATAGAGCGCGGGCACCTCGGGGACGAACATGAGGTTGACTCCCGCCTCGCGGCACAGCTGAAGATCGCGCTCCATCGGGCGCGGGTATTTGGACAGGTCCTCATGCGGGGCGAACTGGGACGGGTTCACGAAGATTGTGGCCACCACGAAATCGGTCCGCCGCCGACACTCCTCCATCAGACTGACATGCCCCGCATGGAGCGCCCCCATCGTCGGCACGCACCCGATTGTGCAGCCCGACAGACGCGCGGTCCCGACTGCCTGTCGCAGTTCCGGGATGTGGCTGGTGACGATGAATTCAGCGGCCCTGGTCATGGCTTGCCGGAAAGAGGAGGAGCAGGGAGAGGAGAAAGCACGGCGGGAGGCTGGATGCCCGGCAGTTCGTCACTCTGCACATCAGCGGTGTAACGAGTCACGACGTTGTTATGCCAGCGTGGGGAGAGCGCACCGAAGAACTCGACCTGAGCAGGCAGCAGCCCTTCGATGTCGAGCATGGTCGGATCGAGCGGGTTCAGTTCGCTGGATGGTTCCGAACGAGTCGCCACATACGCCGCTTCTCCGGCCAGGTACGAGCCACTCGACTCGATCTGGATGTCGGGACGCCAGCGACCTCCGGTGGGGCCCAGTGCCTCAACCACTGCGACATCTGGCCGCAGAGCGAGGACCGACTGCCGCAGATCGATCACGATCGGCGTTTGCTTCTGAGGGGTCAGCTGGTGCTCACGCAGCAGCGGGCCAGTCTCGCGGAGTGTCGAACGGGTCAAGCTCATTCGCAGCGTCCGCACGCCCGGTGGGGAGAGTAACTCGCACACCGGCCCCGTGCCTAGACACGCCGTGTCCTGCAATCGAACGGCTTGCGGCACCGAATCGCAGCTGACCACCGGCCCACCGCCAACGCACAAGCAGCGCGACAACTCGATCTCGCCCGGCTGAATGTCGTTCTCGTCCAGTCGCTGCCAGCGGATAGCCATCCGCGACGAGTCACTCACGGCCTCATCGTTACTCGCAGTGACCAGAGTCCCGGAGTGAAATTCGCAGCCCGTGAGGATCAGAATCTGCGAGTCGACTTGTAGCAACGGAACATCCGGCGATCCATTGGCCGCACGGCGGAGGATGACGTTCTCCAGCACCACCCGCTGTGCGGCGAGGCGGAGCGGCTGGTCGCCGATCTCGATGACCGGGCGAACGCCGTCGACCGCAGTGATCCGCAATTCGCCGACTGCCGAGTGGGTCGAGGCGGCGTAGGGACCGACCTTGTCGAGGATGATCCGACCCGAGTGTTTCCGGGTCTCTTGGGTGGCCGGTGCGGAGGCGGTGGTCTTCAGCGGGGGAGCGGGCTGGGGCGGAAGACTTCCGAAGTCTTCGGAGACTTCGGAAGTCTTTTGTTGTGGCCCGCCCGCCTCCTGCTTCGCACTCAACAGCCTTCCCGCAGAGTCGAGCATCGACCGCCCGGCCCCCGGAAACAGAAATAGCCCCACGGCTCCCAGCAACACGCCAGCTGTCAGTATCGATTGCAGCGCGGCGGGCTGGCGGGTCCGAGCGGATCGCCCCAGTCGTACCGGAACCATCGACTGAAACGAGATCTGGAACTGGCTCAGCCGTGCCCGCCCGCGAGCGAGACTGGGCCCGCACTCGCGCGAGGCCGCCGACAGACTGGCGTACCGCTCGGTCGGATGCTTCGCCACCAGACGAGCGATCAGCTGGGCCAGTGACGACGGGGTCTCGGGAGCGATCGAGCGGATGTCGGGGATCGTCGCCGCCTGGTGAGCGGCCAACTGCTCAAGACGATCCGCTGAAAGATACGGCCGCCGACCCGCCAGTAACTGCCACAGCAGGCACCCGAGGGCATACATGTCACTGGCGGAGTTCCGCTCCGTCCGGCCCCCGATGAGTTCGGGAGCGATTCCCTCGTGACAGGCAATCGGCAACGTCCCGTGAATCGTCACTTGCGGATGAGCAGCTGCCAACAGTCCGGCGTTGATGATCTGGATGCGTCCCGCCGGTCCGAGCAGTAGGTTGCGAGGCCGCACGTCGCCGTGGAATGTCATCGCCTGTTCGAGTCGGCTGAGTCCCTCGAGGGCCTGCCGAGCAATCTCCTCGACCACATCCGCCGGGAACCGACCGCGCCGCACGAGCAACTCGTCGAGCGCCTCACCGACTGGCACCGCGCTGATGGCCACCAGCGATGCAGCGTCATCCTCGACTGAAGTCGCGAGGCAGAGATTCCGGTGCGTCAGCTTCTGCACTGCGGAGAGGTGCCGTTGAAATCGCTCACTCGCCTGCTCGCGTTCGGACTCCAGTATGGGGAGTACCGCCATTGCCACCGGTCGCCCGCCCGCCAACGCACAAGCCCGATACCGCACCGGCCAGCCATCATGCGGTAGCCGATCAACCAAGACGTAGTCACCGAGTTGGAGTGTCTCGGGATTCTGGGTCAGGCATTTCGCCTGAAACGGGGTCAGGCAGCCCCCCTGAACGAGGGCATCGATCCAGACCGAATCAAACGCGGGCAGGTCGCGAACCAGATGGCGAATGTGCGTCTGACACGCGCGCAGATCCTTGGCCGTCGCCAGATTCAGCGACTGCAACGTGTTGACGAGCGTTGTCGAAGGCGGTTCGATCGCCATTCCATGGCACCCTGCGAACTGACTCTCCTCGCCAGTCCCCCATGAACCGCGTGTCAGCGATCCGCGTTATCGCAGAATTGGCGATTTCAGGGAACAGAAAGTCTCCGATGAGACGGAGGCTGGGGTGCATTCTCCCAATCGAGGTATCCGGCCCCCTCTCCCCACTGGCGATGAGACTTTCAGTGAGTGCGTAGCTGTGGGGCCAGGGTCGGCCCTGGCCTGATGAAACGAGCGACTGCTGGTCAGCTTGAGGTGACCCGGCGCATGCCGTTTTGTGAGTCCACATCGCTCGCCCCGCGACCACAAACCGTGCGAATTTGGAGTGCTTCAATCTGTGCCAATCTGTGAAATCTGTGGACCCATTCCCCCTTCAGTCGAGCCTGTTCAGAGCGGGGAGTTAGTCCACAGATTGCGCAGATTTTCACAGATTGAAGAGGATTGGCTGCGGCAAGTCGCAACACGGGAAGGGGTGAGTTGCTGTCGGTTTGATGGACAGTCCAATTCCTTATTTTCTTGCGGTCGTGTGACCGGTCTGGTGGAGTTCGAACTGGTGGGGTGAGAGGTCGTCGAGTGAGGCGGTGATTGCGGAAGGGAGATCGCTCCCCTCCCCTCTGAATCTGTGACGATCTGAGAAATCTGTGTACCAATCCTCTGTCTGGCGCGAGATGTGAAAGGGAGGAGGCGACGGGCTTCAAGGAACTGGCTCGAGACAAGTTCCCGGAATTCACCGCAGAGGACGCAGAGGACGCAGAGGTTCGCCGAGGAAAATCCCAGAGTTCACTCGGACCTCTGCGGTCCTCCGCGTCCTCTGCGGTGATTCCTCTTCAGAACTTTCGGGAAGTGATTTCGGAACAGTTCCTGACTCGGGATGCCTTGTGTTCAGTAAGAGGCTGTCGACCATCACCCCTGTCCCTCCTCGGGCGTTAGCTCCGCAGGTGGGGTCTCTCCCGTCGTCAGTGCCGCATCACTCAGCGGCCCGGCATAAATCCCGGCATAGCGCTCCAGACTTTCCACCACGTTCGCCAGCAACGCCATCGATTTGGTCAGGTCCGATTCCGCCAGCCGCTGGCAACCCGCCATCCGGCCCCGCAACTCGTCCGCCTCATGGTGCAGCTTGACCCCCCAGCGTTTGACCAGCTCGATCTGCTCCTGGCAGAACTCCAGTCGTCGTTTGGCGGCGGCATGCGCCACCTTCTCCTCGATGCAACTGGGGTGACGACCAGCCACAGTTCGCATTTGGCAAGTCGTGAGAGAGGTGCGAGTTTCCGCCACCTTGTCAAAGGCCCGCTTGAGCTGAGTCTGCCAATAGCGCGGGCGATCTTGTTCGATCCAACCGATGGCCCGCTGCATCTCAATCTGGACCGCCGAGAGAACCGCCTTGAGTTCCTCCTGCAGGACGGCGAGCGTCGGAGCGAACTCCTGGACCACCTCGATCGATGTGACTTGAACATTGCCGGACATGGGAGGGAGGATGGTTGATGGTTGATGGTTGATGGTTGATCGACAGAGGGGAAGAGTGTTAATGGTTTGAGGGCAAGGTCCATCGAAGAAAGGGATGACTCTTTCGATAAACCATAAACCATAAACCTCCCCCTACCGCTGCTGCAAATATTCGTCCAGCCGGTCGGCCTTCCGCAGCAGGTATGGGATATGGGTATTGTTCGCTTCGACAAACTGCCCCAGCAGTCGAATATGCTCCTTGAACTCCTCGGAGAACTTCAGGTTCTCTTGGTCGCGCCAGCTGGCGCTCATCACATCCAGCTTGGACAAGAGCATCGCTGCCTGGTCGGTTAAGGTATTGTTGAACTGCTTCAGCTTGGCGGCAAATGCCCGCAGGTCGTCCGGATTCGCAATCGCTTGAGGCATGACGGGAACTCCTGACCGGGGTGCGGCAACGCTGGGCAAATATTACCGATCAAACCATCATATCGTGCTGTGAGTCGCGAGTCAGCCAAGAATATAACCCTGGGCAATTGCCCACTGCGAATCGCGGATGAGTCGACTGAGCTTTCGCCCACGTGAACTGGATGAGGCTCGCTGATCATATAAGCAATCTCCCACTGGCACAGACTTTACCAACCCACAGCGTCAGTTTTGAAGTGGCGCAAATGGGACACGGAAGGCGCGGATGACACGGAGAAAGCCGCGTCTATGGCAGAATTCGGGAGATCACAGACATGGATCGTGCGATGCCCCATGTCTGAGAACTTCGAACCCAGCAGGCCATGTTCCGTGGACTCCGTGCGATCCGTGTCCCCATCTCGCCACTTCAAAACGCGTCAGCGAGGGCTGCTCCCCATTCTTGCCCACATCGGGGTAAAGCCTGTGACCTCTGCTCAGGGGACGAACGCCCTCGCTGACGCGTCGGGTGACTGGGCTGGTCACCCGGCCCAGTGGTACAATGCATCCTCTCCTCTTCTTCCCTCGGCTGGCATCCGACCGACGCAGTCGCCAGAATCACCCACCCTCCGGTCGCGAAGGCGATTGAGTCAGTGGAAGAAGTGTCCGCGATGAGACACTCGCGCGTGACTCTTCGGACTCTCCAGCAACACATCACAGCGCAGGAATCCCATGGCGTCCAATTCTGAAACTGTCGAAGCTCTGCGCTGGAAGAAATTCCCGGTTCTGAATGATGGGTTCGTGTGCCTCGTTGACACGATGGGCGACGACTCCGCCGTCGTGCAGGCGGCACGCGTCAGCTACGGCGAAGGCACCCGGCATGTCTCCGATGACCGCACATTGATTCGCTATCTGATGCGGCATCGGCACACGACACCGATGGAGATGGCCGAGATCAAGCTGCTGGTTCGCGTCCCCATGGACTGTTGGCGGCAGTGGATTCGCCACCGCATGGCCAGCGTCAACGAGTACAGCACCCGTTACTCGGTGGCGATTGACTCGTTGCAGTCGACACTGCCCGGAGAGTGGCGGACCCAGGCCACCAACAATCGGCAGGGGAGCGAGGGCTTCCTCTCCCCCGAGATGGGGCAGAAGCTGACCGAGTCCGAGGCCGAATTCCAGAAGTCCGCCGAACGTCTGTACCAAGAACGGCTCGAGGTCGGCGTCGCCCGCGAGCAGGCCCGCAAAGACCTCCCGCTGTGCAGTTACACCGAAGCCTATTGGAAGATCGACCTGCACAATTTACTGCACTTCCTGGCCCTGCGGATGGACTCTCATGCCCAACTCGAAATCCGGCAGTACGCGACTACGATCGGCGAGCAGATCGTGGCCAAGCTCTTCCCAATCGTGTGGGAGGCGTTCATCGATTACCGCCGCGATGCCATGGCGCTCTCGCGGTTGGAGTCGGGCGTGATTCAGCGATTGACCCAGCTGGCCACCTCGCGGGGAGTCGGTATGCCCGTGGGTGAGGAGCTGTTTTTGGAAGCTCAGGACGAACAATGGCGGCCACTCCAGCGATCGCGCGAGCGGGATGAGTGTCGCGAGAAGCTGGTCGATCTCGGGATGGTCAAGGGGGCGTGAGTGTTGGGGTATGTCCCAGTGCCCGCTCGTTTCCCAGGGTCTGATGATTTAAGAACTGGCTCCATACAACTTCCCGGAATTCACCGCCGAGGACGCGAAGGTTCGCAGAGGGTATCCCGGAGATCTCATGAACCTCTGCGGCCCCCCGCGCCCTCGGCGGTGAATCTTTTTTGCACCTTTCGGGAAGTTGTTTCGGACCAGTTCCTTACTCCGCGTATTCGGCCCGCACCACGCTCAGCTTCGTCCGCCCGATGATATGAATCAGCGGCAGAAAGCTCTCGACCGGGAGAGACGCACTGTCTTCCAGGGCGCTGTCCCCGATTTTCAGATGCACTGCATCGCCGTGCCCCTTGGCCAGCGTGCCATCCAGCGGCACCCAGCATCCGTGGAGGTACGCCTCGGTCCACATGTGCCCGCCGAAAGCCTTCAGCGACGGGGCATACACGAGCCCGGTGACCACGCGCGATGGAATTTTCTTCACTCGCAACAAGGCCGCCAGCAGGATGCCATGCTCGGTGCAGTCCCCCGACTGGCTGGCGGCGACCTCCGAAGCGGTGGCCATCGCCGTCGCAAAGTTTTTCAGCTTGAGGTGCTTGTGAATGAACGCCTCAGCCTGGATCGCAATCTTCACCGGATCGGTCTCATTACCCGCCGCCTCGTTCGCCAGCTTCACGATCAGTGGGTCTTCCAGATCGATGAACCGCGATGACGACAGATACTTCGCCTCCGGAGCAGGCTCCGTCCCGGCAGTCCCTGCATCGACAGCCGTCACGACCAGCTGAAACACCCCGGCCTCCCCGGCCACGACCTGCTGCGTCGGGCTTTCGAGAAAGATCGTCTTCGGATCGAAGTCGGCGGCCTCCAGCTTGTATGTCACCTTCCGTGTCTCATACGCTCGCTCAATCACGCCGACCTTGATCAGCGTCTCGACACCCAGATCGATCTCCGCAGCTGCGAGTTCTTTCAGAGCCTCTTCGGAAGTGCAACTGAAGGTCTCCATGCCGAGCAGTCCCATGCTCATCTTTTTGACCTCACCCGCGTCATCGGTGTACAGCGTCGAGGTCACGCCGGGGAGGATCGACTGGGTCATCTCGGATTTGTTCAGCTTCACGACCTCGCTCGTCAGCAGCTTGGTCATCTCCGGTTCCAGCTGCTTGACGGAGACATTGGCGATCTTTCCCAGGGTCGCTTCGAACATGCGAAAGGACCGTGTCTCCCCGATCTTGAGCGGAGAATCTTTCACCGAACGGTCGAACCAGTTGGGCGACTTCACATCGTCGGGGAGTTTGATCTCCTTGGTGAATGTCTTCCCTGATGAGGTCGTGGAGATGGTCGCGACGTTCCCTTTGATCGTCCCGCGAGTCTCGGTCTTGCTGAACGGCGGATTGTCCTGAAGCGAGTAAAACGACAGCAGATGCCCCTCGGAGTCCTCCTCCGTCCGCATATTGACATCGGTCGTCAGCTTGCCGCCGAAGCGCTTGATCGAGATCCGCGTAAAGACTTCGGTGATGGTGATCGGCTGGCCGTTGCGGTCTTCGGTGCGCGTGATCGAGTTGGCATACCCGATCTTCTGGCCTTGGAGAATGATGATCTGCCAGTCGGCGGCCTCGGTGGCCTTGGCCTTCGTCGGAGCGGTCTTGTCCTCCGCCAAAGTCAGTCCTGCCCCACCACAGGCCATGAACATCAGAACCAGCCAGCGTACGACGGACGTCCTCGTCCGTCGCGACTCCGACGGACAAGGATGTCCGTCGTACAGGGACTGGGAGCCATATGTGGACTGATGAATCATGATGACCTCTGATATTGAACCCGACCCCGGCAGGGGTCACACAGAGAATAGCCAGTGGCTGAGCGGAGCGACACCACCGGTAGGCATCCCGACATCGCATTATCTCCACTTCGGAGGGATGTATAGAAGGGCCAGCGAGGTGCCCCAGACATCACTCGGGATGTCTGGGGCACCAGAACACAAGGGATTGTCCCCCATGCTTGTCCACTGGTATCCTCTCGTTGATCCCCAACCCACAGATGTTCAAAGCGACTTCTCGGCGTCCCTGTCACCCGGCCTAGAGTGATCCAACCGATATCACCCCGCAATCTCAGTGGAGTAATCACCGTGCCAAAATTTCCGAAGAGCCTCTTCGAATACCAGGTTTCGACGGTTCGAGCCTACACAGACCGTTTTTCCGAGCGGGCGACGCATATCGCTCGATCGGGTGACGCACGCCATTTTCAAGGGGGACCCAGTACGCACCGAGGAACGACGTGCCCTAAATGCAGCCGTAGATATTCGAAAGTCTGGGATATTGATCTCACCGATCCAGTACTGCCGCAAGAGTTCGCCAAGCAGTTCCCCTCACTGACTCGGCTGCCACTGTACATCTGCTGGACATGTGTCGCATCGACCTATCGCGTGATATCCGACAAGACGATTCAGACTGATGAATACCGATGGATTGAGGTTCTCAAAGCTGACGAATCTCCGTATCACGACGTTCCTAATGAAGCGGAACTAGTACCGTTTTCGCTGAGTCCGGTTCCGACATGCGTTGACGCGCTCCGCTGTCACCGAGGGCCTTACGATGATTGCGATGAAGAGGCGTCCACAATGCTTCAGCGGTTTTACGACAGTATCGGTGTCGAGAACTTCAGCACTCTGGGGGCTTTTCTTCTTCCTGCGTGGGGGCATCACCCGAAGGTGTGCCCCAACAAGAAATGCCCCGCCAGCGACTTCGAATCTCCGGAGTTAAGCAAAAGCTATCGTCGCTACATGATGAAGGAATTGGCATTGATTGATGGTGACGGGAACCGGCATGTTTCCGAGCAAGGATTATGGCTGCAATACCACATCTGCTGTATCTGCTCGACAATCGTCGCCGAGCATGCTTGCAGTTGACCGAGCTGTGCAGCACCGGGTTGAACCGGACATTGGACTCCTAATCTTCGACCTCCACTTCGGCCCACGCCGGATCAATGACTCGCGGATCGGTCACGAACTGCTGGTGTCTTGCCTGCTCAATACCAATCTCCAAGGACCGCAGTGCAGCCTCGTTCTTCCAGAGCCAAGCTTCGGATTCCGGAATCACCACTGCCAGCGAAACGACGATTTGCTCGGCACCTTCCTGGACGATGACTATTTTTCCGGCGAACTTGGCCCCCAATGCCAATCGTCCGCGACTGTCGACCACTTTAGTTTCCATCAGATGATCCCTTCCCACTCCCCGAGTATGAACACGAATAGGCAATGCGACAAGTGGGCTTTCCCCGCTTCTGTGAGGATCAATCATTCGCATTCACTAACCAGGAAGAGAACTCGACCCCGACAGAGGGCATGGAGATTACCCAGCGATGAGTGCTGCAACACTCTCGACGGGCGTTTCCAGAATGGGTGTGTGGCTCATGCGGAATTGGTCCAACATCAAGTCGGAACGTTGTTTCGGGCCAACCCAGCTGGATGTGACCGCCGACCCCAAGTTCCCGACAATCTTTCGGAAAATCCTGACCGGTTGAGTCCCCCGGCTACACTAAGATATGGGCCGCGTCGAACATCCGGGGTTCGGCGTGTTCTGCACAGAGAGTGAGTCGTCGGTCCGGCCAGACAGATCGCTCACTCGGCCTCCCGTCTTTCAATGCCCACTCGACTCCGAGACGTGGCTCATGTCTGTTCCGATTCCTACTGCCAGCTTGGACTGGTCTGACACGGGCAGCCTCCTTCGGGAGAGCTGTTCTTTGGACCGGTCTGGGCTGGCGAATCCGCCTGTGGTGGATTCGACGACTCAACGGGGATTGGATCGCGCAGTGACCTCTGCCGCCGAGGTCGACTCGGATGCAGAACTGCTGCGAGAATTCATCGCCTCGAAACCAGGCGAGGCCGCAGCCCAGATCGCCCTGACCCGGATCGTCGAGCGGCATGGCTCGCTGGTCTATCAGGTGGCTCTGCGGCTGGTGAACGACCGTCATCTGGCGGACGATGTGTTCCAGGCGACATTCCTCGTCCTGGCACAGTCGGCCCGCAAGATTCAGCGGTCGGGGTCACTCGCGTCGTGGCTGCACGGCACAGCGCGCAACATCGGGCGGCGTGCTTTGGCCCGGAAGTTCGCAGAACGGTCGGGGACCGACACGGGAGTCGAGATGGTCACTGCGGTCGAACACGATCCGTTTCATGAAATGATGCGGTCCCATGAACGCCAGCTGCTCGATGAGGAGCTTCAGCAACTGCCGGAGATTCATCGAGCCCCACTGGTCCTGTTCTATCTGGAAGAGCGTTCGCAACTGGAGATTTCGCAGCTGTTGGGCATCACCGTTCCCGCCGTCGAAAGTCGGCTGAAGCGGGCCAAGCAGGAGCTGCGGAGTCGCCTGGTGCGTCGCGGAATCACTCTGTCGGTGGCGCTCGCCGCCGTGGGGTGGGGGGCGTCGGTGGCTTCGGCTGCTCCGCCCGCTGCCCTCGTTACCTCGACCATTTCCCTGGCTGCATCGGGCGCAGCTGTCGGCACTTCGCTGACAGCGGGCGGCTCGGTGGCCCTTCAACTCGCAGGAAAGGAGCTGGCCGCTATGTCAGCTGCAAGCAAAGTCACAGCGTTGTTCGTCGGAGCCGCGGGGACATTGACCGTCGGCGGAGCCGTGTTGTTGGGAGCGATGACCGGAGGTGAGCCGGGTGCTGGCCAGTCGCCTGGATCGGGCACACTGTCGGCAGTCATCGGGACCGAGACCGGTCTGGGAGGGTTCGAGGAACCGCAGCCGTTGCTCCTCGCTCAAGTCGACGAGGACCAAATTCCCGGTGAAGTCGAGTCGGCAGAGGCGAATGATGATCCGGCCCAGGCTGGCGAAGAAAAGGAAGACGCTCCGGGTGAAGCCGACGACGAGGCGAAGGCCCCGGAGAGCGACGAGAAGGAAGACGACGCTCCCGTGATGGAGGACGAGAAGGCCGAAGCTGATGATGACGAGAAAGCCCCGGCTACCGAGGAGAAGGAGGACGCTCCCGAACCAGCGGACGAGCCGAAAGCCGCCGAGAGCGAAGAGCGGGACGACGATGCTGCGGCCACACCCGCAGAGATGGAACAGCCAGAGGACGACGACGCAGCTGACGGAAACGGGAACACGGGACATCGCGGCCCGGCGGTCGCTGCGTTCCGTCAGCTAAGTGCGAAAGACCTCAAGGTGTATGAGGCACTCGACAAGGAGATCACTCTGGAGTTCCCAGATCAGACTCTCAAGGAAGTCGTGGACTTCGTCGTTGAAACAACCGGCGTGCGAGTCCGCGTGGATGAGCAAGCCCTGACCGATGCGGGACTCGATCTCGAGACCCGTGTCCAATTCGTCGGAACGCATTCTCTCGATGACGCCCTCTCGATGCTGCTGGAGAATATCAACGGCACGAAGCTCGACACCTATGTGGAGCGGGGAGTTCTGCATTTCACCACCGCCGGGAAGATGGGGGATCTGACTCGGTTGAGGTTCTATGACCTCAACGGCGAAGGTGAGGATGGTAACAGGATCGGGAATTTCGCTCAGGCCGTCGAACAGTTTGTGACCACCATTGATGGGGGTGAGAAGCGTGCCCATGTCATCTCACTGGGTGATGGCCTCGCCATCCAGGCTCCGCTTTCCTTCCACAAGCAGATCGAGGAATTCATCGCCGGAGCATTGCAGCTGGCCGACGCCCGCCGCGCCGCCGGTCGCCCCCTGCCCGAAGTGCCGCCCCGAGCACCGACCACCACTGAGCCAACATATCCCGCCCCTCATGCGAGCGGTTTAGGCGGTTGAGGCGATCGGTGGGTGGCGGGGTCAGGAGGCTTTGC